>DAIPMC010000050.1:282-18602 GCA_036768895.1 Prevotella sp. | reverse complement strand
CTATGTCTTGGGGTGTAAATAATAGGATGTTTTCCCACCCCCGCTACATTTAAAGTTAAGGAGTTACGGAATTTCCGTAATTCCTTTTTTCTTTTCTTCTTCCGAATATTATATTAAAAGGTGATTATACTAAAGCTATCAGATTAATGAGAGGATTGATACCTTTGACAGTGTGAATGATGCTTTTCTGAATAATCATATTATTAAAGCCTTTCGGTAATCAGTTTATAACCTATACCTCTTATATTAATGATCTTGATATTTTCATCTCTCGACAATTGATGACGTAACTTGGTGATAAATACCTGTAAACTGCGGGAATTGAAAAAACTGTCATTTCCCCAAAGTTTTAATAAAATATCTTTGGTTTCTACGATATTATTCCGGTTTTCTGCGAGTATTCTGAGTATTTCGGATTCACGGTTGGAAAGTTCTTCTGAGAGACCGGCGAAGAACAATTGTTGTGTGGTTGGATTCAGACGGTATTTTCCTATCTCTATCAGATTGTGCGATTCTGACTGGAATGAAGACTGGTAGAATGTGGCACGTTTTGCTAAAGCCTTGATACGGACGATTAATTCTTGCATACCGAAAGGTTTTTTCAGATAATCATTGGCACCAAGTTCAAAACCTTTTACGACATCATTGATGGCAGACCGGGCTGTCAGGAAAAGTACTGGCGTTAACTGATTGGTCTGTCTTATCCGGCGAACCATTTCGAAGCCATCCATCTTAGGCATCATGATATCCGCCACTAATACTTTAGGTTTGACCTTAAAGAACTTTTCAAGTCCTTCTTCACCGTTTGCTGCGGTGATGATGTCGAATCCTTGGGCATCTAAGGTATCCTTGATAATCATGGCGAGTGTTTCCTCGTCTTCCACCAAGAGTACTCGTATCTTAGTCATAGAATCTCAGTTTAAAAGTCGTACCTTTTCCTAGTTCGCTCTTTACGGATATGTTACCATGAAATCTGTCCATCATACTTCTTACATAGTAAAGTCCGAGTCCATATCCTTTTACCTCATATAAGTTACCGTGGGGTACGCGATAGAATTTGTCGAAGATATATTTCTGCTTATCTGTTGCAATGCCAATGCCTTTGTCGGCAATGGTAATTTCCGTGTAATCTTTATCTTTATGGGCTGTAACCTTTATTTCAGCCTTGCCGGTTGAATATTTGATGGCATTATCCAGTAAATTGCTTATGATGTGAGCGAAATGATTGCGGTCAACTTTGATACTCAGGTCTTTGGGAATATTGAAGGAAATATCAACTGGTATGTCGGCTTTAAAGTTCTGTTCAGCAATCAGCGATTCCAGTATGGGCTGGATAATAACCTCCTCGATATTCAGTTTCATGTTTTTGCGACGTTCCATACTCATCGAAAGGATTTGTTCTACAAGTCCGCTTAACCGTCTAAGTTGTTGCTGACCGATTGTAAGATATTTTTTGGTCTTAGTTTGATCCTTGGTTATGTCAAAATTGAGCAGAGCATCATTGGCCGCGTATGCTACAGCTATAGGGGTCTTGAGTTCGTGAGTCATATTATTGGTGAAATCACTTTTCATTTCATCCAGTGTCCGGAGATTCTTCACAATATGAATAAGGTATAGGAATACAAATATCAGTAGCAAAAAGATAAGCAGTGATCCTGTGAGAATTCCGGACATTTCCTTTAGAATTACCGTTGTGGCGGAAGGTGTGATGACTCTGTAAAATGATTCCTGATCTTTCCCGAAGGTGTAATCGAAATGATTATCAGAAGAACTTGGTTTGAAATGTTTTCCACTGTAAGAGGCAATAATAGAATCTTTATTAGCATGGAGTTCTACTTTTATGGGTTCCCAGATCCCGTATCGTGACAGTCTTTTTGAAAGCAGTTGGTAGAACAATTTTATATCGTTCTGTTTCATGGGATCAAGAACGTAGTGGAGTCGGTTACGTATAAGGTCGTAAAGTGTTTCGCCGGGATTTTTCAGGGCTTGGGGATCAAAATAAAAGAAAAAATAATCTTTTCCGTTTTTCTCCTTTCTTTTATGATTTACATTATCAATATTTAATTTTACGGTTGCTTTAAACTTATTACTGATATTGTCTCCTCTGCTCATCAGCTCTTGAAAGTCACTATATTCTATGGCATCCATCGTCCGCTGACGTAATTCAACTTTTTGTGTGTGATAAAGATGAAAGAGCCAGTAACATTGATAGCTGAAGACTGCTATCAACAGGACAATGACCAGGGTGATGATATATTTCAGTTTCATGAGGTAAAGATACGTTTTTTATTATAAATATGTCTGAAATGATAAGACTAAATAACACTTTCCTTAAGATTAAATAAGTGGGAGTATTTGTCCCTTTCTCACTTTCTCCATAATTTTGTAGCAGATAAAATATAATGATATGAAAAAAATCTTATTAGTACTATCTTTGATGATCCCTGTTGGAGCACAGGCACAAAAAGTTGATTCCTTGCGTATGGACAGTATTATCCATAATTTGCCTGATGTGATTGTAAAAGGTGAACGCCCGATAGCAAAAGTCAATGGTAGTGCCATTACCTATGACTTGCCAAGACTTATTCAGAAGAAGGCTGTAGATAATATGTATGATGCTATTAAGGAAATTCCTGGGGTTATAGAGCAAGACAAGAAATTGTCATTAGGAGGAATGCCTACGACGGTTGTTCTGGATGGCAAAGTAACGAATATGACCGTTGATGAAGTGACTTCCTTACTGAAAAGCATGCCTGCGAACCGAATAGCAAAAGTGGATGTGATGTACAATGCTCCTGCTAAGATGCAGGTGCGTGGCGCACTTATCAATATCAGACTGAAACATAGTCACATTGACGGCATTTCTCCTTTACAGGGAGAAATCAACTTGGCATGGAAGCAACAACATGATGCCGAGTTTGGCGAGAGAACTTCCTTATTATATTATAAAGGTAAATTTTCCTTGGATCTGATGTATCAACACAGCCATGGGGACAGCTATACGATAACGGATGAGCGCTCTCATCATCGACTTGATGACGGAACAATACATGATATTAATTCACATGAAGTGGAGCTTGGAAATGGCTATGGGCATATCTATCGTTTAGGAATGGATTATAATTTTGCAGAGAATCATCAGTTGAGCCTTGTCTATAATGGAGAATATCATAAAAGTAACGTTATAGAGGATATTTCCGGTAATGTTTTGGGGACAACAGGTTTGAATTCGCATCCTTGGCTTCATGACTTGCGTCTGGACTATAGTACTCCTTTCGGTTTCAAAGTCGGTGCCGAAATGACTTATTATCATCGTCCTGAAGTACAGCATCTTACAAGCACCCTGCCTACCGGAACTCTTAAGTATATAGTTGATAATGACCAGCAGGTTAACCGATGGAAATACTTCCTTTCGCAAGAGCATACTTTGAAAGATAACTGGGGTATCAATTATGGAGCAATCTATTCTACGAGTATCAATCATACCAATCAGCAGTATGCCGAAGTAAAAACGACTACCGGGGATCATCCCTCGTCTGAATATACCCGTCTGAAAGAAGATGATATCAATGTCTATTTCGGATTAAGTAAGAATTTCAGTAGTAAATTAATGTTCGATGCGTCAGTAGCAGCAGAGTATTATCATACACCCATCTGGCATCAATGGAATTGTTATCCTACTTTCAATTTGACTTATATCCCTGTGCCCGGGCAGATGTTTCAACTGGGACTAAGCAGCAATAGGGAGTATCCGGACTATTGGGAAATGACCAATTTTACAAGTTATAGCAATGGTGGCTATAATGAAATTACCGGTAATCCGGAATTGAAACCGACCAGTGACTATCAACTTACTTTAGTCTATCTGCTAAAGGATAAGTATCAGTTTACCGCATGGTTTGACTATGATGAAGATTATTTTGTGCAAACTCCTTATCAGCGTCATGATCGTTTAGCGATCAGTTATAAAAATCTGAATTTCAATTTTCAGCAACAAGCTGGCATTCAAGCTGCATTACCCTTTAAGTGTGGCAGCTGGCTTGATACACGATTAATGTTAATGGCGGCTTGGCAAAGGGAAAAGGCGGATCGTTTCTATGATATTCCATTTGACAGAAATGTCCTGTTTGGTGTAGTAAAGTTGAATAATACCATTACACTCTCTGCCAAACCGGACATTACACTCTCTGCCGATGGATATATCCGTTCAAAAGAAATCCAGGCAACCTACGACTTGCCGGCATCTGGTGATATGGATTTAAGTGCCCGCTGGCAATTCCTGAAAAAGCATGCGATTCTTAAAGTTTATTGTAATGATTTGTTTGAAACTTCAGGTATTAATCCTCATATTGACTTTAAAGGACAAGATCTCAAGATGAGCTTCTCTTGCTACCGGACATTTGGCGTATCCTTTACGTATAAATTCGGAGGATATAAAGAGAAGTCTCATGAAGCAGTAGATAAATCAAGGTTTAAACAATAAGAAGAGGAAAAGTCAAGGAGTTAAATAAAGTTAATGATGCTTCCTGGCACCTGATCTTGTCGAAAAGATATATTCTGTAGTTGGTGTGTTTCCTTCATAATGTGTACTTTTGTAATTGATTAGTTACTTAAAGTTTATGATATGAAACCCTGCCATTCTATTGCGATATTTCTTTTCTTAGTATGCTGTATGGCTATTTCCAGTGTTCATGGCTATGATTGTGCGAAACGGAGCATTATCCGGGATATGAATCAGGCATTGGCACAAACTCTGTCAGAGAAGCAGAATGGCTGGATAACACCGGATACGATTCAGAATTATCGCAGTCATCTGAGAATTCCTGAGTTACGGGACCACTCATTTTTGTATTATGCGATGAATAATAATACAAAGGAGGTTTTATGCAGCAGGAAGATGAGCTGGCATCGCAATTCAAGTTCGCTGGAATTCCAGAGTTATGCTAATTGCTCTGTGACTTCAGTCTTTGCGCTGTCAGATCAACGGTTAACGGGCATGATTTCCTTGATGGCATTGTTATGGATGATTTTCTCCTTGGGATATTTCAGAAATCATCATAAAGGGATGGTGGTCTTCGGAAATATGATGTTGGATGAAGTTGAACGGTGTTTTTATGATTTGAAACACAGGCCAATACGGCTTACTCCTATGCAGCAACAACTCATGACGATGTTCTTTACGGCAAAAGACCATAAACTTTCCAAGCAGGAGATCAGTGATGCTCTATGGCCAAGGAAACCAGATGCAAGTGATACGTTATACACTTTGATAAAAAGGTTGAAACTGACGGTTGAGAAGAATGGAAATCTCAAAATTGTTTCTGACAGGGGGAAGGATTATCAATTACAGATTAAAAGTTGAAAGTACTTTTATCCCTATTTATGTTTTCTTCTGAAAGTTTTCCTGAATAGAGGGGCTGTATGCCGAAATGAATGTTGGTGGTGTCTGTATGATTTTATCCGCGCTTTCCTGTTTTCGTCGTATAGATGAAGTACTACTTTAATGAAGATATAAAACGGGTTAAGTGTTATGGGATAAATGAAAGTATAGTTGCCGCACATACTCTTCTCGCCGTTTGTGAAACAGATAACTATTTGCATTGTTTTTTCCCTTCCATAATTTTTGCGGTTTCTAATCTGCCCTTTTATAGTTAAAAAACTTAGATTTATTATTTTTTATCATCATGATTCAATGGAATTTAGTAACTTTGCAGTCTATAAATTAATATATACCAAAGTTTATGGCAGAAACGAAGAGGATGAAGACTGCTTTGATTTCAGTCTTTCATAAGGATGGTTTGGAGAAGATTCTTGCAAAACTGCACGAAGAAGGTGTTAGATTTTTAAGTACAGGCGGAACTCAGAAGTTTATCGAGTCTCAGGGATATGATTGCGAGAAAGTGGAGGAAGTCACCACATATCCTTCTATTCTGGGAGGACGCGTGAAAACTTTGCATCCCAGAATCTTTGGTGGAATATTGGCCCGCCGGGATCATCCAGACGATTTGCAGGAAATGGAGAAATATCAGATTCCAGCCATTGATTTGGTCATTGTTGATTTATATCCTTTTGAAGAAACTGTTGCTGAGGGTGCAAAAGAGCAAGATATTATAGAAAAAATAGATATAGGCGGTATCTCGTTAATTCGTGCTGGAGCGAAGAATTTCAAAGATGTAGTCATTGTGCCAAGTAAGGCAGAATATGGCAAATTCCTTGATCTTTTGAACAAAAAGTCAGGAGAGACCACTGTTGAGGATCGTAAAGAGTTTGCAGAAAGGGCTTTTGCTGTCAGTAGCCATTATGATACTGCAATTCATTCATGGTTTGCAGAAACTCTTAAAGATAATCATTAAGAGTCTGGTCATTGTTAATAGAGTACGAGAGATTATATTTTAAGCTTAAAATAATCAAGAAATTAAGACATGGGATTTTTTTCATTCATTCAGGAAATTGCAATGGACCTGGGTACGGCCAATACGATTATTATCAGTGATGATAAGATTGTAGTTGATGAGCCTTCTGTAGTGGCTCTTGATCGTCGTACCAATAAAATGATTGCAGTGGGTGAAAAGGCAAAGATGATGTACGAAAAAACACATGATAATATTCGTACAGTTCGTCCTCTTCGGGATGGAGTGATTGCTGATTTTACCGCTTGTGAGCAGATGATGCGTGGCCTAATTAAAATGGTACATACAGGTAGCAGACTTTTTTCTCCGTCTTTGCGGATGGTCATTGGAGTACCCTCAGGCTCTACAGAGGTTGAACTGCGTGCTGTCCGAGATTCTGCTGAACATGCAGATGGACGTGATGTGTATCTGATATTTGAACCTATGGCTGCAGCTATTGGCATTGGTATTGATGTTGAAGCCCCAGAAGGAAATATGATTGTTGATATTGGTGGTGGCAGTACTGAGATTGCAGTGATTTCGCTGGGCGGTATTGTCTGCAATAATTCTATCCGTATTGCAGGTGATGATCTTACAGCTGATGTACAGGAATATATGAGCCGACAGCATAATGTGAAGGTCAGTGAGCGTATGGCTGAACGCGTTAAGATCCATGTCGGATCTGCTCTTACTGATTTGGGAGATGAAGCCCCTGAAGACTATATCGTCCATGGTCCTAATCGTATTACAGCTCTTCCTATGGAAGTGCCGGTTTGTTATCAGGAGATAGCACATTGTCTGGATAAAACAGTAGCAAAGATTGAAAATGCTGTGCTGAGTGCTCTGGAAAATACTCCTCCAGAGTTGTATGCAGATATTGTGAAGAATGGTATCTATCTGACAGGAGGTGGAGCTTTGTTGAGAGGACTTGACAAGCGTCTTACAGACAAAATTAAGATTCCTTTCCATATTGCAGAAGATCCTTTACATAGTGTCGCTAAGGGTGCGGGTATTGCATTGAAGAATGTGGACCGTTTTTCATTCTTGATGAGATAACAGGATCTCTCGAGGTCCGTGCCTTGATGGGTGTGGACAGCCCTGTTTCTAGTGCGCTGGATGGGGTAGAAGTGGATAGATATGAAAAATTTAATCGAATTTCTGGCAAAATGTAACCATTGGTTCGTCTTCATACTTCTGGAGGTGATAAGTTTTATATTGCTGTTTCAATGGAATAGCTACCAGGGTAGTGTGTTTTTTTCTTCTGCAAATGCGGTTGCCGGAAAATTCTATGAATGGGATGCTGATATCGAGCATCTCTTTTCTCTTTCTAAGGTAAATCAGGAACTTACTCAACGGAATGCCTATCTGGAGCATGAGGTGATGGATTTAGCTTCTAATCTGACTAAGGCAACTGGTGATAAGAGTCTGATGAAAAGCAGCCAGTTGGAGATGCTTCGTACTTACAGATTGATTCCTGCCGAAGTCGTAAATAATTCGCTTAATAAGCGAGATAATTTTATTACTCTTGACAAAGGCTCAGCCGATGGAATCAAGAAGGATATGGGTGTGGTTTGCGGAACAGGAGTAGTCGGAATCGTTTATTTGACGTCATTACACTATTCTGTGGTTATACCTGTACTTAATTCTCAGTCTAGTATTAGTGTGGCAATTCAGAAGCGTGGCTATTTCGGCTATCTTCACTGGACCGGAGGGCCTTCTAACATTGCATACGTGGATGATGTACCTTTACATGCGCATTTCAAACTTCATGACCAGATTGTTACAAGTGGCTATTCCTCTGTCTTTCCACCAGGGATTCTTGCCGGAACGATTTTACATGTGTATAACTCTTCCGATGGCTTGTCTTATCGTCTGATGATTAAACTTGCTACAGACTTTGGTAATTTACGTGATGTATGTGTGATTGATGATACAGTGATGCAGCAACAGTTGCAAGTGTTGCGTGCAGCTCAGGATTCTATTAAAGAAAAGGAAGGAGGGGATGAAAATTAACGTATGAATATGGATAATTTACATCGTTTGCTTACTTTCTTAATACTGTTACTTGTGCAGGTACTGGTGTTTAATCACATTCAGCTCTTTCATTGTGCCACTCCATTGCTTTATGTGTATCTGGTACTACATTTTCGCCGTAGTTATCCGAAGTATGCTATTTTACTTTGGAGCTTTTTCCTGGGATTGGCTGTTGACATCTTCGCCAATACTCCTGGTGTTGCTGCGGGTTCGATGACCTTTATAGCATTGATTCAGCCTTATGTGATGCAACTTTTTATACCTCGTGATGCTGCAGAAGATTTCTCTCCGTCTATACGTACGATGGGGTTCCAGTCTTTCTTAAGCTATTCCATGGTAATAGTCTTTGTTTATTGTCTGCTCTTTTTTACTTTGGAATCATTCAGTTTCTTCAACTGGTTACAGTGGCTAACTTGTATATGTGGTAGTTTTTTCATTACGATGATATTTCTGATGGCCATAGAGAATCTGGATAAGAAACATCATCAAGAATAGGTAATTAAGTCCGGAATGATTTTGCTTTCCGGAGGAGAATAAATTGGGAATGAAAGATTTTAATCTTGAAAATCGAAAATATGTAATTGGAGGAGTGGCTGTGATAATTGTGCTTTTATATATTATCCGGTTATTCGCTCTTCAGATTGCCAGTGACGACTACAAGAAGAATGCTGATTCCAATGCATTTCTCAAGAAGATAGAATATCCTTCCAGAGGTACTATTTTTGATCGGAATGGTAAGTTGCTCGTTTATAACCAGCCATCTTATGATATTATGGTGGTTATGGATGAGGAGAAAGGCCATCTGGATACACTTGATTTTTGTAATTCTTTAGGAATTACCAAAGAGTGGTTCATCAAGAGAATGGATGACATCAAAGATTATCGGAAAAATCCAGGTTATTCACGTTTTACGCAGCAACTCTTTATGCCCCAGCTTTCGGATAAGGAGTTCAGTGTGTTTCAAGAGAAAAGTTTTCGCTTTCCTGGATTTTATATTCAAAAGCGTAGCATCCGTCAGTATACTTCTCCATACGGAGCTCATGTGCTAGGTGACGTAGGTGAAGTCTCTGAGAGTGATATAGAGGAAGATCCTTATTATCAGGCTGGTGATTATATCGGAAAGATGGGCATTGAGAAATCTTATGAGAATGATCTTCGTGGGGTTAAAGGTGTCCAAATCCTCCTTCGAGATGCGCATGGCCGTATTCAAGGAAGTTATCAACATGGTAAATTTGATCATCGTCCTATTCCTGGAAGGGATTTGACGTTGGGGATAGATTGGAAGCTTCAGGCTCTCGGCGAACGGTTGATGAAGGGCAAGATAGGCGCAATAGTTGCTATAGAGCCATCTACAGGGCAGGTGCTTTGTATGGTTTCTTCTCCTACCTACGATCCCCGTATGATAGTTGGACGAATGCGTGGAAAAATGGAAAAGGCATTATCCCGAAATGTCTGGAAGCCTATGCTTAATCGTGCTATACAAGGACAATATCCGCCTGGTTCGACTTTTAAAACCTCTCAGGCTCTCACATTCCTGACGGAGGGTATCATCAATAGTCATACTCTTTATCCTTGTCATAGGGGATTTTATTATAAGGGACTTCATGTGGGTTGTCATAGCCATCCTTCTCCATTGAATGTTGTTGATGCGATTACGACTTCATGCAATTCGTTTTTCTGCTGGGGATTCTTCAATATGATGTCGAACCGGAGCAAATATAAGACGGTACAGGATGCGATGGATGTCTGGCGCGATTATATGGTTAGTATGGGCTTTGGATATAAGTTGGGGATTGATTTGCCCGGTGAAAAGCGCGGGCTGATTCCAAATGCTCATTTCTATGATAAAGCTTATAATGGATCTTGGAATGGGCTGACCGTCATTTCTGTTTCTATCGGACAGGGTGAAGTTTGCCTGACGCCTCTTCAGATAGCTAACTTAGGTGCTACGATAGCCAATCGTGGCTATTATTATATACCTCATGTCGTCAGTAGGGTCAAGGGGAGACCGATCGCTCAGAAATTCCGTCAACGTCATTATACGCGTGCCAGCCTGTATGCTTATGATCTGGTCATCCGTGGAATGCGTGGCTCAGCGTTGCATGGTACCTGTAAAGATCTGGCACGTTATGATTTTGTACCTTGTGGAAAAACCGGTACTGCTCAGAATCGTGGGCAGGATCACTCTGTATTCATGGGATTTGCTCCTATGAACCGTCCTAAAATCGCTATTGCCGTGTATGTAGAGAACGGAGGATGGGGCGCTGTATATGGAGTGCCTATCGGAGGATTGATGATGGAACAATTTTTGAAGGGTAAACTTTCGCCCTCATCAGAAAAAATGGCTGATGAGTTTTCAAAGCGTCGTATTGCTTATGGTAAGGCAAACCGATAAACTAATCGGGTGTTTTGTAAGCCTTTGGCATTGATGTTATCAGGGGTAGATTATTATACTGATTACCGGTATTCCCGGTTAAATAAATATTTGCTTAGAAATGATTCAAGCACCAACACAACAAACCAGTGTACTCCGTTCACTTGACTGGTGGACGATAGGGATTTATCTGGCACTGCTCGTCTTTGGATGGCTCAGTGTATGCGGAGCCAGTTATACTTTTGGTGAAACGGATATTTTCAGTCTTAGTACCCGTTCAGGGATGCAGATAATCTGGATCGGAACTTCTATTGTACTTGGTTTTGTCATCCTCATGCTTGATGATAGCTTCTATGACACTTTTGCTTATGTGATTTATGTGGTATTTATGATCTTACTCTTTTTGACCATATTTAATCCACATGAGATTAAGGGGTCGCGTTCCTGGTTGGTTTTAGGTCCTCTACGTGTTCAACCGGCAGAACTTGCCAAGTTTGCTACAGCTTTAGCAATATCGAAATTTATGGGTAGCTATGGTTTTGATATGCATAAATGGAAGGATTTCCTATGTGCTTGTGCTATTGTTGTTCTTCCATTGGTGATGATCGTAGCTCAGAGAGAGACCGGATCTGCTTTGGTTTATTTAGCCTTCTTCTTGATGTTTTATCGGGAAGGAATGCCGGGAAGTATTCTGTTTACAGCAGTAGCTATGGTGATCTACTTTATAGTCGGTATTAAATATGAGCAATTGTTTTTATGGGATACTCCTACTTCCGTAGGTAAATTTATCGTGCTTCTTCTTGTGCAGATTTTCTGTTCAGCAATGATCCAGATTTATTGCAAAAATAAGCGTCTTACCCATTGGGTGATAGGTTTATCTCTTGGGGTTACCCTCATATTTTTACTTTTTTCAGAGTTTGTTATCCCCTTTGACATTGTTTGGGTTCAACTCTTACTTTGTGCTGTATTGATAGGTTTCCTTCTTTATCAGGGCTTGAGTACACGTGTGAAGAATTATCTCTATATTGCTGCTTTTGCTGTGGGCTCAATCGTTTTCTTCTATTCAGCTGATTATGTGCTGAATGATGTTCTGGAACCCCATCAGCGGGTTAGAATTAATGTGTTGCTCGGATTGGATGATGACTTGGCGGGAGCTGGATATAATGTGCATCAGAGTGAGATTGCTATTGGATCAGGTGGCTTACAAGGAAAAGGATTTCTGAACGGGACACAGACTAAACTGAAGTTTGTCCCGGAACAGGATACTGACTTTATCTTCTGCACGGTAGGAGAGGAAGAAGGCTTTTGGGGTAGTGCCGGTGTACTATTGCTTTTCCTGGCATTGATTATACGGTTGATTTTTCTGGCGGAACGACAACCTTTCCGATTTGGCCGAGTCTATGGATACTGTGTACTGAGTATATTCTTGTTCCATGTATTTATTAATGTAGGAATGGTTCTTGGATTGACTCCTGTTATTGGTATTCCCTTACCATTTTTCAGCTATGGCGGATCTTCTTTATGGGGATTTACGATCCTGCTTTTCATCTTCCTCAGAATAGATGCAGGAAGAAATTTGGTGCGTGAATAGTAGATCAGACGCTCTCATCTACTATTCCTTCACATATTCGATGCCGATATCTGAAATGCCCGGAAGTATCTCTTGTTTCATGTTATGGCTTATGCAAATGTGAATGCTGTCTCCTTTATTCAGTTGAATTCTTGTTACAGGAAAATGATATTGGAAACTTCCTATTCCTCTTCCTTCTATTCGCCCGTTTTTGTTTGTTAGTCTACAGTTCAGGGTATCGATATAGGTCTTTTCCAATCTACCGGCAGAGAAACCTGTTTTTTTATTCCTGTTCCCCCCAGGATAGACCGTTTGCTTTATGATCAAGGTTATGGCCTGAAAAGGATAAGTGCTATTGATACGTAATCCTAGATTGATATTGTAATTATCCGTTTCTGCTAAACTGGGAATATTAAAAAACAAGGAGTCATTTTTCTCCCATCCGGACAATGGTGTATGTTCATAATGATCATACACCCTATGCTCAAGACAGGATGTGAAGAAAATGATAGTACAGAGAAATAGGAGAATATATGACTTTTTCATTGATCTTTATTATCAACTTTCTGAATAGAATTCTCCCCCGTCTGTGGAACTTTGGCTATATCTTGCGGTTGTGCCGTATAGGATTGGGCTTTATTCGTTTGTAGGTCTGAATTCAATTTCTGCATATTGGGAGCAGTGCTATTTGTTTTATGATTCTGATAAGTTCTTTTTACTCTCCTTAAATGAGAATTGGTTTTCTCTGAATGATTCCTGAATTTATCTGACTGTAGTTGATCGCTTTTGCTCGGATTAGTTTTCGGTTGTCTTTTCTGACGTGGTTTCTCCTCAGGGTCCTTGTCATAACCAGAACTCTTTTGTTGAATCTTTCCTTGTTGGTGATCTAATGGATGAGAATTTGAATCTGCTGGATTCTGTCCCTTTTGTAAGTGGTTTCCGTTTCTGTCCTTTTGAAGTTTTTTCTTTTTCTTCTTACTGTTTTTATCAAAACGGCTGACATCCGTATTTGCTAATAAGTCAATAGGTTTTTCCTGGACTTTTTCTTTTCCATCTTCCTGAAGAGAAAGAGGCTTTTCGCCTTTCTTGTTTATCAGAATGATCTCCTGTGCTCTTTTTGCCGAGATCGTTTCCATATTGGCTGCCAAGTTTTTATCAGTAGAATAAGTGCACAGTCTGGCTAAGATATCAGTTTTAAAGAGATAATAGTCATTATCTTTTGTCTGCAAGATAATATCCTTCTTTGGTAGTTCTTTGCCAGCTTCCACATAATCATCCACTTCATAGTTCAGACAGCATTTTAATTTGGCACACATACCCGCTAGTTTCTGAGGATTGAGAGAGATGTCCTGATATCTGGCAGCATTTGTGCTGACACTGGAAAAGTTTTTCATCCACGTAGCGCAGCATAGTTCTCTGCCACAAGGTCCTGTGCCACCGATTCGACCGGCTTCCTGTCGAGCGCCGATTTGCTTCATTTCAATTCTGATATGAAATGTTTCTGCAAGAACTTTGATCAATTGGCGAAAATCTACACGTCCATCAGCAATGTAATAGAAGATAGCTTTATTTCCGTCACCCTGATATTCTACATCTCCTATTTTCATTTCCAGACCGAGCTTCTTTGCAATCTGCCTGCTCTGAATCATGGTATCATATTCGCGGCTTTTGGATTCTTCATATTTTTCCATATCTACCGGCTTGGCAATGCGATAGATTCGTTTGACATCGTCTGCAGATTTTAAATTAGCCTTCTTTAATTGATACTTAACCAATCTTCCTGTAAGTGTGACTACACCGATATCATGTCCGGGATTAGCCTCGACTGCTACAATATCACCTTTTTTTATATCTAGATGATTGACATTGTGATAATATCCTTTGCGGGTATTCTTGAATTGTATTTCAACTAAGTCAGTGCTTTGCACATTACCCGGAACATCAGCAAGCCAATCGTAGGTGTTGAGTTGTTTATCCTGCTTTCCTGCGGCGCAGGCACAGAGTCCGCGGTCGCAATCACGACATGATTCAAAATTTATGTTTTTGAAGTCCATATTTCGTATATTATTATGTTTTTATGATTCTTGCTTGAAGTAATCTCTTTGTTTAGTTTTCTTATCTTCTGAGTGACAACATTACCTGCAGAGCTACGCTATAGAACACCATCTTGGCATTTGCATTATGGCTGATATCACCTGAAGCCTGATTGAAAAGTCCGGCTATTTCCTTGATGTTGTTTTCGTTGATGAAGCGTGCAAAATTTCTGGAGAAATTTTCTTCTTCTCGAGTCATATAGTTCAGTTCTGGCTGATGGAAGTTGTATATGAAATTTTCTCGGATCAGGCGTAGGAAATAAGCAAGCATTCTAATTTGTTTCTCTCTTCCGAAGTCATTGATCTGTTCAGACCATTTCTTTAAGCTTTGTACTTTATGGCTGTAAGCCTGTCGCATGAGTTGCTCAAACTCTTCCAGAAATTCTTTGTTTTCATTATCGGCAGATATTTCCTTGAGAGCCAGATTCCAATTGCCATTTGCAACTCTTGCTATGCGGTGTGCATCTTCCTGATCAATTCCTCTTCTTTCTATTAACGCCTTTTCGATATCAGCCGTATCGATTTTCTTCATGTCGAAGTGCTGTGTCCGACTTGTAATAGTATCCAACAATTGGTCCGGATGTTCCGTGACGAGTAGGAAGATAGTCTCTTGTGGGGGCTCTTCCAAGACCTTTAGGAGTTTGTTCGCAGCTTCTTGGTTTAAACGCTCAGGGAGCCAGATCAGGCTGATCTTATACCCTCCCTGACTGGACATCAAACTTAGATTATGTGCGATAGCATCGCTTTCGGCAGCAGTGATGATAGCCTGTTTGTTTCCACCTCCCATCATCTGAAGCCATTGTTCAATGGTAAAATAAGTTCCCTCGCTAAGCAATTGGAGCCATTGGCTGGCAAAATCATCACTTATTGGTTTATGATCACTTCCCATCCCCGGGAGTTTTATAGTCGGATAAGTGAAATGTAGATCCGGATGTTCCCAATTGGAGAGCATAGCTAAAGCATTCTCATGTGCTGTCGGATTACAAATATTTTCCGTGAGCAGATATTTTGCGAAGTCCATTGCAAGAGCCATCTTTCCACAACCTTCCGGTCCACAGAAAAGTAGGGCATGGGGAATGCGATCTTCTTCTGTCAACTGTAATAGCCTGCTAATGGCTTCTCTTTGTCCTATTATATCGTTAAATGCTTCACTATCCATCTTTTTCGTTAAGAGCCTTGATCTTTTTCCTTTTAAAGAAGTCTTTTGACTACCTTCTGTATGCTATCAACAGCACTGACGGTGTAGAAATGTACATTTTGAACACCGTGTTTGTAGAGATCTTCAACCTGATTTATCGTCCACTCAACACCTAGTTCACTGACTTCCTCATCAGTCTTGCATTTTAGAGCTTCTTTGGCTAATTCGTCTGGAATATCTACATGGAATGTCTTGGGTACGATAGTCAGATGACGCAACTTTGTCAGAGGTTTGATCCCTGGAATGATAGGTATGGTGATACCCATCTCTTTAGCCTTTTTTACAAAGGAATAGTATTTCTCGTTGTCATAGAATAATTGGGTTACCGCATATTCTGCACCTAAATCCTGTTTCTCTTTGAGATATTTCATGTCTTCTTCCAGATTCGGCGCTTCTTCGTGTTTCTCCGGATAACAGGCTACACCGAAATCAAATTTCCATTCAGGATGCTTCATGGGAGTCCCATCTACAAAAAAGCCATTATTGAATTGATTAACTTGCTTGATCAGTTCTGTAGTATGTGTATATCCTCCAGGTGTAGGTTTGAAACTTTTGTCCTCACGCGCCTTGTCTCCTCTGAGTAATAGAATATTATTGATTCCGAGAAATTGTAAGTCAAGGAGTTCATATTCGATTTCTTCTTTTGTAGTACCTGAACAGATAATGTGAGGCTGAATAGGAATACCATAACGATTTTGTATTGCAGCAGCAATAGCAATAGTGCCAGGACGACGGCGGATGCGCTGTCGGTCTATGAGCCCATTATCCAATTCTCGATAAACATATTCACTATGGTGTGTGGTGATATTAATAAAGAGAGGATGAAATTCCTTCAACTTATCAATGGTACTGAAAAGTTGATGGGTACTGTTACCTTTGATAGGAGGCAAAACTTCAAAGGAGAAGTATCGCTTGCTCTGGCTTTTTTGGAGTAATTCAGATAGATTGAGTTTCATTCTGCTTATCGTATGCTTGACGAAACCATATTGGTTTGTCCTTGCTTCTTTAAAATGTTATCGGCTGCAATTTATGGTGAGGTCTCGAAAGAATACACTTGTCTGCAAATTTAACAAAAAATAGGGGAATAACAAAAGGCTGATGTGTTTTTAATCATTTTTACTTATCGTGGTCTATAGGATTGTTTTATATTTCAAGAGACCTTTAGGGTTTGGACAAAAAAAGAAGGGCTTTCTGCAAGATAGCGAAAGTCCTTCTTTGATATAGAATCTTATAATTGTAAATTTTCTTGTATTGGGTATAATTAGTCTGGGTCTTGTTTTATAAGGAATATGAGCATAAGGTAATAGTATCTCTAATAATCATTATTTCTGACCTCCAGGCATTCCCTGACTTGAACCAGCATTATTTTTAATACCTCCGATAACATCATTATTCTGGATTGTGTTCTCAACCTTCTTGACGCTTGCTTTCAACTTTCCAAAGCGATAGGTAATTCTGAATCCGATTTCTTTTGATTCCTGATAATCAAACTGATGACCTGTATAATCACCATGAACTGTCCTGGATGTTGTTTTTTGATAGTGATTACCGAAAGGATTATCTGCACCGATCATGAAAGTCAGTCGATCATCCTTCAGGAAAGAACGTTGTAAGGCAATATAATGATAATACCAGTTGCCACTATATCCATAAACGGAATTTACGTTTAGTCCGAAAGAACTACCGCCGCCGATATTTAGTCTGAGTTTCCAGGGTAGAACCTGCGTAATGTTAGCTGTTGCCATTCCTGACCAGCCATTCAACGAAATACCAAGTTGTTGGTTATTCATAAAGATTTTTTCTATATGACCGTTAATCATAATAGAGGTACTTGTAAACGGTGCGGCTTGAATAAATCCGTCAATTCCTAAGCTCTTCGTATGAAGTGCATCGTCGAAAGTAGAAATGGTCTTTCCGTTTTTGGCGAACTGGATAGCGGATATCTGGTTGTTGGAGAAGTTGTAATAGGGAGACAGATTATAGGTAAATTTTGGACTAATATGCATGTATTCCAGTGTAAAAGCACTTTTACGAGCACTGTTCAGTCCTGGATTTCCATAGTTCTCTGCTGTTGGTGTATTTATATCGGCTGGATTCAGGTAAGAAATTCCAGGACGGTTAATCGTTGTCGCATAACTTAACTTCAAGGAATTGGACATATTAAAGTTGTATTTTATACTGGCTGACGGTACCCAGTCATTTAAGTTTTTATGAAAGTTTTTCCCGCTTCCATCTGGGTACTTTGCATTCAGATAACTGTATTCATATCTTAATCCCGCCCGAGCAGCCCATTTCTTATTTGCATAAATCCATTCACCGTAACCTGCTGCAATCTGGGTGTTGTGGTCGAATTTATTATAAGTGTTGTCATCTGAACCATCGTAAAGCATTGAAGTGTTACTTTCATTTTCACGATTGATATATTTGGCTCCCCATTCCATCTTGTTGTATTTTAAGAAAGGGCGGACATAATCAAGTTGGAAAGTATGCTCTACAAAATGCTCTTTGTTTTTTTTGCTATATCCATGATAGTCTACAGGCATGTTGAGCATATTATTGTAGTTGGTCTGTTCGTTATCTACGTTTCGTGTGGTGGATAGCATATACGAAGCCGTCAGAACCTCACCGTCAAGTTTGGTCTTATGCTGATAATCCATGCGCC
>DAIPMC010000050.1:0-223 GCA_036768895.1 Prevotella sp. | reverse complement strand
GGCATCTACCATGCGATCTGTACCGTCTGAGTTAGCTTTTACTTTATAATAATATCCTCCGAAAGAGAGGGTAAAAAGGTTTAGGGAGTCTATGGTATAGCTGGCATTGAGATTACCAAAATGTACATTCAATGGATTGTTCCCGAACATCGAGGAATAGTGAGTTTGCCTTGAGTCTTTAAAAAAGGTATCACCATTTTGTTTTTCTTGGGTTGCTCCTTTA
>DAIPMC010000049.1:0-18655 GCA_036768895.1 Prevotella sp. | reverse complement strand
GCAAAACAGATACTTCGGATTGAGTACGATTGCACGGGCTATTGCCACGCGTTTCTGCATACCTCCTGAAATCTCAGAAGGATACTTGTGTTCTGCATCAAGCAGGTTGACACGGGCCAGGCATTCTTCTGCTCTTTTGATTCTGTCTCGTAGGTTCTTATTGGAAAAGACATCCAGTGGGAAACGTACATTCTCTTGAACTGTGAGGGAGTCGAAGAGTGCTCCCCCTTGAAAGATCATTCCCATCTCGCGTCGCATCTTAGCCGTTTCTTTCTTGCTTAATTCCACGAAGTTCCGTCCGTCGTAGAGAACCTGACCGGTTGTGGGTTTTAACAATCCTATGAGATTCTTCATAAGCACTGTTTTCCCGGAACCACTCTGTCCAATAACCAAGTTGGTCTTACCGGTCTCAAATGTTGTGTTGATATTGAAGAGAACGGTCTTATCATCAAAATTCTTTGTGAGATTTTTAACTTCTATCATATTCAGAACTTAAGGAAAATTGGCTCTCGGGTTAAGAAAGTAATTGGGTTAGAAAAATGTCTGAGAACAGGATAAGTACACTACTGCTGACGACAGCATTCGTGCTCGCTTTCCCAACTTCCACAGAACCTCCTTCTACCGTATATCCGAAATAGGAGGAAACGCTGGCGATGATGAAAGCAAAGAATAGACTTTTGATCATACTCATCCAGATGAACCATTCATTGAAAGAGTGCTGAATTCCCAGCGTAAGGTCATCGGGTGAGATGACATGTCCGATATAGGCTGTACCATAGGCTCCGATGATTCCCATCGCTGATGAAAAGATGACCAGAAACGGCATGATTGTCATTAAACCGAGTATTTTGGGCAATATTAGATAATTGGTAGAATTAACTCCCATGATATCCAGTGCATCGATCTGCTGAGTCACCCTCATCGTTCCCAGTTCTGAAGCAATATTCGAACCCACTTTTCCGGCTAGGATCAGGCACATGATTGAGGAAGAAAATTCAAGAAGCATGATCTCTCTGGTAACATATCCGGATACCCAGCGCGGCATCCATGGACTCTGGACGTTGACCTTGATCTGAATGCAGATTACAGCACCGATAAAGAAAGAAATCAAAAGGACAATACCGATGGAATTAACCCCTAATTGTTGCATTTCCTTAAGATATCTCTTCATGAACATTCGCATTCTGTCAGGTTTGGTGAAAGAACGACCCATGAGCATCAAATATTTGCCGAATGTTGTAAGCCACTTGAGTAATATCATATATGAATTTTCAAACTTTTATGTATGCAAAAGTAACCAAAATCTAATAAAAAACTGCAATATTATTGATAGTTTTTGAATTTAACAATGTTATTCTCTCCTTTTTTCGTATTTTTGCACATAAATAAGGATATTATGAATGATATAGATAGAGGGCAAATTAAGTCATCTCAGATGTCAGGCTATGATCAGCAAAATCCACAGCTTTTGCAAAGATCTGTTTTGAGGACAGAAGGATTGGTGAAACGGTACGGCAAACGTACGGTGGCTGATAAGGTTACCATCAATGTAAAGCAAGGTGAAATCGTTGGACTGCTTGGTCCTAACGGGGCAGGTAAAACAACTTCTTTTTATATGACAACGGGGCTGATACGGCCTAATGCCGGGCATGTTTATATTAATGATAAGGAAATCACAGACTTCCCGGTATATAAGCGTGCTCGCGCGGGCATTGGATACCTTCCTCAGGAGGCGAGTGTCTTCCGAAAGATGAGTGTCGAAGATAATATCATGTCTGTTTTGGAAATGACGAAACTTTCTCATAAACAGCAACTTGCTGAACTTGAAAATCTGATTAAGGAATTCAGACTTACAAAAGTCAGACAAAATAAAGGTGACCGGCTTTCCGGAGGAGAGCGCCGCCGTACTGAGATTGCACGATGTCTGGCAATTCATCCGAAATTCATTATGCTGGATGAACCTTTTGCAGGGGTGGATCCGATAGCCGTCGAAGATATCCAGCATATCGTCTGGCGATTAAAATATCGTAATATCGGTATCTTGATAACTGATCATAATGTGCAGGAAACACTGTCTATTACGGATCGTGCTTATCTTCTTTTTGAAGGTCGTATCCTTTTTCAGGGATTACCTGAAGAATTGGCAGTTAATCCGATCGTACGTAAGAATTATTTAAGTGAGAATTTTGTCTATCGCCGCTTTAAACCGAATGTTGAAGATGAGGAGGCTGAGGAAGACTCTGAAAAGGAAATGGCAGAATAATTATGAGATGGTAAAAAAAACAAATTTTTCACCTTTTATTAGGAATATTCGCTATTATTGCGTAATTTTGCACTTCAATTGCTGCATAATTAATTAAATAACAAATACATCAGAGATGAAAATTTCATTTGAAAATCCTGACCAAGTCAATGGCTTGCTGACGATGATAGTTGAAGAGCCTGATTACAAAGCTGATGTCGAGAAGACACTGAAGGACTATCGTAAACGTGCAAAAGAACCTGGATTCCGTCCGGGTATGATTCCAATGGGACTGATTAAACGTCAATTTGGGGCTTCTGTAAAAGCAGATTCTATAAATAAATTCGTAGGAAATCAGATTTATAAGTATGTGAAGGACAACAAGATACAGATGTTAGGCGAACCGCTTCCTTCTGATAAGCAACAACCTCAGGATCTGTCGAAAGAACCTCCTTATACTTTTCTCTTTGATATCGCTGTAGCTCCTGAATTCAAGGTTGCTCTCAGCGGGAGAGATAAGATTGAATATTATAATATCACTGTCGATGACAAACTTCTGGATCAACAAGTAGAGATGTTCGCTTCCCGATCTGGTAAGTATGAACAGGCTAAGGAATATACTGATGGGGATATGCTGAAGGGACATCTTGTAGAACTTGATGAGAAGGGTAATGCTAAGGAAGACGGCATCTCTGTTGACGAAGCTGTTATTATGCCGAAATACATCAAGGTTGATGACCAAAAGAAACTTTTCGATAATGTCAAATTGGGTGATGTTATCACATTTAATCCTAGAAAAGCTTATCCTGACAATGATACAGAAGTGTCTTCCTTGTTGAAGATTGACAGAAAGGATGTGAAGGATCATGTGAATGATGTCACTTTTCAAGTGTCTGAAATCCAGCGCTTCGTGAAGCATCCTGTAGATCAGGAACTCTTTGATAGCGTGTTCGGCAAGGGTACTGTAAAGAATGAAAAGGAATTCCGTGATAAAATTACTGTCGGCCTTAAGGCTCAATTAGCCACCGATTCTGACTACAAATTTATTCAGGATGTTCGTGCTCATTGTGAGAAAAAGGTTGGAAAACTAACCTATCCGGATAGTCTTCTTAAACGTATTATGCTGGCTACCAACAAGGACAAAGATCAGGCTTTTGTGGATAAAAACTATGATCAGAGCATCAAGCAACTTACCTGGCAATTGATTAAGAACCAGTTGGTTGAGGCTAATGGCATAAAGATAGATGACAATGATGTTAAGGATACTGCTAAGGAAGCAGCCCGTGCCCAGTTTGCTCAGTATGGTATGGATAATGTTCCGGAGGAATATATTGATAATTATGCTGAGGAAATGCTCAAGAAAAATCAGAATAATGATGCTCTTGTTGACCGTGCAGTTGATCGGAAATTAACTGAGGCCTTGAAGAAAGTTGTCAAGTTGGATCCTAAAGAGATAACTTTGGATGATTTTAACAAGATGATGAGCGAAAAATAAATTTTAAGAAAAAAAAATTCTTTTTTTAAAGGGTTATCGACTTTTTTTCCTATCTTTGTTTCTACGAATGAAAGAAGGAAGGTCGATGACCCCTTTTTCGTCTTTCAAAGGAACTGTTTATAAGGGGGTGAAGCTGTTTATACTGTATGTAGAAATAGCTGTTCGTTGAAATAACGAGGAAGCCTCTATGACTTTTCTTGTAACGGATGAAGGTCTTTCGTAAGATAAAAGATGGAAGAAAGAAGGAAGGTTTAACCCCCTCCTTTATTTGTGTAATAAATAAGAAAGGAAAATTAATGGACGTAAAAAGTGATTTTAGAAAATATGCTACTCAGAAACTGAATATGAATGGCATGGTGCTGGATGATGTCGTTAATGCACAGCAGCAATACTTGAATCCTTATATTCTTGAAGAACGTCAGTTGAATGTTACCCAGATGGATGTGTTCTCACGCTTGATGATGGATCGCATCATTTTTTTGGGAACAGAAATTGACGACTATACAGCGA
The DNA here is from genome assembly GCA_036768895.1 of Prevotella sp. Lineage (GTDB taxonomy): Bacteria > Bacteroidota > Bacteroidia > Bacteroidales > Bacteroidaceae > Prevotella. The sequence continues at coordinate 14,408 of DAIPMC010000049.1, read as the reverse complement.
ACACGCTACAGGCTCAGTTGCTTTATCTGGATTCTTCGGATCCGGGTAAAGACGTGTCTATTTATATCAATAGTCCTGGCGGGAGTGTGACAGCTGGTTTAGGTATTTATGATACCATGCAGTTTATTTCCAGTGATGTGGCTACGATCTGTACAGGTATGGCTGCGTCAATGGCTGCCATTTTACTTGTATCTGGTAAGGAAGGTAAACGCTCCGGACTGGAGCATAGCCGTGTCATGATTCACCAGCCGCTTGGCGGCGTTCAAGGGCAGGCCTCAGATATTGAAATCGAAGCTAAGGAAATTCAGAAATTCAAGAAAGAATTGTATACTATCATTTCTAATCATTCTCATCAACCTTACGATAAGGTTTGGGAAGACAGTGATAGAAATCATTGGATGACGGCTGTTGAGGCTAAAGATTATGGAATGATAGACAAGGTCCTCTTGCCTAAGAAAGAAGCAAAGAAAGAAAAGAAAGAATAAATTTATGCCAAAGAAAGTTTGTAGCTTCTGCGGAAGATCTGAAGATGAGGTAAAGCTCCTCATTTCAGGCTTGAGTGGTTATATTTGCGAGGATTGTGCCAGGCAGGCATACGACATTGTCAAGCAGACAGGAGTTTTGAAAGAGGAATCTCCCAGTGAACCTTCGCAATATCCGTTCAAGTTGAAAAAATTGCCTAAGCCGAAAGAAATAAAAAAATATCTTGATGAATATGTGATCGGGCAAGATGAAGCAAAAGAGTATTTATCAGTATCAGTCTATAACCACTATAAGCGTTTACAACAGCCTGCTGATGATAATGGTGTAGAGATAGAAAAAAGTAATATTATCATGGTTGGAAGTACAGGTACGGGTAAGACTCTGCTTGCACATACGATTGCTAAGTTACTTAATGTTCCTTTTGCTATTGTTGATGCCACTGTGTTTACCGAAGCTGGATACGTGGGAGAGGATGTAGAGAGTATCTTGTCAAGACTTCTTCAAGTAGCTGACTATAATGTAGAGGCAACTGAACGGGGTATTGTCTTTATAGATGAAATAGATAAGATTGCCAGAAAAGGGGATAATCCTTCCATTACTCGAGATGTCAGCGGTGAAGGGGTACAACAGAGTTTGCTGAAATTGCTCGAAGGTACAATGGTAAATGTGCCACCTCAGGGGGGTAGAAAGCATCCTGATCAGGAGTATGTCCATGTAAATACCAAGAACATCCTGTTTATCTGTGGTGGTGCTTTTGATGGTATTGAAAGTAAAATTGCCCAGAGACTAAATACACATACGGTCGGTTATAATTCGGTTCAAAATACAAGAAAGGTTGACAAGGGCGATTTGATGCAGTATATCCGTCCTCAAGATTTGAGATCTTTTGGATTAATTCCTGAGTTGATTGGACGACTTCCCGTACTTACTTATTTGAAGCCGCTTGATCGCGTAGCTTTGAGACGGATTCTTGTGGAACCGAAAAATTCGATCATCAAGCAATATGTCAAACTGTTCAGTATGGACGGTATTGAATTGACTATTGATGATGCGGTATTTGATTTTGTTGTCGATAAGGCTATTGACTTTAAGTTAGGTGCCCGTGGACTTCGTTCTATAGTAGAGTCAATAATGATGGAAGCTATGTTTGAAATCCCTTCCAAGAGATTAAAGAAGTTTGAAGTGACTTTGGATTATGCCAAGGATCAGTTCAATAGAGCGCATCTGCGTTCGGCCTGATAAAATGAGAAACCGAAACTTTATTTTTAAATGATGATCTGCTATTCTTTTGCCATCGGGATAAAATTCAAATTAAAAAATTTTTTTCAGAGTTTGGAAGTTTCCCCGTGGTGTAAAGAATGGACTTGCTCTGTTGAATAAAATATTTTTCAGGGGCACTATTCAATATTATTTGTGGACGAAACAATAGGAAAGAAAAGATGATCAGAATTTATGTTCTTTCATTGTAAAGACCAATAGAGAATAATAAGAAAACTACTCATAGTGTAAAGATGGGTCAGCTTGTTATATGGAAAAAAAAGTTAATCTTACAGTAGAGTTAAAGCGCTTTTTCGGCTTTGATAAATTCAAGGGCGATCAGGAAGCAATTATCCGGAACCTCATAGCAGGAAACGATACTTTTGTCCTTATGCCTACTGGTGGAGGCAAAAGTTTGTGTTACCAACTCCCTTCCTTGATTATGGATGGGATGGCTATTGTCATTTCACCACTTATTGCTTTGATGAAAAATCAAGTTGATGTTATCAATGGAATGAGTGAATCTGAAGGCGTGGCCCATTACCTGAATTCTTCCTTGAATAAATCTGAGGTGGAAAAGGTGAAAAATGATGTCCTAAGTGGCATAACGAAACTTCTGTATGTAGCTCCAGAATCTTTGTTGAAAGAAGAAGAGGAGAAGGATGAAAACGGTAATACAACTGTCGTCAAGAAAGTGAAGTTTGCTTTTCTGAAGGAGGTAAAGATTTCTTTTTATGCTGTAGATGAGGCTCATTGCATTTCGGAATGGGGACATGATTTCCGTCCGGAATACCGGAATATCCGTAAAGCTATTGATATCTTGGGGCGAGCTCCGATCATTGCCTTGACGGCTACGGCTACAGATAAAGTTAGGTCGGATATTCTCAAAACATTGGGCATTGCTGATGCAAAAGAATTCAAGAGCTCTTTCAATAGAGCTAATCTTTATTATGAGGTCCGTCCGAAAACAAGTGATGTGGATACTCAAATCGTTAAATTTATTAAGCAGCATCCAGGGAAGAGCGGCATCGTTTATTGTCTTTCACGAAAGAAAGTTGAGGAGTTGGCTGCTGTACTAAAGGTGAATGATATCAAGGCTGCTCCTTACCATGCAGGTTTGGATTCTGCAACACGTTCTCTAACGCAGGATGATTTCCTTATGGAACGTATTGATGTCATTGTAGCTACGATTGCCTTCGGAATGGGAATAGATAAGCCGGATGTGCGTTTTGTTATCCATTATGATTTCCCGAAAAGTCTTGAGGGATATTATCAGGAAACCGGACGTGCCGGGCGTGATGGAGGTGAAGGTATCTGTATCGCATTCTATGCACAAAAAGACTTGAAAAAACTGGAGAAGTTTATGGAAGGCAAACCTGTTGCGGAACAGGATATCGGCAGACAACTCCTTCAGGAAACGGCTGCGTATGCTGAATCTTCGGTTTGCCGAAGGAAAATGCTACTTCATTATTTTGGCGAGAAGTACCCTAAAGATAATTGTGGTAACTGCGATAATTGCTTACATCCTAAGAAAAAGATTGAAGCAAGGGACGCTTTACTGATTGTGTTGAGAGCAGTTAAAGTATTGAAGGAGAATTTCCGCCAGAATTATGTCGTTGATTTCGTCAAAGGACGCGCAACAGATAATTTGGTTTCTCATAAGCATGACCAACTTGAAGAGTTTGGCCTGGGAGAGGACATGAAGGAAAGTATCTGGAATCCGGTTATCCGTCAGGCTCTTCTGGCAGGTTATCTGAAGAAAGATGTAGAGACCTATGGTATTCTGAAACTGACAGTTGCCGGTAAGCATTTTATCGCACATCCTAAATCTTTTCTGATTGTGGAAGACCATGATTATAGAGGTGAGGAGATTGAAGAAGATTCTGGTGACGGAGCCACTTCTGCTCTTGATCCGGAACTGTTTATTATGCTGAAAAACCTCCGTAAGGAAAAAGCTGAGAAACAGGGAGTTCCTCCTTATGTCATTTTCCAGAATGTATCTTTGGAACAGATGGCTACTATGTATCCTGTTAGTTTGGAAGAACTTCAGCAGATTCAAGGAGTAGGAGCTGGAAAAGCTAAACACTATGGTAGGGATTTTTGTAATTTAATAAAGAAATATTGCAAAGAGAATAATATCCAGCTGCCCGAAGAAATGCGGGTGAGAACGGTGGTCAAGAGAAGTATGCTTAAGGTGAATATCATCCATAGTATTGACCGACAAATCCCTCTTGACGAAATAGCTCGCGCAAAAGGATTGGAATTCGACGAACTTTTAAGTGAGGTGGAAGCAATCGTATTCAGTGGTACTAAAATCAATATTGATTATTTTATCAATGATGTAATGGATGAAGATCGTATAGATGATGTCTATGATTATTTTATGAATAGCGAGACAGATCAACTTGAGGTGGCTATGGACGAACTCGGAGATGATTATTCGGAAGACGAAATCCGACTGGTACGTATCAAGTTTCTGTCGGAACAAGCAAATTGATTTTTCTAACCAATTATAGTCAGGCAGGTTTCCAGAAGAAAGGGGACCTGCTTGTTTTTTGTGCTTTATTATAATCTTGCCAGATACAGAGAATAAGATGGAGAGATGCAATGCTTAATCTGATTTGGGTTAAATTGCTTTAATTGAAAATGAAAATCATAAAAGACGGGACTTATCTGAAAAATTATTGGTATATTTGCACGCAATAAATTTCTAAAATTACATATGTCATCATTTGTTGCAGATAAAATTGTAATGGACGGTCTTACATTTGACGACGTCCTATTGATTCCCGCTTATTCAGAAGTCTTGCCTAAAGAGGTACAGTTAAAAACCAAATTCTCTCGTCATATCAACTTGAATGTTCCTTTTGTGACGGCTGCAATGGATACTGTAACGGAATCAGCTATGGCTATTGCGATAGCACGTGAAGGTGGTATCGGGGTTATTCATAAGAATATGCCTATCGCAGAGCAGGCTCGCCACGTGGCTATCGTTAAACGTGCAGAGAACGGCATGATCTATGACCCTGTAACCATTCTCCGTGGAAAAACAGTAAAAGATGCCCTTGATATGATGCATGAGTATCATATAGGGGGGATTCCCGTCGTGGACGAAGAAAATCATTTGGTAGGTATCGTGACTAACCGTGACCTTCGCTTTGAAGAGCAGATGGATAAGAAAATTGATGTCGTGATGACAAAAGAGAATCTTGTCACGACTCAGCAACAGACTGACTTGAAGTCAGCCGCTCATACTCTACAGAAATATAAAATAGAAAAGTTGCCGGTTGTTGATAATGCTAACCATTTGGTAGGATTGATTACATACAAAGATATCACGAAGGCGAAAGATAAACCGATGGCCTGCAAAGATGAAAAAGGACGGTTACGTGTTGCTGGAGGTGTCGGTGTTACGTTTGATACGCTTGACCGGGTACAAGCTCTTGTAGAGGCTGGAGTTGATGCTATTGTCATAGATACTGCTCATGGCCATTCCAAAGGTGTGATCGGGAAATTGGATGAGGTGAAATCTTCTTTTCCTAACGTTGATGTTGTTGTAGGTAATGTTGCTACAGGAGAAGCCGCAAAATTTCTTGTCGAGCATGGCGCAGATGCTGTGAAAGTAGGTATAGGCCCAGGCTCTATCTGTACGACACGTATCATTGCAGGTGTAGGAGTTCCACAGTTGAGTGCCGTTTATGATGTCTATTCTGCTTTGAAGGATACGGATATTCCATTGATTGCTGATGGGGGCATCCGTTATTCCGGTGATGTGGCTAAGGCTCTTGCTGCAGGTGGAAGTTGTGTCATGATTGGATCTATGGTTGCAGGTTGCGAAGAATCTCCTGGTGATACGATTATCTTTAACGGACGTAAATTCAAGGAATATCGTGGAATGGGCTCTCTTGAAGCTATGGAGCAGAACGGCTCTCGTGACCGATATTTTCAAAATGATATTAGGGATGCCAAAAAACTGGTTCCCGAGGGTATTGCTGGTCGTGTTCCTTATAAGGGTACTCTTCAGGAAGTGATTTATCAACTCGTTGGCGGGCTTCGCTCAGGAATGGGATATTGTGGAGCGGCAACGATTCAGGATCTTCATCATGCCAAATTTACCCGTATTACAAATGCAGGTGTTTTGGAGAGCCATCCTCATGATATTACGATTACAAGTGAGGCTCCTAACTATAGCCGCCCTGACGAAATGGACTAAATAAGTTTTTTCCCACCATGAGAATTCGTGCATTTTTTGTGGCTTCGTTCCTTCTTGCTGGAATTACTGCTGGCGCTCAGGATGATCCGACTATTATGACAATAGGCGGACAAGCGGTGAGCCGTTCAGAGTTTGAATATTCTTATTATAAAAATAATCAGGAAGGAGTAATTGGCAGAAAGAGCGTGAAAGACTTTGTCCCGCTTTTCGTCGATTACAAATTGAAGGTGCGGGCGGCATTAGATGCACATCTTGATACGCTTTCCTCTTTCAAACGGAAATTCCTGATTTATCGGGATCAGCAAGTGCGACCTTTGCTACTTGGTATGGAAGACGTGGATAAGGAAGCCCGCAGAATCTATAACAATACACGACAACGCATAGATGATAATGGTGGTATGGTCAAGGTTGCCCAGATTCTGATCCCACTGGGACAGAGAACCTCTATACAACAGCAAAGGACGGCTCAGTTGCTTGCTGATTCACTGTATGTTGTTCTTAAGAAGGGTGGGTCTTTCTCAGATCTGGCTCGTAGATATTCCGGTGATGCCAGATCTGCATCTGAGGGTGGTGATTTGCCTTGGATGGTTAAGGGACAAGCTCTGAAAGAGTTTGAGGATGCCGCATGGAAGTTGCAAGTGGGTGAGATCAGCCGGCCTGTATATTCTCCAATGGGATACCATATCATATTATTGAAAAAAAAACGCCCCTTTTTTCCTTATGATTCTGTAGAAACGGATATCCGCCGATTTGTTGAATCAAGTGATTTTCGTGAACAATTAATCGACCATAAACTGGATTCCTTGTCAGAGATTGCTAAGGTAAACCGGGAAATGATTCTAAACCAAAAAGCGAAAGAATTATCTGCTCGTGATCTGGATTTGAGGTATCTGATACAGGAATATCATGACGGATTACTCCTTTATGAAATTAGTAATCGCGCTGTTTGGAATCAGGCAGCTTGTGATAAAAGAGGATTGGCGAAATATTTTAAGAAAAATAAGAAAAGATATAGATGGAATCAACCTCGATTTAAGGGAGTTGCCTGTTATGCAAAAGATAAATCGGAATTGAAAACCGTCTGGCATAGTTTAAGAGGCAAGCCATTTGAAGAATGGCCAGAGATCTTGCATAATATCTTTGATGGGGATTCCTTTATTCATGTGCATGCGCAAAGAGGAATTTTCAAACAGGGAGATAATGCGTTGGTTGATCGCGATATATTTAAGGTAAACCGACCTGTTCAGTCAGTAAGGGGATATCCTTATACAGGTGTGTTTGGTAAGAAACTGAAGAAGGGGCCGGAAAACTTTTCTGATGTCCAGTCTGAGGTGATAGCTGACTATCAGGATTTCTTAGAGAAACGATGGGTGGAATCTTTGCACAAAAAATATCCAGTGAAGGTGAATACCAGAGTATTGGCTACGATAAATCAACATCATAATTAGATTATAATATGAAAAAGGGACAACATATATTTTTAGCTTTTCTTCTTCTATTGGGAGTCGGTTCGTATGCAGCTCAATCCCGTCAGGGAGTGAGAGGAGATTCCGTGTCGGTTTCTTCTACGATTGATTCAGGCAAGGTCATGGCAGTTGAGCAGGATTCAAATGCTACTAGAACTCATACTCTATCGAAAGGGCCGGATTCCACGGAGGCTATTTCTGCTCCTAAGGAAAACAGTATCGTAGACGAAGTGATTTGGGTAGTTGGTGATGAACCTATATTAAAATCAGATGTTGAGGCCATGCGTTTGCAGGGTGAGGCTGAAGGAATGAAGTTTTCCGGCGATCCGGATTGTTCAATTCCTGAACAAATCGCTGTCCAGAAACTTTTTCTTCATCAGGCTGCTCTGGATAGTATCCAGGTTTCAGAATCAGATGTAATCTCAGGCATAGACCAGCAGATCGATTATTGGGAACAGATGATTGGTTCGAAGGAAAAGTTAGAAGAATACCGTAAGGAGAGTGTCTCTCAAATGCGTGAAGAAATGCATGATGATTTTAAGAACCGGCAGTTAATACAAAAAGAACGGGAGAAAATTGTGGAGAATGTCAAGGTTACCCCTGGTCAGGTTCGTACCTACTTCAGAACGATCCCGGCTGATAGTATTCCAGAGGTTCCGACAGAGGTTGAAGTGGAGATATTAACCCGTCATCCTAAAATCGTTCAGTCAGAAATTGATAGAATTAAAAATCAACTCCGTGATTTTACGGATCGTATCAATAAAGGTGAGACCACCTTTGCGACTTTAGCCCGTCTTTATTCAGAAGATCCGGCATCTGCACGTAATGGTGGAGAGTTAGGCTATGTGGCACGTAGTGTACTGGACCCAGCATTTGCCAATGTCGCTTTTAATCTAACTGACCCCAAGAAGATTTCGAAAATTGTGAAGAGTGAATATGGCTATCATATCATACAGTTGATTGATAAGCGTGGAGATAAAATCAATGTCCGGCATATCCTTTTAAAACCTCAGGTGTCCGATTCTGCTATCGTTAAGTCTACAGAACAGTTGGATTCCATCGGAAGAGATATACGGGCAAAGAAATTTACTTTTGAGGAGGCAGCGACTTATCTTTCTGATGATAAGGATACGAAGAGTAATCATGGATTGATGGTAAATAATTCTCAGACCGCCCGTACTTCTCGTTTTCAAATGAAAGATCTTCCTACGGAAGTTGCCCGCGTAGTGGATACTTTGAAAGTTGGAGAGATGTCAGTTCCTTTTCGGATGATAGATTCCAAGGGCAAGACGGCTGTTGCAATGGTTAAACTTATAAATAGGGTTAAGGGCCATAAAGCCACAATATCTGAGGATTTTCAGGTCATGAAGGATGTAGTCCTTAAAAAGGAACAGGAAAAAGTGCTTCAAAACTGGATTGAGAACAAGATAAAACATACCTATATACGGATGAATGAACGATATAAAAATTGTCATTTCCAATATCAAGGTTGGGTAAGATGACTTTGAATAAAGGGTTAAGTACATTATACCGCGGGCATAGATTCATTGTTATTTTGATTCTATGCCTGTTTGGCCTTTTTCTGGCTCAGGCGATGACACCGGTGAAGAAACGACGTCAGAAGGATCAGGCTGATAGAATCTATCTTCTGCATGCTGATGAACTTTTTTATAACCAGTTTGGCAATAATCCAGGAGCCCAGATTGTGAAGGGTCATGTGTCTTTTCGTCATCTGGGTGCCTTTCTTTCTTGTGACAGTGCTTATTATTATCAGGAGTCAAATTCTGTAAAAGCCTTTGGACATGTCTATTTCAAGCAAGGTGATACACTTTCCTTGAGATGTGAGCGTGCGACGTATGATGGGACTGTTCAGCAGATGGAAGCACGTAAGAATGTTGTGGTCCATCATCGGAGTCAGGTCCTGCGTACGGATAGTTTAAATTATGATCGTCTTTATAATCAGATCTTTTTCTTTGATGGGGGATCTCTTGTTGATGGCCATAATCGACTGGTATCAGATTGGGGCACTTACTATCCGGAGACCAGGAAAGCTGTGTTTTATTATAATGTTCATCTTAGAAGTCCCAAGCATATCATTTCTACGGATACCTTATATTATGATGTCCGGAAGGAACTGGTACATGTTCTTGGTCCGAAATCCAGAATCCGTTCTGGAAAGACTATTATTAAAACCACTGATGCTTATTATAATACGCGTACTGACAAGGCTCGAATGTATGGGCGCTCAACTGTAGAAGATGGTTTCAAGACTATTACTGGCGACAGTCTCTTTTATGTAAAAAAAGGAAACAGTCTGGGCTTTGGACGGGTTATCTATAGAGATAATAAGAATCATAATGCCTTACATTGTGGCTTCTTCCGATATAATGAGAGAACAGGAAATGGATTTGCAACACGTAATCCTGTAGCTTATGAGTATTCTCATAAGGATACGCTTTATGTCCATTCTGATACGATGAAGATCTATTCTTTTAATCTTAATAAAAAGGATGCTTATCGTAAGGTGTTTGCTTTTCATAAGGTAAAAGCTTTTCGTACTGATATTCAAGCTATCTGTGATTCCTTGGTCTATAATAGCAAAGACTCATGTATGACCATGTATCACGATCCGATTGTCTGGAATGAAGGCCGGCAGTTGTTAGGTGAAGTGATTGAGGCTTATTTGGCTGATTCTACTCTTCGGCAGGTTAATGTAATCGGCCAGGCTTTATCTGTAGAAGTACTTCCTGATAGTATACATTTTAATCAGGTATCTTCAAAGGTGATGCATTCCTTCTTTACAAATGGGAATCTTCGTACCTCAGTGGCAATAGGTAATGTACAAGCTGTTTACTTTCCTGTTAATGACAAAGACAGTTCTTTGATGGGTTTAAATTATACAGAGACAGATACCATGCGTATGTATATGTCTCCTCAAAAGAAAATGCAGCGTATATGGATGCCCAAAGCTCAAGGTACACTTTATCCCATGACTCAGATTCCACCTTCAAAATTGAAACTTCCTGATTTTGAATGGTTTGCAGACTTGCGCCCAAAAGATAAAAATGATATTTTCGTGTGGAGGGGAAAGAGTCAAACACAGCAGTTAAAGATAGAAAAACGTCATGGAGCTCCTCTACAGCATCTTGAGAATACAAGTCCAGAATCTCCTCGTCGGGATATTCCCAAGTCTCAACCTCCACAACGAAAGAGACAGCGATAAAGGACCATTGTCTAACCGCATCTGTTGAGAAGTTTCTTTATGTTTGGAATCTGATGTGATCTTTTTGCATCCTTAGTTTGATGGATATCCATTATTGTCAGAAATTTTACCTTTTGGTAAATAAAGTTGAATAGTAAAAGCGTTCGTTTATGAGTGACAGAATACAACTTCTTCCGGATTCAGTGGCTAATCAGATTGCTGCTGGGGAAGTAATACAACGTCCTGCTTCTGTAATCAAGGAGCTAGTGGAAAATGCTGTAGATGCGGGAGCAACAACTATACATGTCTTAGTGGTGGATGCTGGTCGTACATCAATCCAGGTGATTGATGATGGCTGTGGCATGTCAGAAACGGACGCTCGACTGGCTTTTGAACGTCATGCAACTTCAAAGATCAGAAAAGCTGACGACTTGTTTGCACTCCATACTATGGGCTTTCGAGGTGAGGCCCTGCCTTCTATTGCTGCTGTTGCCCAGATAGAACTAAAGACACGTCAGCCTGAAGATGAAATAGGTTCCCACTTATCGATTTCAGCTTCTAAGTTTGTTGGTGAGGAACCATGTTCTTGTCCTGTAGGCAGCAATATTAAAGTTGAAAATCTGTTTTTTAATGTTCCAGCCCGCAGGAAATTCCTTAAGTCGAATACGACTGAGATGAACAATATTATCATGGCCTTTGAGCGTATTGTTCTGGTTGATCCACAGATAGCCTTTACTTTGCATAGTAATGGAACAGAATTATTCAGTCTTCGTCCAGGTAATTTTCGTCAGCGTATTGTAGAGGTTTTTGGGAAACGATTAAATCAGGATTTGCTACCTCTAAAAGTCGATACGACACTTGGTAAGATTAATGGTTTTGTCGGGAAACCGGAATCAGCCAGGAAAAAGGGTGTCAAACAGTTCTTTTTCGTGAATGGGAGGTTTATGCGACATCCTTATTTTCATAAGGCTGTCGTAAATGCCTATGAACGTTTGCTACCTTCAGACGAACAGATTCCGTACTTTATTTGTTTTGAGGTGGATCCCAAAAATATTGATGTCAATATCCATCCTACTAAAACCGAAATAAAGTTTGATAACGAACAGACTATCTGGCAGATTCTTTCTGCTGCTGTGAGGGATGCCGTCGGAATGTTTAATGATGTTCCTTCTATTGACTTTGATACGGCCGGGAAACCGGATATACCGGTGTTCAATCCGAATAGTAATATCGTGACTCCTAAGGTTGATTATAATTCAAGTTATAATCCGTTTGACCAAACTCATTCAGAACATGCTTCATCCGCTGCTCCTGCTCAATGGGGGAAACTTTATGAGGGGTTAGGAGTGGAACAAAAACATCAGGAAAAGGAGATTTTCCCTGAAAGTGGAGTTTCCTCAGAATCTGACCAACGTTCGAAGATTATAGACGAAAAGTCTCCGGCTCATTATCAATATAAGGGGAAGTACATTCTTACTGCTGTTAAATCGGGACTCATGTTTATTGATCAGCACAGGGCTCATATCCGTATTTTGTATGAGCAGTATCTTCAACGACTGGCGCAGCATAAAAATCATTCACAACGAGTGCTGTTTCCTGAAGTTGTCCAGATATCAGCTTCTGACCAAACGATGCTGAAACTTGTCATGCCAGAGATGGAAGAACTCGGTTTTGAACTTTCTGATTTGGGTAAAGGCAGTTATGCTGTCAATGGCGTTCCTGATGGCTTGGACGGCATGGACTTTACACAAGTGGTTTCTGATATGATTAATTCTGCAATGGAGAAGGGGTCCAAGGTCAAAGATGAGATCAACCGAACATTAGCATTAAGCCTGGCTCGTAATGCTGCTATACCGCAGGGACAGGTACTTAATAATGAAGAGATGGAAAACATTGTCAATAGTTTGTTTGCTTGTCTTCATCCAAAATACACACCAGATGGGAAATGTATTGTAGGTATTCTTACACAGCAAGAAATAGATCATTTATTGGATGAATCCTGTTAAAGGATCAATGTGTAAAGAAAGATGATAAATCTTATGAGGCATCTTTTATGACTTAACGGCTACTTTGTTAGAGATTTCTTAGGAAAAGTCAGAGAAAAGAAGACGATCATCGTGTTGAAGATGTAAATCTAATTCTAAAAAGAATTGTTTTCATGCTTTATAATATGATGAAGGGATTATGTTCATGAGATTTTTAGTTAAAAACTACAATTTTTTTTCAAGAAAAATGGATAATACTAAAATATTGTTTATCTTTGCGATGAAATTAAGAGAAATAATAAATCTAAATTGAGTGTTAAATTAAAAGTTATGAAAAAATTTTTGATTCTTTTGGCTTGTGCTACTACAATGTCTATGGGGGCTTTCGCTCAGGACGAACAGAATGCACAAGGTGCTACACCTTCAGAGAAGTACAGTGTGGCAACAAATTCTTTCTGGAGTAATTGGTTTATTCAGGGAGGTGCCAGTTGGAATGCATGGTATTCTAATGAGGAGCATGGATTGGGTCTTTCTAAATCTCCGCTGAAGAAATTCCGCTCTAATCCGGGCGCTTCTATTGCGTTAGGAAAGTGGTTTACTCCTGGAATTGGTCTTCGTACTAAAGTTCAGGGGATTTGGGGAAAAACAGTTACAGATAATGACAATGCTGGTAACTTTAATAAGTATTGGACTGTAAATGAACAGGTTATGTTCAACCTGAGTAATCTGATCTGTGGCTACAATCCTAATCGTGTATGGAATCTGATTCCATTTGCAGGTGCAGGTGTTTCACGCTCTATGACTTATAACCGTTATGCAATGGACTTCAGTCTTGGCTTGCAGTCAAGTTGGAAGGTTAGCAAGAAGGTAAGTCTATATGCTGAGGCTGGCTGGGTTTGCATGGAAAGTGATGGTGATGGTATCCAGAAAGGTGACTATGGTCACCGTGGCTGGGATGCTCATGACAATCAGTTGTATGCTGAGGTTGGTGTCAATATTAATCTCGGAAAGGCTAAGTGGAACAAGAATCCTGATGTAGACGCCCTGAATGCTATGCATCAGTCTCAGATTGATGCCCTGAAGAGCCAGCTCAATGATGCAAACGCTGAGAATGAGCGTCTGAAGAATGAGCTTGCAAACCAGAAACCAGCTGAGAGCGTTAAGGAATTCGTTAATACTCCAGTTTCTGTATTCTTCAATCTTGGTAAGTCAACAATTGCTTCTCAAAAAGATCTTGTAAACGTTCGCGCCGTTGCAAATTATGCAAAGCAGAATAGTTGCAAGTTGGATGTAACTGGTTATGCTGATAAGGCAACTGGTACTCCTGCTTTCAATCAGAAGTTGTCTGAAAAACGTGCTCAGACTGTTGCTAAAGAACTTGTCAAGATGGGTGTTGACAGCAGCAATATTAACGCCAAGGGTCAAGGTGGTGTAGATGAACTCTCTCCAATTTCCTTTAACCGTCGCGCTACTGTTCAGGTTGCTGAATAAGTGAATTTTCTAAACTAATAAAAAGGGGCGATTTCATCTGGAATCGCCCCTTTTCTATTATTTTATCTTTTGTACTTTTTCTTATAGTGGTCTTGGAGATAAAGGTTTTCGTGGATATTTAATATGTTCATTTATTGTCTTCCTATCAGAAAATCAGAATATATGCAGGGTTGGCTTCTTGATTTTCTTAAAAAAGTCAGAGAAAAGTTTGGTGGAATGGAAGAAAGTCTTTACCTTTGCAACCGTTCTACACGAAGAGGGCGTTTAGCTCAGCTGGTTTAGAGCATCTGCCTTACAAGCAGAGGGTCGGC
>DAIPMC010000048.1:0-18760 GCA_036768895.1 Prevotella sp. | reverse complement strand
CGGGAAGCCTTTATTTAAAGGACTTCCCGCTAATTGCATTGAGGTACCAAGCAGAGTCGAACTGCTCTCCACGGTTTTGCAGACCGTTACCTAACCGCTCGGCCATGGTACCATTCCGTTTAACGAGTGCAAAGGTAAAATTTTTATTTTGTTCTTCCAAATTTTTTGCTCGTTTTTTTCTTTTTTCTTTGGCATGAATCATATATCGGACACCCTGCACACCGGTAATCTTTGCAGACCAGATTCCGTTTTATAGTTCTGTATGTGCTTATCCCTATGTAGGTAAGGGCGGCAAGCAGAATGATTCCGATAATGATATATTGTAGAGTCATATTCTTTACGGTTTTAAGTAAAATGCTCAGTCCTGTTTTCTGTAGCTATATCACAAACAGACCAATCTGGAAAACTATAGCACTGACGATCCATGCTAACACGCACGTGTATCCGGCTGTAAATCCTGCCCATTTCCAACTCCCCGTTTCTCCTTTTATGGCTGCAATAGTCGCGATGCAGGGGACATACAACAGTACGAACAGGAGGTAACAGTAGGCTGTAAGACCTGCTATGCGATTCGCCTGCGAGATGCTTATTCCATCTGATTGGGCTATATCTTTGACCATTTGCTGATGGATCATTTCTGATCCGCGGGGGCCTTCTGTAGCGTTCCCCTGATTTGCATAGAGTACTCCAAGGCTGGATGCGACGATCTCTTTGGCTGCTATTCCCGCAATAAGACCGACATCTAGTTTCCAGTTGAATCCCTGAGGACGGAAAACTGGTTCAACGGTGTGTCCGATCTTGCCAAGGAAACTCTGTTCTTGTTGTTGCTGAGCTGTAAGGTTCTCCGGATGGGGGAAATAGCCTAAGGCCCAGATGATGATACTTCCGACCAGGATGACACCACCCATCTTTTTCAAGTACTGTTTCCCTTTTTCCCAAGTGTGACGGCCCATCGCTTTCCATGTAGGGAAACGGTAGGGGGGGAGTTCCATTACAAATGGCGTATCTTCTCCTTTAAAGAAAAGTTTACCGAACAACAGACTCATCAGAATGGCCATGATAATACCAACGAGATAGAAAGAGGTGAGGATGAGCCCTCGGTATTTCAGAGGGAAGAAGATTCCGCAGATCATGACATAGATAGGTATACGTGCCGTACAACTCATCATCGGAATGATCAGCATCGTGATCAGACGTGAACGTTTGCTCTCTATTGTCCGCGTAGCCATGACAGCCGGTACATTACACCCGAATCCCATAATCAGAGGGATGAAGGATTTGCCGTGAAGTCCCATCTTGTGCATCAACTTATCCATGATGAAAGCTGCCCGGGCCATATATCCTGAGTCTTCCATGAAGGAGATAAAGAAATAGAGGATGAGAATCTGTGGCACGAAGACGATTACAGCTCCCACACCTCCGATGATACCGTCTACTATCATGGCTTTTATCGGACCGTCCGGCATCGTCGCGCTGATTATATTCCCCAACCCGTTGATGCCCTCTTGCAGCCATTCCTGCGGATATGATCCAAGTACAAATGTGGCTGTGAATATCACAAAGAGAATTAAAAAGAAGATAGGGAATCCTATCCATTTATTGGTAAGGATCTTATCTATCTGATGAGTGAGCTGGTAGCTGTTTTTCTTCTTGCCGGTATGGTAACCGGCTTCCTCCAAGGCGCCATGAATGAATCCGTATTTGGCATCCATGATTGCTGTTTCACTGTCTTCCTCTGTTTCTTCCTTGACTCTGGCTGCGGCTGTATCCCTGTGGGCAAAGATCTCTTTTGCATCGGGAAACTTTGATACTAGATTTTCTACATCTTTGTCTTGCTGGAGGAGTTTGATTGCCAGATAGCGGGTCGAATAGCTCTGTCGAAGATCCTCTTCTTTCTTGAGGTGTTCCTGAATTTCCTGAATACCTTTTTCTATTTCATGACCATGGTTGATATGGATATGCCGGAAATGTGGGTCACTTCCTTCTTCCGATTCATATACCTGGATGATCTGATGGAAGAGTTCTTTTATTCCTTTTCCCTTCTTGAAAACGGTCGGTACCATGGGTACACCCAACAGTTCACTTAATTTGTCCCTGTCGAAGATGTCACCACGCTGATTGGCTTCGTCATAGAAATTCAAGGCTACGACCATGCTGATGTGCATGTCAATCAATTCAGTGGTGAGATAGAGATTACGCTCAAGGTTGAACGAATCAACAACATTGATGACCACATCGGGTGTCTTCTCAATAAGTTGCTTACGTACGTAGATCTCTTCGGGCGAGTAGGCTGATAATGAATAAGTTCCGGGTAAGTCGACCAGATTGAATTCATAGCCCTCAAATTTAGCGTAGCCTTCTTTTGCATCTACCGTCACTCCTGCGTAGTTGCCTACACGCTCATGAGCTCCGGAAGCAAAATTGAAAAGAGACGTTTTCCCACAGTTGGGGTTTCCTACCAGTGCTACGTTGATGACACGGTGTCTTTCGTCTGCCGCCTCTTCCCATTCCTTATTGATGAAAGGACGGTCATCAGGGTCAGTGGCGTCTGCCACTGTACGAAGTGTTCGTTTTCCGGCTGAGGCCTGTTTTTGTTTCTCCTTTTCGATAATTCTTGCCTCTTCCAGAGAGATTACCTCTATCAAGGCAGCTTCGCAATGTCTGAGAGATACCTCGTATCCCATTACCCTGTATTTTACCGGATCCCTCAGTGGTGCATTAAGAAGGGCTTCTACTGTCTTGCCCTTGATAAATCCCATTTCTATGATCCTTTTGCGAAAACCGCCATGACCGGATACTTTTACGATTACTGCTTTTTCTCCGGTTTTGAGTTCTGATAATTTCATCTTTTACCGTTTTACCTATATTTGGTTGCAAATATAAACATACTTTATAGGACTAGGACAGAATTGCGTCTGTAATATCTGAAAATACCTACAAATAATGAGGGGAAAACAGTATGTTTGGCCCTTCTACTCTCTTGTAGCAGTGAAGATAATGCCTGAAATGATGTGTGTATGCAATCAGAAAGTTTATATTTCAAAATAATCATCGAGTTCTTGATTTGCGGAACCATTTTTATTGGTAAGGTCCTTGAGCACATATCCTTTCTCCATAAGAATGATTCGGTTACTGATTTCAATAGTATGTTGAAGATT
This sequence comes from Prevotella sp., assembly GCA_036768895.1. Taxonomy (GTDB): domain Bacteria; phylum Bacteroidota; class Bacteroidia; order Bacteroidales; family Bacteroidaceae; genus Prevotella. Next base: position 15,602 of record DAIPMC010000048.1, on the reverse strand, counting down.
ATGGCTGGATACGATAATGGTTGCCTTCGTCTCCTGTAAATAATTCGTCAGTAGCCGTTTTAGATAGTTTTGGCTTGATGGATCCAGGAAATTGAACGGTTCATCGAGAACGAGGAGTTGAGGCCGGTTGATCATGGCACCGACAATACCGATCTTTTGTTTGTTACCGGCAGAGAAATCCCTTATGAGTTTTTTCTGTCCCATGATTTCATCTCCCATGAAGTCGTGGAAAGAAGCGAGTTGCTCGTAGAGTTGTTCTTTAGGGATATTATTGACTTTAGCTACGAATTCAAAGTATTCTTCAGGGGTGAGAAAGTCTATGAGAAATCCTTCATCAATATAGGCACCGGTGAAAGGCTTCCATTCTTCCGATTTGGCTGGATCAATACTTTGGTTCTCATCTTCAATCTGATAAATGAGATGAACATACCCCTCATCACTTTTTAAAAGGTCAAGCATTAATCGGAACAGCGTTGTCTTTCCGGCACCATTGTTTCCGACAAGACCGATAATTTCTCCTGAAGACAACAGAAGTTCGGGGATATTGACTGCTGTCTTTTCCCCGAACTTCTTGATGAGATGATGGAGTTCTATCTTCATAATCTCTGTTTGTTTTTAAAATAAGTTTTTCCCGTGGCAGTACTTGAATTTCTTTCCGCTTCCACATGGACAAGGATCATTCGGACGTGGCATCTTTTCAGCCTTATAGGGGGTGTGGTTACGCATCGGTGCACCTTCATTTCGGGTATCCTGGCGCATTGCAGCTTGTTGAGCTGCACGCCCGGAACGTCCAGTTTCATCACCGAGGTCATTCTTCTGTTCAATGTAACGTCTGGAGTGCTGCTCTGGTGCTGCCTCTTGTACCTGTTGCTGCATTTCCGGAATCTGCCCACGCATGAGGATCTCTGCGATACGATTGTTCATTTCATCGATCATGGAGTCCCATACTTTGACACTCTCGAGCTTGAACACCAGTAACGGGTCTTTCTGTTCATAACTTGCATTCTGGACAGAATGGCGCAGATCATCAAGTTGGCGGAGATTCTCTTTCCATTCATCGTCAACGATATGGAGCATAATAACCTTTTCAAACTGTTTGACTACAGATTTTGCTTCTGTGTCGTAGGCCTCTTTCAGATCACATGGAATATTGTAGACACGTTTGCCGTCGGTGATTGGTACCATGATCCGCTGGTAAATCTGTCCCTGTTTTTCATAGACATCTTTGATGATCGGCAAAGCTACAGACTGGATACGATCCGTCTTTCGCTTGAAATCTGCCATCGCTGACTGGAATGCGCGTTCTTCCAGGTCATTCTTGGTACTGTTTTCGAATTCATCGGCATCAAACGGAATCTCCATTGCCAGGACCTTGAGGAATTTTTCGGAGGCTTCTTCGAAATCATTGTTCGCAATGATATTGACTACACGATCCCAGATCACATTCGTGATATCCATACCGATACGCTCACCCATAAGGGCATGACGGCGTTTTTCGTAGATAACGGTACGTTGCTTGTTCATCACGTCATCGTATTCCAGAAGGTGCTTACGGATACCGAAGTTGTTCTCTTCAACTTTCTTTTGTGCCCGTTCAATACTCTTGGAGATCATCGGACTTTCGATACGTTCACCTTCTGAAAAGCCCAGACGGTCCATGACCTTGGCAATACGCTCAGAGCCGAAGAGACGCATCAGTTTGTCTTCCAGACTGACATAGAATACAGATGAACCCGGATCGCCCTGACGTCCTGCACGACCACGCAACTGGCGGTCAACACGGCGACTTTCATGTCGTTCTGTACCGATGATGGCAAGACCTCCGGCTGCTTTGACTTCCGGTGTTAACTTGATATCCGTTCCACGACCTGCCATATTGGTAGCAATGGTGATTGCACCTAATCCATTCTCGCTGCGTCCTGCTTCTGCGACAATCTGAGCCTCCTTTTGATGGAGCTTGGCATTCAATACGTTATGAGGGATATCACGCATCTTCAGCATCTTGCTTAGCAATTCGGATATTTCCACTGATGTCGTACCTACCAGACAAGGACGTCCGCTATCCCTCATGGCAACAATCTCATCAATGACAGCTTTGTATTTCTCACGTGCCGTCTTATAGATACGGTCTTCCATATCCTTACGGATAATAGGCTTGTTCGTAGGAATCTCTACGACATCCAGTTTATAGATGTCCCAGAACTCTCCGGCTTCTGTACTGGCGGTACCCGTCATACCAGCCAGTTTGTGATACATACGGAAATAATTCTGCAGGGTGATGGTTGCATAGGTCTGTGTGGCTGCTTCCACCTTGACATGCTCTTTCGCTTCAATAGCCTGGTGTAGTCCATCGCTCCATCGGCGGCCTTCCATGATACGACCGGTCTGTTCATCAACGATCTTTACCTGTCCATCCATGACGACATATTCGTCATCTTTGTTAAACATGGTATAGGCTTTGAGGAGCTGCTGTAAAGTATGGACACGTTCACTCTGTACACTATAGTGGGTCAGCAGGTCGTCTTTCTTGTCGATATACTCTTCGTCCGTATATTTCCCGTCTTCTTTCTCTTTCTCCAAATCAGAAAGTTCACTGGCAATATCAGGAAGGACAAAAAGTTTAGCATCATTCGTCTGCTTGGACAACCATGCATCACCCTTATCTGTAGTATCGGCAGAATTCATCTTTTCGTCAACAACGAAATACAGCGGCTCGACAGCTTTTGGCATCTCCCGGTTATTGTTGGCCATATAGAATTCTTCTGTCTTTAACATTCCAGCCCTAATTCCCTCTTCGGAGAGAAACTTGATTAAAGGCTTGTATTTTGGCAGAGCCTTATAAGAACGGTAAAGAGCCAGAAAACCCTTATCAAGTGTCTTTTGATCATTCTCTTGCTTGCCCTTGGTGATTTCTTGTTTTGCCTCAGCCAGCATTTCTGTAGCTTGCCGGCGCTGCACTTCATAAAGGCGTTCTACAAGAGGCTGGTATTCTTCATACATCTGGTCATCCCCTTTTGGGATTGGGCCGGAGATAATCAACGGAGTACGGGCATCATCAATCAATACTGAGTCGACCTCATCGACAATGGCATAGTTGTGTTCACGTTGTACGAGGTCGTCAGGACTGATAGCCATATTGTCACGCAGATAGTCGAAACCGAATTCATTGTTTGTTCCGAAAGTGATATCTGCCTGATAGGCCTTACGCCGTTCTTGGGAATTAGGCTGATGAAGGTCAATACAATCTACACTCAATCCATTGAATTCATAGAGAGGCCCCATCCATTGACAATCTCGTTTAGCCAGATAATCATTGACGGTCACCATGTGTACACCCTTTCCTGTGAGTGCGTTCAGGAATACAGGCAGTGTGGCAACAAGTGTCTTACCTTCACCTGTAGCCATCTCGGCGATCTTGCCCTGATGAAGTACAACACCACCGAAGAGCTGTACATCGTAGTGGACCATATTCCATTTGACCTTGGTTCCGCCAGCAGTCCATTCATTATGATAGATGGCTTTATCACCGTCGATAGTGATAAAATCCTTTTTAGGGTCGGAAGCCAGTGTACGGTCGAAATCGGTAGCGGTAACGACGGTTTCTTCGTTTTCAGTAAAACGACGGGCTGTTTCCTTTATGATATTGAAAGCAATGGGCATTACCTCATTGAGAGCCTCTTCGTATTTGTCATCAGCTTCCTTGTTGAGTTTATCGATCTCGTCGAAGATAGCTTCACGTTCATCGATCGGTGTATCTTCGATCGTAGATTTGAGTTCTACGATTTTGTCCTTTTCTGACTTGGCAGCTTCTTGTACGTATTTCTTTATCTCATCCGTTTTTGCACGTAGCTCGTCATTGTTGAGCTTTTTGATATCCGGATAGGCGGCATTGATCTTGTCTACAAAAGGCTTGATCAGTTTCATATCCCGTGTAGATTTATCTCCAAAAAGAGATTTGAGAAAATTATTTAAATTCATTTTGTGTTATTTATTTCATATATATTGTAAAAGTTGCATAGTGTAGCTATCCCTTTCTATATGCCATCATGACTATAAAAAGAGAAAAGGGGCTAAAGAAAGGATGATTGGTCTGGCCCTCTGATTACAATGGAATCATAAATAATCAGTTTTGCCTTTTTGCATGTTGATTCTGTTTCCGGATCAAATGATCTGACGAATTGCGAAAAAGCTATGGGACTTTTTGTGAAAAAAGCATCTTTATTCAGATGCTGTGTTTGTACATTCTTATCCTGTGTTTTCTTAAAGACACGTATGATGGACAGAATGTCATTTTCTATAGCTTTAACCTCTGTTGGAGCCATAACTCCATCTTTGGAAATATCAGATAAAGCTAACTTTAGCGCTGAATGATAGACCTGAGCCTCTACACTGGTGGTAGCCGCAAGCAAGACCAGCATCGTTACGATGCAATGGTTAACGGTGCTGTCTTTATGTTTCTTTATTAATTCTGTGCTCATTCAGTTTGAATTCCTTTTTTATTCTTCTGCTTATCGTGTAGCAAAGTCATCTTGAATACGCATCTTAATAGCAAACACCATGCCAATAAAGTTATTCCTTCTGCATAAGTTTGAAAGACTCCTCCGATAATACCGAATATCAAGAAGAAAGTCCAGATTCTCCAGAAAGGATGCAGTATTCCTTTTCGCTCGTTTTTGATGAGGGGATAAGCAAAAAACAGGGTGAGGGGATTAAGGATAAGTATCTGGAAGTTCAGACTCACCGTTGGATGTTGGGAGAAGATCATCAGGAAAAGGATAATCCCGGGCAGCCCTGTTGCTAATAATAAGAATAGGTCTATTCCCCAGAAATTCCGTTTTTTGAAATATTCTAATGTACTCAGTGCGATCAGGACAAGCGTAAAGAGGATGAATGCCAGTTTGGGCGTAAAACCTTTAGCCGGTATGATGCTCGCACCTGGAGCAATCAAATAGGATGACTTGCCGATGAATGATTGTTTCTTTCCGTTCTTATAGCGGTAAGCATGGGCAAAATCCTTGCTCAACTGCTCCGGAAGAAATTCATGCTGATTGTAGTGAAGTGACAAATCGGCTTTTATGCCCAGAAGCAAATCTTCACCGAAACGATTCCATCTGTGATTGACAGTACATTCGTGAAGCAGTTCCCGATAGGAAGGATAAGACTTGGAAATATCAGGGTTGATCGGTTGATCGGACGATCCCAGATTATCCAGAAGAATATCTCTTGCACGTGTCGTGCAGTTATCGTAGAAATAATTATATCGGTATGTGCGGTTCTCCGGAAGATAGTTCTTGTTGAGAGCCTGTATGATATGCCATTTCTCCATGGGAGTGAGTTGAAGCTGCTGCTCCTTTACCCAGCGTCCTTCTTCGCGGTATTCAGATAAGAAATCCTGCGTGCTCATCAGCCCCATTTGATAATCAGTGAGTCCGAATATGAAGCGCAGTATAAAATATTTCTGGCTGAAAGAGAACATTCCATAATTTGCAGAGAGGTCTATGCCGGTGGTACGGTCATTGATGCGAATTGCAGTATGACCATACTGACTCCATACTTCTGATCCGGGTCCACAAGTCAGCAGGCTGACATCAACTTGCTCCATGTGCCTGAGAATGTCTCCAGGAGGGACCGTTGTGGGATTAGAGGCAGCTGCGGCTGTTAAATTCATTAACAGTAATGACACAGCAATGCATAAAATAGATTCGAAACGTTTCACGATGCAAAAATAACTTTAATTTCTGACTTATCGTTCTTTTATATCAAAAATTTTCAATACTTTTGCAAACAAATGTGTTAAAATAAGAGATTTGCGATGAGTGACGATCAAATTGCCAACTCCTAAATACAAAACGAATGAAGAAATTGATTCTGGCAGTTATTTTATTGACTGCAATATCTCCGTCAGTAATGGCTCAAGGTGGCACAAACTCTCCTTATAGTGCATACGGATTAGGTGAACTGGCTGAGCAAACTACCGGTTTCAACAGGGGAATGAATGGTGTTGCTCTTGGCTTTCATGAGCATAATCAGGTCAATTACCTTAATCCGGCATCCTATTCTGCGATTGATTCTTTGTCATTTATTTTTGATATGGGGTTTTCCGGACAAGTTACTCATTTCAAAGAGGGCGGAAAAACATTGAATGCTAAAAATGCTGATTTGGAGTATGTGGTCGCCGGTTTCAGGGCTTTTCGGCATTTAGGCGTTAGCTTTGGTGTTGTTCCGTTTACAAATATTGGATATAATTATGCTTTAAGCGGAAATGTCGGTAATGTCGCAAATACGACTTATACGAATACTTATAATGGAAGTGGTGGAATGCATCAGGTTTTCCTTGGTATGGGTTGGGAATTTCTTAAAGGTCTTTCGATTGGTGCCAATGCTTCTTATCTATGGGGTACTTATGACAGATCTATCTCTAATGCGTATTCTGACCCTTATGTCAATACGCTGACGCGGGATTATACGGCTGATATTACAAATTATAAACTCGATTTCGGTCTTCAGTATACACGGAAATTATTGAAGAAAGATGAACTGACAATAGGTCTCACTTACAGCCCGGGACATCATATCGGTGGAGGACCGGAAGTGATCGTTACTTCTACGAATTCCCAGACATCAGTCGCAAATGCGGATACGGTAGGTGGAAAGTCTCTGTATCTTAGTATCCCTGATATGTTTGGAGCCGGATTGATGTGGAATCATAATAATCAGTGGAAGATTGGTCTTGATTATACTCTGCAGAAATGGAGCAAACTCCGTTATCCGGTTCTTGATGATGATAACCAGGGACAACTCAGTTATACGTTGCAGGATGGAGTCTTGAAAGACCGTCAGAAGTTGACAGTTGGTGGGGAGTATTGCCATGGAGAGTATGATAGACGTTTCTTAAACCGTCTCCGCTATCGGGCCGGTTTCTCATACGCAACTCCTTATTATACAGTAAATGGTGCAAATGGACCGAAAGAGTATTCTGCTTCTTTTGGCTTTGGTATTCCTATTATGAATGCCCTCAATAATCGTTCTTTTGTGAACATCAGTGCTCAATGGGTACATCAGTCAGCTCCGGGGATGATTTATGAGAATACTTTCAGAATCAATATTGGAATCACGTTCAATGAATCCTGGTTCCATAAATTCAAGGTACAGTAATAATGCGGAAGTCATGGTTCTTCATGGTCTGTCTGGTATTCGTTTCTTCTCTGATTGCTTGCCAGCAGGAAGTAGAACATACTGCTCCGGCCATTCATGACCGTGATTCAGTCCCGGTAATGACCTCTTATGGAGTTAATGCTTTAATTTCTGACTCAGGAGTAATCAAGTACCGTATCGTTACGGAACGTTGGGAAGTTAATCAGAATGTCAAACCTTCCAGGTGGATCTTTAATAAGGGCGTTTTCCTGGAGGCTTTTGATGAGCACTTTCATATTTACAGTTATCTGCAGGCTGATACTGCTTATTATTTTGATCAGAATCGAGTCTGGGAACTTCATGGACGTGTGCATGTGTTGACCAAAGATGGTTTACGCTTTTCAAGTGATGAACTTTTTTGGGATGAGAATCAGCATGAGATTTATTCTAATAAATTTTCCCGTTTAGTTACCCCTGACCGTACCTTGCAAGGAAATTATTTTCGTAGTGATGAACAGATGACCAAGTATTTTGTTTCCGACACAAAAGGTTCTTTCGTGAAGGGTGATATGTCGTCAGGCGGAAATGACACCATGCGTAATGTACCGGATACGATGAAGTCGAAAGTGAGACCTCAGGCCGTTCCACGACCGAAAAACACGTCTATACCTTTGACTCATTGATAGATAAGGATAGATTGAACCAGACAAGATTAGTTGAGAAAGGAGTATAAATGAATTTACCGCTTATAGCAGGAATTTTACTGACAATGGTGCTTTCCGCATTCTTCAGCGGAATGGAAATCGCTTTTGTGACGAGTAATCGGATGCTTGCGGAAATGGACAAGGATAAGAATGGTCCTGTTCAGAAATTCCTGTCTGTTTTCTATAATCATCCAAATGGCTTTGTTTCTACTATGCTGGTGGGTAATAATATAGTCCTCGTTATCTATGGCATTTTCTTCGCCAGTCTCTTCGATGCAACTCTTTTTAAGAGTGTGGCACCGGCTGGCAGGGTAGTTGGGGATACGGTCTTGTCTACACTTGTCATCCTTTTTACCGGTGAGTTCCTCCCAAAAGTGTTTTTCAAAAGTAATGCAAACCGGTTGCTGGCTGTCTTCTCACCGATGGCCTATATCTTTTACATTCTTCTCTGGCCGATATCTTATTTCTCAACTTTCCTTTCCAAGATATTGTTGAGAATATTCGGCGTAAAACTGGAGAAAGACAATGGGGATGAAGGCTTTTCGAAAGTTGATCTCGATTATCTGGTCAGTTCGAGCCTGAATAGTGCAAAGGATGATGGTAAGATAGAGGACGATATGAAGATCTTTCATAATGCCCTTGATTTTCCGGATACCAAAGTCCGTGACTGTATGGTCCCACGTACCGAAATGAATGCAGTCGAAGAAAACTGCTCCCTGGAAGAATTGATGCAGATGTTTATAGAGAGTGGCAATAGCAAGATCATCGTTTACAAAAACGATATTGATCATATCGTGGGCTATATCCATAGCTCGGAGATGTTCAGTGACCCGACCTCCTGGCATCAGCGTATTCGTACGATGCCTTTTGTGCCGGAGACTATGGCTGCCCAGAAACTCATGCAACTCTTTTTGCAACAGAAGAAATCTCTTGGAGTTGTCGTTGATGAGTTTGGTGGAACAAGTGGTATCGTGAGTCTGGAAGATGTCGTCGAGGAAATCTTCGGTGATATTGAGGATGAGCATGATAATAATCCTTTCATAGCTAAGAAAATAGAAAATAATACCTATATCCTTTCAGCAAGATTGGAGATAGACAAGGTGAATGAGATGTTTGATCTTGACCTTCCTGAAAGTGAAGACTATATGACCGTCGGGGGCTTGATACTCTATGAATACAAGAGTTTTCCAAAACTCAATGAGGTTATTGAAATCGGAAAATTCAAGTTTAAGATCATTAAAAACACAATGAAGAAAATTGAATTGGTAAAATTGACTGTGGAGAGTTAAATGAACTTCTTGATCAGGTTTAGCCTGGACTTGATTGGCAGATTGACTCTTTTAGCAGAGGAACAGTGAGAAATTAGCTTTAAAATTTTGTTTTTTATTGTGAAAGATTCACGTGTTTGATAATTTATTCGTATTTTTGTAGTCACTCTGAAAAAGATAATAATAAATATAAATAATAATTGAATAAATAATGGCAGCATTAGGAAAAATTAGATCCAGAGGTACCATTCTGATCATTATCATCGGGTTTGGCCTCTTCGCTTTTATTGCTGAGGAATTGTTCCGTTCTTGTGAAACGACATCAAATGACCGTCGTCAGCAAGTAGGCGAGGTTCTTGGTGAGAAGATCAGCGTCAATGACTTTCAGAAGCTTGTTGATGATTATACGGATGTCATCAAGATGCAGCAAGGAACTGAAAATATTCCTGAAGATCAGATGAATCAGGTGAAGGATATGGTTTGGAATACGTATGTCCAGACTCATATCGTGGAAAAGGAAGCTAAAGAACTTGGCCTTAAGGTTACTGACAATGAGATGCAAAACATTCTCGACGAAGGTACTAATCCCATGCTCCTCCAGACTCCTTTTGTCAATCGGCAAACAGGGCGTTTCGATGCCACTGCCTTGCAGAAGTTCCTGGCTGAATATAAAGCTAATCAGAATACACCTTCTTCAAACCCTCAGGAACAGGAACAGTATGATAAGATCTATAAGTACTGGACTTTTATAGAGAGAACCCTTCGTCAGCAAGTGCTGGCTCAGAAATATCAGAGTCTGTTCTCTCACTGCTTCCTGTCTAACCCTGTTGAGGCTAAGATGGCCTTCAAGGAAGAGAATCAGGAAAGTTCTATCCAACTTGCTTCCTTCCCTTATACGGACATCAATGATGCTCAGGTAAAAGTTACAGAGGGTGATCTGCAAAAGAAATATGACGAACTGAAACTCCGTTTTAAGCAACCGGTAGAAAGCCGGGATATCAGTTATGTTGACCAACAGGTTGTGGCTTCTCATTCAGATCGTGCTGCCTTGATGAAGACTTTCGAGGGTTATCAGAAGCAACTTGCAACTGCTGCAGATCCTACTGATGTCGTTCGTAAATCGGAGTCACAGGTTCCTTATCTCGGAGTTCCTGCTCCTAAGGCCTTTTATCCGGCAGATATTGCAGCTGAATTGGATTCTATAAGCGTTGGTACTACTACTGGCGTCAAGGAGAATAAGAGTGATAATACATTGGATATAGTAAAACTCATTTCTAAGGTTTCTCTACCGGACTCTGTTCAGTATCGGGCTATATAGGTTGTTGGAAAAACTCCTGCTGCAGCTCAGGCAAAAGCAGACAGTATCGTGAAAGCTCTGCAAAAGGGAGCTAATTTCCAGGCTTTGGCAAAGAAGTCCGGCCAACCGGGTAATCCGACTTGGGCAACCAGTCAGCAACTCATCGGTGGTCTGGCTCAGAATACTTCTGCTGATAACCGGAAGATGGTGAGTGCTATCCAGAGTGGCGTGGTCAATGCTTATTCGAATATTCCTCTCTCAGAAGGAAATATTGTCATTCAGGTGACAGACCGTAAAGGCTTTAAGGATAATTATCAGGCCGCTATCATCAAGAAGACTATTGACTTCTCTAAGGATACATACCGCAATTCTTATAATAAGTTCGCAGGCTTTGTAAGTGCTAGTCAGACAGCCGGTGCCATCGCGAAGAATGCTGCTCATTATGGATATAAGGTTCAGTCATTTAAGGACATTACAACTGCCTCTCATTATGTAGGCAACGTTCATTCTACCCGTGATGCTTTGAAGTGGATCTTTGATAGCGGAACCCATGAGGGTGATGTATCTCCAATGTATGAATGTGGAGACAATGATCATCTGATGGTTGTGATTCTTAATAAGATACATCGTGCCGGTTATCGTGACCTGGATGATCCTCAGGTGATGGCGGCTGTAAAGGCTGAAGTCATTAAGGATAAAAAGGCCGCTATGATCATGGCTAAGATTAAGGGTGTGAATAGTATCGGTGCTGCGAAGGCAAAGGGTGCTAAGATTTCTTCAGTCAACCAAATTACTTTCGCTGCTCCTGTATTTGTATCTGCAACAGGTGCCAGTGAACCGGCCTTGTCTGGAGCTGTCTTTGCTACTGCAAAGGGTAGGTTCGTTGATCATGCTGTAAAGGGCAATGCAGGTGTTTACCTCTTCGCTGTAGTGAACAAAACGATGCTTCCTGTCAGGTTTGATGAGAAATCGGAAGAGCAGAAACTGCGTCAGAAAGAGATGCAATATGCAAGCAACTTCATGCAGGAACTTTACCTGAATGCCAAGGTCGTAGACAACAGGTATTTATTCTTTTAAATAAGTTTTATCCTGCAAATGCAGGATAAAATAAAAAAAGTCCGATGCTCATGGATAGAGCATCGGACTTTTTTTATAGCTGGTAATAAGACGATGTCTACAACGTTTTATGGATCTTGTCAATATAGTCCAGGATCTCATCGCGTCCGGCTTTGTCCTGACTGCTTGTAATAAAATAGGGCGGGAGCTCTTCCCATGTCTCTTTTAGGGTATCCATCCATTTCCCTGCATTATTTTTAGCCTTTACTCGGCCTACCTTGTCTGCCTTAGTAAAAATAATTGAGAAAGGAATGCCGTTTTCTCCCAGCCAGTCTACGAATTTTCGGTCGATCAGGTGCTGCTCATGACGAATATCGATCAGTACAAAAACATTTACGAGTTGCTGGCGTTGGAGAATATATCCTGTGATCATCTGATCCAGTTTTTCCTTTTCTGCCTTTGAACGTTTGGCAAACCCATAACCGGGAAGGTCTACAAGATACCACGTGTCATTGATGATAAAATGATTGATAAGCAAGGTCTTTCCAGGGGTTGAGGAGGTCTTGGCCAATCCTTTATGGGCACAGAGCATATTGATAAGACTCGACTTTCCTACGTTGCTTCTTCCGATAAACGCATATTCCGGTTTATTATCTTTTGGGCACAATTCTACACGAGGTGCAGAAATAGTGAATTCTGACTTTTTTATTTCCATGAAATTTTCTTTTATGAATATGTAAACAGGTGACGTACAAAGGTAAGAAAAAAAGGCGGAATAGGTTCTATGATTAATATACATTATATAATATATGGTGTAAAGTTGATAAAATGTGCAAAAAATGGCTTTTGTTAAGAAGTAAAATATTACCTTTGCATAAAAGACATACCAGATTATGAAAGAAATTAGCTGGGGGTTTATTGGTTGTGGAGAGGTGACGGAAAAAAAATCCGGACCTGCTTTTAATGAGGTTCAAGGTTCACATATAGAAGCAGTGATGTGCCGATCTGAAGCTAAGGCTCGTTCGTATGCTGAGCGTCATCATATTCCTAAATGGTATACGGATGCACAGGAACTCATAGATGATTCTGATGTGAATGCCATTTACATAGCTACGCCTCCTTCCAGCCATGTGACCTATGCGATTATGGCCATGCGGGCTGGGAAGCCGTGTTATGTGGAGAAACCTCTGGCAGCATCTTATTCGGATTGTATCCGTGTGAATCGAATCAGTGAAAAAACGGGAGTACCATGTTTCGTCGCTTATTATCGCCGTTATCTTCCTTATTTTCAGAAAGTAAAATCTCTTATTCAAAGTGGAACAATCGGCAAGGTCGTCAATGTGCTGTTACGCTTTTCTGTCCCTCCCCGCGAACTGGATTACAAATCTAAAGGAGAATTATCCTGGAGATTGAAACCGGATATCTCCGGAGGCGGATATTTTTATGATCTTGCCCCACATCAGTTTGATCTTCTTCAGGATCTTTTTGGAGTTATCACCAGGGCACATGGATACCCTGCCAATGTAGCCCATCTTTATCAGGCTGAGGATACCATATCGGCTTGCTTTTTCTTCGAAAGTGGGATCACCGGAAGTGGCAGTTGGTGTTTTGTCGGGCATGAGAGTGCTAAGGAGGACCGCATTGAGGTTATCGGCACCAAGGGTACACTGTCTTTCTCTGTTTTCAATTATGACCCTATTAAAGTGATTACCAGTGAAGGGGCAACGAGTATTGTTGTGCCGAATCCGTCTTATGTGCAGTTGCCTATTATCAAGGCTGTCATTGAAGATCTGCAGGGTATTGGCAATTGCACGTGTACAAGTGTATCAGCAACCCCTACTAATTGGGTGCTGGACCGTATTTTGTGGAAAAATTGATATTTATTTTTAATCTATAAGGTGTTTTGTTAAAGCTTGGACGATATATCCTTTTGCTTTTAGTTGGTGTTTCTATTTCTTGCTGGAGCAAGCAGAAAGTTGGTGTATACTACATTCAGAATTCTGATTCTCTTCCCTTTAAAACAACTGAATGTCATTCCCCGACGGATGTTCGGACAGTGGTGGTAGACAGTGTGATGAAACCTGCTTCTCACCGGAATTTCTTCCGTGGTTTCGGACATGGGCTGGCTTCGTTTTTTCATGAGTTTAATAACTATGACCATTCTTATATTGAGCCCCAGCATTACAATTTCACGGTTATGCTGCAGAACACCAATTCATACGAGGGATATACATTGACGACTGCAACGGACAAGCGGGTTTCTTTAGCACCTGAAACTTCTTATCGTTTGGGCCCTTATCTCGGGTGGAAATGGATATTCTTAGGTTATACCATCGATCTTACTCATATCAGCGTAAGCAAGAATGACCATAACCGTAAGGAATTTGACTTGAGTATCTATAGCAACATGATTGGAGTAGACCTCTATTGGAAAAAAACGGGTAACAACTATAAGATCCGGTCTTTGAACCTGGGGGATCATATAGATACGAGCCCTATGCATAATGAGGACTTTGGTGGCTTTAATTCCAGCATCAAGTCAGTCAACCTCTATTATATTTTTAATCACCATCATTTCTCTTATCCCGCTGCCTATAGTCAGAGTACGATCCAGAGGAAAAGTGTGGGAAGTCTTTTGCTGGGCCTCGGATATTTGAATCATAAGATAGATATGGACTGGGCAAAACTGGATAACATGATTCAAGACCGACTTGGTTCGGATGCAAAATTGGGCTTGGATAGTACCCGGTTCATGGGAAGTGTTCACTATACGGACTGGAATATCAGCAGTGGCTATAGTTATAATTGGGTGTTTGCGAAAAACTGGCTTTTTAATACAAGCTTTTCTGTTGCCTTAGCTTATAACTATACGAAAGGGGAGGAAGAACATAATCATTTTACATTCCGTGATTTCAGTATCCATAATTTTAATCTGGATGGTATTGGCAGATTCGGACTGGTCTGGAATAGTATGCGCTGGTATGCAGGGAGCAGTGCTATCTTCCATTCGTATAATTATAAGAAAGATCGTTTCTCGGCAACTAACTATTTTGGATCTTTGAATTTTTATGTAGGATTTAATTTTTGGTAAGATGAAGAAAATATTGTCGTTATTGTTTCTATGTATTTTGCCGTTTACTGCCGTTCACGCTCAGAAAGACGTGGACTGTTCTAAAGTTGACCGGATCAAGATTACTGCCTGGCTCCATGAGGCGCAATCACAAAAGAAGTCGTCAAACTGGTTGCTTTATTTTGGAAGGAAATTTATAGGAATACCTTATGTCGGGGGGACTCTTGATCGTGCAGACCGGGAAAAACTGGTTGTGGATGTCAGTGGGGTTGACTGTACGACTTTTGTAGAGCAGAGTCTGGCTCTGGCTTTATGTGCCCGGTCCGGCAAGTTTGATTTCCCGACTTTCTGCAATCGTCTGGCTCGTGTACGTTATATCGGTGGAAATATAGCCTATCTTAACCGGAACCATTATTTTACGCTTTGGATCAATAGCAATGTACAGGCTGGGACCGTAAGGGATATCCAGGGACCGGTTCCTCCTTTCTCGGCTATCCAGAAGATCAATGTCAGTTATATGTCTACTCATTGGCATGATTACCACATGCTCACTGTCCATCAGGACTGGATTCAAGGGATCAGCAGAATGGAAAAGGGAATTAATGGTTTGACTTATCGGTATATTCCTAAACGGTTGATCGGAGATACTTCTTTAATGCGCAAGGCCGTTAAAAGTGGTGATATCCAGGCACTTGTTACGAATAAACAAGGACTGGATATTTCTCATGTCGGTATTGCGGTATGGAACAAGAATGGAACATTGCATCTTTTGAATGCTTCCAGTATTTATCATCGGGTGATCGTTGACCCGATGTCTCTGGCTCAGTATATGAGTCGTCATACAAGTCAGATAGGAATTCGAGTATGCCGGTTGAGATAAGTCTTTTTGTGGTTTTTATCTTGTAGTACCCGGTATAAGGAGTTCTTTGTTCCTCATAGTCACATCATAAATTTACCACTTAGCGGTAATGTGCTTACCAGTACTATGGTAATGTGCTTTCCATTACTATGGTAATGTGCTTTCCATTACTATGGTAATGTGCTTTCCATTACTATGGAAATGAGCTTTCCAT
>DAIPMC010000159.1:0-3117 GCA_036768895.1 Prevotella sp. | reverse complement strand
TGTATTCGTCTTCCGAATTTAAGAGAATAGCCCTTATCCCTGATACCATTTCCCTTCATGATGTGATCATCACAGGCAGACGTCCCAAAATGAAACTCACGGCGGAAGGTGTTCTGACCGGTATCAGTGGAACGGTATTAAGTAAGGTGGGAACGGCAGAGGATGTGCTAAGTCATATTCCGATGATCCGTAAGACTAAAGATGGCTTTGAGGTTTTTGGCAAGGGTACGCCTCTCATCTATATCAACAATAAGGAAATGCGTGATGAGAATGAACTTCAACAGTTGAAATCATCCGACATCCTCAGCATTGAGTTAATCACAAATCCTGGTTCGAAATACGATGCTACCGTTAAATCGGTCATCAAAATCAAGACCCGCAAGGCTATTGGTGACGGATGGAGCATAGATACATGGGGGCGCTATGGAAAAGGGCGCAAAGACAAAGGTGATGAAACCTTATCTGCTGACTTGAATTACCGTAAAAGTGGTCTGGATCTATTTGGCTCTGTATGGACAGATCATAATAAGTCTCTCCAATATGCTACGATGAGCCAGGATGCAAAGTCTGGGGAACGAATTCACGAAGAAGAGGTTATGGACAACCGGATGAAGAATCTGAATATCGAGCTGGCAGGCGGAGCTGACTACGACATTAATAACCAAAGCATGGGTATTAAATATACGATGTATGTTCCAACCACGAATAAGATCTTTACGACTTTCAACAGTCAGGTATTTCAGAATAGCCAGCTCTTTGATAATCTTAGGAACAACACTTCCTCGAAAACAAAAGGGGATGTAGGTTCTACTATCAACACTTATTATATAGGCACTGTCGGAAAAACGGAAATAAATTTCAATGCGGATGAGTTGAATGATGGCTACAAGGAGAAGAATGCCATTGATGAAAACAGCCAGGCTCAGGATAATCGTCATCTGGATACAGAGAACAGGGTAAGAAACAATCTCGTGGCTGCAAAACTCTCGCTTACATTCCCTCTTTGGAAAGGAAACTTCACCTGGGGGTCAGAAGATTCCTATACGTACCGCAAGGATGATTATTCCAACCCGCAAGGATATGTAGCTTCCTCAAAGAGCACCTTACATAATTATAATCTTGCGACCTTCATCGATTATTCTCATGACCTGCCTTTCGGAACTGCTGAAGCTGGAGTAAGATACGAACATCTTGATTTCCATCATGACGGTGACAAGAAACAAAGGAAAATATATAATAATGTGTTCCCGACTTTTTCTTTCAATACCCAGATTAGTAATGTTCAGTTACAGGCTGCATATTCTCTAAAGACGGCACGGCCTACCTATAGACAGTTAAGCAATGATGTTTTTTATGCTAACATGTACAGCATACAAAAAGGAAATCCGATGCTGGAGAATTCAACGATACATGATGCTTCTCTGACCATGATATGGAAATTCCTGCAATTCAATCTTGACTATACAGACAGACGCAAGGACATCATATACTATATGTATCCCGAATCAGAAAATTCCGATGTTGTCATTACATCTTACAAAAACTTACATAGCGTCAAAACCATTACCCCTTTTCTTGATGTGGCTCCTGCCATCGGCAAATGGAATCCGGATTTGTCCATAGGCCTGAGCAAACAGTGGCTGACAGCAGCATCCTTCTCCGGAGAACAGAAGTTCAATAAGCCTATCTGGATGATTGGTTTCAATAACACTCTTGAATTTGGAAAGAATTTCATAGGAGAATTGAATTTCAACTACCAGGGGAAAGGGAACTCGGAAAACGTGTATCTTTCAAAAAGCACTGTAGCTCTGGACTTAGGACTTACCAAAACGCTTTGTCATGATCATCTCATCTTGAAAATTGCCGGAGAAGATTTGTTCAACCGTAATAATGACAGTAACATTTTGTATTGTCCTGCAGCCAAACTATCACAAGACAACAGATATTATAAGCGTCAGGTCGTCTTTACCATCCGCTACAGATGGAATACAACCGGCAAAAGATATAAGGGTACAGGTGCTGGGAATGACGAAAAGAGCAGATTATAAACAATTATAAGAAAATGGGTAGACGATTTCCTCTTTATCTCCAGCATGACAGTATGAAGTGCGGCATAGCCTGCCTTCAGATGGTCTGCGACTTCCATGGCAGGAAAATCTCTGAAGCCAGGCTGAGCAATCTGTGCTTTGCCACGGCAGAAGGCGTTTCCCTGCTGGGTATCAGTGAGGCTGCCACGGAACTGGGATTCGAGACCATAGCAGGAAAAGTGCCCGTGGACAAGTTATCCCGGTCACCCCTGCCCTGCATCCTCCACTGGAACCAGAACCACTTCGTCGTCCTCTACAAGGTCAGGCATAACAGAAAGTTCTATGTCGCTGATCCGGGGAAGGGACTGATGAAGTACAGCCGGGAGGAGTTCTCAAAGCACTGGATAAGCACAATCTCCGGAGGTGAGGAAAAGGGCATTGCCCTGTTCCTCCAGCCTTCCCCGAAGTTCTACCGGTTGAAGGAGGACCCTCAGAAGGAAATACATTCCTTCCGTTTCCTCTCGGGTTACGCCCGGCCTTACCGGAGGTATTTTGCCCAGATCATCCTCGGACTGGTTGCCGGCAGCCTGCTGCAACTCGTCCTGCCTTTCCTTACCCAGTCCATCGTCGATGTCGGTATTGCAAACAGGAACATCGGATTCATCTGGCTGATACTCATCGGGGAACTGATGCTCACTTTCAGCCGTACGGTCATCGACTTTATCCGCCGCTGGCTCCTGCTGCATATCAGCATGAGGGTGAACATCTCGCTCATCAGTGATTTCTTCATCAAACTCCTGAAGCTTCCGATGTCATTCTTCGATACAAAGCTGCTCGGCGACCTCATGCAACGTATCAATGACCATACCCGTGTGCAGGACTTCCTCACCTCGAAGACGCTCACCGTGGTGTTCTCGGCACTGACCTTTGTCGTCTTCGGCATCGTCCTGCTTCTCTACAGCCGTCTGATCTTTATCGTCTTTATCCTCGGCAGCCTCCTCTACGGCCTGTGGATAACGGTCTTCATGCGGAGGAGGAAGGTACTGGACTATGCCCTGTTCGAGAAGGAGGCGGAGAACAACAACCGGAC
>DAIPMC010000047.1:0-19126 GCA_036768895.1 Prevotella sp. | reverse complement strand
GTTCGGTGTCATACTGCTACTGAAAAGGATATAATTACTTTTAAAAGTCTAATTATCTGCTGTCCGATTTTCAGGGGCACTTTATAATTAACTTCTAACCCCATCTTCTTAGGAAATAAGGATATTAATATCAGAAACATTTGCGCCACTAAAGATCTGCTATCTTAAAAAAGTGGCAATATTGCCAAAAATTCGACATAGAAATTGCAAGAATAGAACAATTATACTATATTTGCGATGAAAAAGTGGCAATATTGCCAAGAATTTAATGTAAGAGATCATGCAGGTCAAAAGGGATTTCTATTTGAAACAACTAATAGATGGACAAAAGAACGGACTGGTTAAGATCATTACCGGTATCAGAAGATGTGGTAAGTCTTATTTGCTCTTTAGGCTTTTCGAACAATATCTGATAAGTATTGGCATTGATAACGAACATATTGTCAAAATTGCCCTTGATGATATCGAAAGTGCCAACCTTCGTGAGGCGCAAACACTCTACCATTATATTAAGTCAAGAATAACAGATGATGGGATGTACTATATCCTTTTGGATGAGGTACAACTCGTACCTCGTTTCGAGGAAGTACTCAATAGCCTTCTACGAATTGACAATGCGGATGTTTATGTTACAGGCAGTAATTCGAAGTTTCTTTCCAGTGACATCATTACCGAATTTCGTGGACGTGGCGACGAAATCCATCTATATCCATTCTCTTTCTCTGAATTTTGTACAGGCTTCCAGGGCACAGTCCAAGAAGCATGGAAACAATACTATACTTTTGGAGGACTTCCCCATATTCTTCTGTTAGATAGCGAGCAAAAGAAATTAAACTATCTTATTAATCTTTTTGAAAGTGTTTATCTGATAGATATCATAGAGCGCAATCGCGTGAAAAACGAGAGTGAACTCAGTGATCTGGTCAAGTTTATTGCTTCGGCAATAGGATCACCCACTAATCCTACTAAGTTATCAAATACATTCAAAAGCGTTAAACAGGTATCTATCTCACCAACTACCATCGACAAGTATCTCGGCTATTTGAGAAATGCTTTTATGATAGAAAAGGCGGAAAGATACGATATCAAGGGACGGAAATATATCGGAACTCTATCAAAATATTATTTCTCTGACCTGGGACTGCGTAATGCGATCCTGGGATTAAGACAATTAGAAGAAAATCATATTATGGAAAACATCATTTACAATGAGCTACGAGCACGAGGTAATAAGGTAGATATTGGAATGATAGAGCAACGTTTCATTGACGATAATAGTAAATGGCAACGCAAGCAGTTGGAAGTTGACTTCGTGGTAAACCAAGGCAGCAAGCGTTATTACATCCAATCAGCATTTGCAATGCCAGATGAGGAAAAGATCAAGCAGGAAAAGGCTTCACTGCTTCGCATAAATGATTCTTTTAAGAAGATAATCATCATCGAACAGGATGGTAAATATTGTGCCACTCAAGATATGCTATATTAAAAAAGTGGCAATATTGCCAAAAATTCGACATAGAAAGATAAAAGACGACATCATGCCCTATCATGACGAGAATGGTATTACCACAATAGGTCTTTTTGATTTCTTACTGAAAAGGGACAGTTTGGATCTGTAGAAAAAATAGAGTAAGGAGAATTAAGTGCAACTCAACCAGTCAAAAGAAATATTCTTCGCAATCTTTTGATCAAAAAATTTGGCAATATGTTTTAAAAACATTATGTTTGCAAAACATAATCCTGTAAAGCTATGGAATTTGTTGATAGAGTTGATGAAATAGCCCGATTAAAAAAGGCTTTCACAAGAAAAGAACCAGGTTTCTTCGTTTTGTATGGTCGCCGCCGCCTTGGTAAGTCGACGCTACTTAATCGTGTTCTAAAGGACAATGATATCTACTTTATGGCTGATAAATCAGACCAGACTCAACAACGTGCCTTACTAGCAAAGACAATTGCACTTCATATTCCGGATTTTGACAGAGTACCCTACCCAGACTGGGAAACACTTTTTGTTGAACTGAATCATAGAACCAAAGATCATTTTGTCCTGTGCCTGGATGAATTTCCTTATCTGGTAAAATCTTGTCTGGAACTTCCATCCATCCTCCAAAAGTTGCTCGATACCAAGAAACTGAAATACCATTTGGTTATCTGCGGATCATCGCAGCATCTGATGCAAGGCATGACACTGAATTCTTCAGCTCCACTCTATGGAAGGGCTAAACAAATCATAAAGTTGCAACCTATTCATATTCATTATCTTCAGCAAATTCTTTCAGATGCATCTCCTGTTGAGGTCGTTGATAACTATGCCGTATTGGGTGGTGTTCCTCGCTATTGGGAACTCAGATTAGATGAAGATAGTTTGAAGGAAATGATTATGAACCAGATTGCCAATGCAATAGGTGTACTACACGATGAACCTGAGCGGTTACTGGCGGATGATTTGGAAAAGACGACTTTATCTGCATCGATTCTGTCACTGATTGGCAATGGAGTCAACCGTTTAGCCGAAATTGCTTCCCGTTTAAGCAGGAAATCTACAGATTTAGGTAATCCCATTTCCAAATTGATTCAACTCGGATATGTCGGACGAGAAGTTCCTTTTGGTGAAAATCCCAAGAATAGCAAAAAGAGTCTATATAAGTTGAATGATCCTTTTCTGAATTTCTACTACCGTTTCGTCGTACAGCAACAATCGCTTATTGGCCAAGGACGTTCAGAAATGGTTTGGAAGTATATCTCAGACAACTTTACTGATTTTGTTGCAGCAGAATGGGAAAAACTGTGCAGGCATGCCGTTACCGGTAATAATTTGTTTGGTATAGACTGGAACGTGGCATCACGATGGTGGGGAAATGTTACGAAAGACAAACAGATAGAACTTGATGTCGTAGCTGAATCGATAGACAAGAAGAACCTCCTAATAGGAGAATGCAAATGGACAAAAAAGGAAAATGCAGAATCATTACTTGCCGATCTGAAAGAACGCACCAAGGATTTTGCTCCGACAAAGAATCATCAGGTCTATTATGCTTTATTCCTGAAGCAACGGCCGAATGATGGAAAGAAGGACTATGTACTCTTGCCAGAAGATATCATCAATGACTTGAAATAAGATTTAAGAAAATCCGCAGTATCTCCCAAGAAGGCACGAAGATACGATGAAACGGTTTTGAAGGTGCCTGATACCATCCGTTCAAAGCAACAAGAACAATGATTTCTGATAAAGTTTTGGGATTTCATTCCTAAAACTTTCATTTTTATCAGACTTTTGGGATTTCATTCCCCAAAAATAAGTATATTTGTAGCCGTAATATTAATATCATTAGTATGAAAAGGATTCCTCGGCAAAATTATCTTAATAAGTTGATAGCTTTCAAAGACAAGAAAGTAATCAAAGTCATTACTGGAATACGGCGTTGTGGAAAATCCACATTAATGGAGATCTATCGGGACTGGCTGAAAGACCACGGTATCGACGAAGGACAGGTAATCTATGTCAATTTCGAGGATTTCGACTATTATGATCTGCGTGAGCCTCGAAAACTCTATGATTACGTCAAACAGCAGTTGAGGAAAAATGCTATGAATTATCTTTTTTTCGACGAAATTCAACATGTGCATGATTTCCCCGACGTAATCAACAGTCTAAACTTGAAAGCCAATACCGACATCTACCTTACGGGGTCGAATGCATATATGTTGTCTACGGAAATAGCAACCTTGCTGTCCGGCAGGTATGTTGAGATTCCCATGCTTCCTCTTTCATTTAAAGAGTATGTCATAGGTACGGGAAACGACACAAATCTCCAACAGACTTATTCTGAATATATCACCAAAGGCAGTTTCCCTTACACTTTGGAATTAGATACCCAGGCAGAAATCAATGATTATTTGAATGGAGTATATAATACGATTGTCGTAAAAGATATTATGGCGAGAAAGAAAATACAGGATGTTACGATGCTGGAAAGTATCATACGTTTTGCTGCTGATAATATCGGTAACATTCTTTCTACTAAACGCGTAGCAAATATTATGACCGCTGACGGAAGGAAAATTGACCCTAAAACGGTCGAGCGTTATCTAAGCGCTCTATGCGAGACTTTCTTCCTATATGAAGCCAAGAGATACAACATTAAGGGAAACCAATTACTGAAGACATTGAGTAAATACTATCTTGTAGATATGGGATTAAGAAGGCTTTTGCTCGGTTCTCGATCTTTTGATACAGGTCGCATACTTGAAAATGAAGTCTATCTGGAACTTCTTCATCGTAAAAAGAAAGTATACGTGGGTAAAATGGACAATCTGGAAGTTGATTTTGTTGCAATTGATCAAGACAGTATCACCTATTATCAAGTTGCTGCAACCGTAAGAGATGAAAACACCTTAAAATGTGAGCTTCTGCCGCTCCAACAGATCAATGACCAGTATCCCAAATATCTCCTTACATTAGACGAAGATCCCATCGCGGACTATAATGGTATCAAGAGAATCAATGCCCTTAAATGGATGATGGGAAAAGTCTGAAGAATACCGTTTTTTATATACTAACAAATGGCTTCACAAAATACATGTAGACAATTTCTATTTGATTGTTTCCTTAATTCCGGGAACAACAGTATAGAACACTTTTTATTTTGCCCTGTATTCCAGCGGAGTCATGCCTTCATGCTTCTTGAAGAATTTCCCGTAACTGGTAGAATCCGGGAAATGGAAGTGATAGGCCAGCTCCACGACATTCATGTTCGTCGTTTTCAGCAACGACTTGCTTTCGAAAAGGATCAACCGGAAGATCCAGTCCTGTACACTGTATCCTGTTGTTTCCTTGACAATGCGTGACAGATATTTTGGTGTGATACATATTTTTTCTGCATAAAAATCTGTTTTCCGCTTTGTCTGGTAATATTTGTAAAGGAGATCAAAGAATTTTCTGACGTAAGGATTTCCTTCAGGTTCTGTGGGATCAATCACGTATTTGTCGTAAATGTCGGAAAAGTCACAGATGGCTACCATCAGACTATATTGAATGACTTCTTTCTGATAAGTATTCCCGTTGTCTTCATAACGGAATTTCAAATTCTTGTAAATATCGTAAACACGCTTATATTCAGAATCCTTCAGTTGAATATGCGGATTCCTTTTGATATCATAGAAAAAGGAGCGCAGGTCAAGTTCTTTGATATAGTTCAAGGAAAAGGAAATATAATCAGCCAAAAAGTCCTCACTGTAATCACCTTCTTCACAAAGAAACATGCTCTCTGTTGCCAAGACGACACATGATCCTTTGGTCAGGTGATAAGTCTTGAAATTCAGGCGTACATCAGCCTCTCCTCTTACGCAGAGGGCAACGATGATAGAATTGACAATGACCGGATGGCCTACAATATTCAGTTGATCGTCATCAGTATCAGAAACGACAAAGTTATTTCGGGTATATTCATCATCAGGACCTTTTTCCTGATGGAATACATCCAGGAAAAGAAAGTCTTTCTTTGTCTTTTTTGAATGTGATTTATTACCATTAAGCATGTTATTTTTATTTAATTCTACTTTTTGACTATGATTGGCGTAAAGTTACCCTTTTAAGTTTTTATATGAAGCATTATTTTTGCCAAAAATTTAAAATGAAGTCTTAATAAAATTGAAAGGGAAATACAATGGGTAATTATGACAAGGTAAAAATGGTAATCCTCTTGGTCAGTATCATGCTTACGGGATGTTCTTCAAAGAAGGAAAAAGTCTACCATCTATGAAATGGGTGGAATCACAGTCAGACTACGCATCTGCATTAGCTCAGTTAAGAGTAGCTGGCAAAGATCTGCATGATGGTTCTCTCTATGCACCTTTTGACGGAGTCATCAGTAAGAAACTGATTGAGATAGGAATGAATGTTTCGCCGGGAGTGCCCGTGCTCAGTCTGATTAAAATAGATAAAGTAAACGCCTGCATTTCTATTCCTGAGAAAGATATTTCAGGGGTAAAGATCGGTACGCCGGTCACGGTCAGTTTTCCCGTTTTGAAGCGTTCTTTCACCGGCCGTGTATCTCTGAAAAATCTTTCCGCCGATCCACTGTCACAAACCTATACCGTAAAAGTAAAACTCTCTAACCCACATCATGAAATACTTCCGGGGATGGTGGGCCGTGCAATAGTGAAAGATAAAGGAGGACGGGGATTCCTTGTCCTGCCCGAACAAGCTGTACAACTCTCATCTGATAATACCAGATATGTATGGGTGGTAAATTCCTATGGGCGCGTGAACAGGAAGAAAATCGCCGTCTCTTCGGAAACACCCGACGGTGTACGGATCGATGGAGAGGTGCACCTTGGTGAACGTATAGTAGTAGAGGGATTTCAGAAACTGAGTGAAGGAATGTCCGTAATAGCATATTAAAAAAACAGGCTATGAAACATCTTGCAAATAACAGGCTCGTCAACTGGGCGATGCACAATTATAAGATTGTCTTTTTAATGGCTGTTCTCTGTATCACAGCCGGTATTTACAGTCTGGTGAATATGCCTAAACAGGAATATCCGACGGTGACAGTGCGTGAAGGATTGATCGTCGGCCTTTATCCCGGAGCATCACCGAAGCAGGTAGAAGAGAAACTGACGAAGCCTTTAGAGAATTATCTCTTCAGATATAAGGAGGTCAACCGCCGGAAAACTTACTCTTATTCCAAGGACGGCGTAGTGTATGTATATATAGAACTGGAGGAAAGCGTGAAAGATATGGATCAGGCCTGGTCCAAGATACGACATGGGCTGATCGACTTCAAACAGACTCTTTCTCCTGATATCCAGGCCATTGTCGTGGATGATAATTTCGGAGATACGTCAGCCATGTTGCTCACTCTCGATTCTAAGACGAAAAGCTATCGCCAACTTGGCAAATACATGGAACAACTTGAAGACCGTCTCCGCACGGTGGAGTCTGTTTCCCGTGTGGAATCGTTCGGTGAATTGAAGGAACAGATCACCGTGAATCTGGACAAGCGTAAGATGGCATCCTATAATATCCCTGTAGGTGCCCTTTCCCTCGACATCTTTACCGGAGGACTGACAAATGATGCCGGTGCAATAAAGAGTTCCCGAGAAGTAATCCCTATACACTTGAAAAACTCTGTGAATACGATCCCGGACCTGATGGAGAAAATCGTCTATACCGGTCCCGATGGTAATTCGGTGAGACTGAAGGATATCGCTACAGTAAAGAAAGATTATCCGCAGACAGAGGGATATATTGAATATAACGGTACACGTTCCTTGCTGCTTTCCATTGAAATGCGGGATAAGAATGACATTGTGCATTTTGGCCATCAGGTGAAAAAGGAGATAGAAGCCTTTAAAAAAGAACTGCCTCCTGACGTGCAACTGCACACGGTGACCGACCAGCCTGAAGTGGTGAGCCAGTCGGTCACTTCGTTTTTGATCGAGATGCTCATTGCCATCTGCTCTGTCATTATCGTAACGATTCTCCTGCTGCCGTTCAGAGTCGCAGGAGTGGCGGCTACATCCATCCCGATTACGATTTTCATCTCGCTCACGATTCTGTATATTTCGGGATTCGAACTGAATATTGTGAATTTTGCTGCCCTGATGGTCGTACTGGGACTGATAGTCGATGACTGTATAGTCATCGTTGACGCTTACCTAGATTATCTCGATGAAGGCTATAGCCGTTGGAATGCTTCCATCATGAGTACAAAGGAATATTTCAAGTCTCTGGTCACAGCCACTCTGGCCATCAGCATTACCTTCTTCCCATTCCTGTTTACTTTCAACGGAGGACTGGGTGACTTTATACTCTCTTTCCCCTGGACGGTAAGCATCACCTTGTTTGTGTCATTGGGGGTAGCCGTGATACTGATTCCAATCATCCAGTATTTCCTGATCCGCAAGGGACTGCATGTAAGAGGAAAGAAGAAGCGCAAAACTTTCCTTGATCTTGTCCAGACCTTTTATAATCGCGCACTGCCCTGTTTCTTTAAGCATTCCGGATGGGTGTTCGGCGCAGTGGCCTTGTCATTCGTTCTGGCTGTAGTTATGGTAAACCATTCACAGATGAGGATGATGCCACTGGCGGAAAGAAATATGTTTGCCGTGGAAATCTATCTGCCGGACGGAGCCTCTCTGAATCGTACACGCGAAGTAGCCGACAGTTTGCGGATAATTCTTGAGA
Organism: Prevotella sp.; assembly: GCA_036768895.1. GTDB lineage: Bacteria > Bacteroidota > Bacteroidia > Bacteroidales > Bacteroidaceae > Prevotella. Next base: position 10,935 of record DAIPMC010000047.1, on the reverse strand, counting down.
AGGATAAGCGGGTTACGTCCGTCACCTCTTTCATCGGTACGAGCTCTCCTCGCTTTCACACGCTGTATGCTCCGAAGATACCGTCCGATTCGTATGCACAGTTTATTGTAGATACCAAGTCTGATGAAGCCACGAATGAGATTGTGAAAGAAGATGCAGATAAATACAGCAATTATTTTCCGGATGCCTATGTCTATTTCAAACAGATGGATAATGAAAGCACTGAAATACCTGTTGAGATTCGACTTTCAGGGGCTGACGACAGTATGCTGAAAGAATATGCCCGGCGTATCGAGCATGATTTGCGCCGGATAGACGGTCTTACCTGGATCAGGGATGATTATGGCAATGCTCGCCCTTCTATGGAAGTAGACTGTAATTCGGTCGAAGCCAGCCGGGCGGGAGTGTCAGATGGTATGATAGCCCGGGAACTGGAAAACGAATACGGTGGAATTACTGTAGGAAATATATGGGAATCTGATTATAATATTCCTGTAAAACTGAAAGGACTTGTGCCCGATACAGCTGTTACGCCTCTGTACAATACCTATGTGCCGTCAATGACCGGTCATGCCCTTCCTCTGCGCCAAGTGGCGGATATTCATCCGGGACAGATTACGAATTCTAACAAACTGGCAAAGATCGGGACAAACTCGGATTTGCTGCAACGTGACGAAACGCTGCGCAACCTGCATCTGCAAATCAGGGAGAACTTCTGGTCACTGTATATTCTCCAAGAAAAACTGAAGACCCTGAATGCTCTTGACAGTATGACCTCACGGCTTTATACGGAGGTGCAGCATACTGTGAAAGCAGGAGTTGCGATGGCCAATGACCTCTTAAGGGTTAAACTGCGTCGTGATGAGATCACAAGTCAGCGACTTCAGTTGAATGACGGAATCAGGACCTACAAATCCCTGCTTAACCAGTTGATGGGAAGGAAGGACGATGATTTTGATATTATCCTGCCTCCCGCATCAGAATTAAGTCCTGCAGATGAATATGTAGACCATGAGCTGGCAGTGCGGAATACCAATTCCTATAGACTTCTGGAAAATAATGTAGAAGCGGCTAAATTCAAAGAAAAGATAGAACTGGGAAAGCTCCTGCCATCCGTGGGGATTGGAATCAACTATGGTTACCAGAATCTCTTGCCGGGGAATCACTCGTCGATGACCGTCTTCGCCACCGTATCTATTCCACTGTCCGACTGGTGGGGAGGCAGCCATGCCCTTTCACGAAGAAAACAGGCTATAACCCTCGCGGAATATCAGAAAGAAGATACTTCACGGAAAATGGTCATCCAGATGAACACCTTGAAAAACGAACTGAATGAATGTTATCAGCAATGGAAACTCAGTCAGTCTTCAATAGCTTCCGCTTCCGAGAACTTGCGGTTGAATACAAACTATTATTCTAACGGGATGACAAAGATGAGTGACTTGATGGAATCACAGGTGTTATATCAGCAGGCTATGGACAAGAAGGCGGAATCGTATGCCAGATACATGATGAAAAGTGCAGAGTACCAGAACGTGACGGGACGTTGAAAAAGAATGCCTTTTCAGTGCAAAGGAGGTCAATGGGAAATCTGAATCAAGGGAGCCACTGACGATTGTCCGATTTTTATGGATCCATCTTTGGATATAGATAAATGCCTCCGAAAGTTGCGTAGTTGACTTTCGGAGGGGATTTATCTTTAACGGTTTCGACTAAAACTCTTTTCCTGAAAAACAGTCTATATCTATTTTGAACACTTTCAAAATAACTACTGTAAATAAAATAGATCAGTATTCTTTTCTGACCTTATCAAGAGAAATACATTTAATACCCATGTTTTTCATATCGAAGATATTGGAAGCGGCCACTTCAGGAGTTTTTGCCGAACAAGCATCAGTACATATCACTGTCTCATAATCATAACTCATCGCATCGTTAGCTGTACCACGTACACAATTAGGATATTGAGTTCCGGCAAGTATAACAGTCTTTACACCCATCCGCCGAAGAACAAGATCCAACTGCGTACCAAAGAACCCACTATTTCTGGTTTTAGGAATAATCAGATCATTCTTTTCCGGTTTGAGGCCATCGACAATATCCCCACCCCATGTACCAGGTACACAATATCCGTTCCCTTTCGTAAACAAGGGTATACGCGGGGCATCTACATCCACTCCGGAACGATGGTGCTCACGAATAAGATAAACGATTTTCCAGTTCTTTTCCCTACCATATTTAATCAGATCCTGGATAGTCGGGATAGTAGCCTTGGCACCGGCCACACAAAGAACTCCTCTAGGATCTACAAAATCATTCTGCATATCAATGACAAGAATGGCAACATCATGTTTTTCCACATCTGCCGTTGGATACTTTGACTGGGCTAATGCGAATGCCACACTCATTAAACACACCATCATTAAAACAACTTTCTTCATAAACTTTTCTTTTAATTAATAACAAACATAACGAAATAATTTCGACACAAAGTTACACAAAAAGTTATATATAAAGAAATATTATATGCAATAATTTTCAAACAAAGAATATATAATAACTATTTGATACTAATACAAGCCAAATAAAGCACAATATGTAAGTAGACACATCTTCAGGAATACATACCTGATCAGCCTCTAAAAGAGATATCAAAAAGAAAGGATGAACCATTCATTTGATCCATCCTCTCCTTTTGATTATATTTTCCAGGAAGAATACCTTTAGATCTTCTTACCGATATAAAAGACATATCCATAATATAGACTATATCTCTCATACATCTTTACCTCATGCCTCTGACTGGCTATCAGTTCTTCAGCTGTCTTGTTTCCTTTGTATTTATTCAGAAACGCTTCCTGAATCAGTTTTTGAGGTGCATAGTAATGATCTGTCCAGCAATTCTCGGGTAATGCAAATGTTGCAACAGGAATATATCCTGCCTCCTGCATCACTTCAACCTTACGAGCTACCGTATCGATCTCGGGATAAGCATCATTCCAGAAATCCTCTATTTCCTCAGGGCGTTCATTCGTGAACCACGTAGCCTCACTGACTGCTATATAGCCGCCCTTGCGGAGAAACTTCTTCCATTCGTTCATTCCGCGCTTGAAACCGATATTGTAGATGGCCCCTTCGCACCAGATCAAATCCAGTTCACCTTCACGAAAATTCAGGGAGCCCATATCCCCCACTTCTGCATGGATACGGTCACTCAGACCAGCCTCAACAGCATTTGCCTTCAGTTGGTCAATGAACACAGGAAACAGATCGACAGCGGTGACAGAGGCTCGAGTATTCCGGGCTAAGGTCATCGTCGGGCTTCCTGTCCCACAACCGATATCGGCTATCCGGCGGACTTCATCAATCGGTTCGATAAACTGTAATGCCCTGAGAGTAGCTTCCTCACTACCGGGTCCCTGGCGCTTGACGCTTGAAAAATAATCACATATCAGGTTGAAATCAAATTCATGAATTGACTTACTTTCTTCGTTATTCATTGTTGTATTGTATTGATATTGTAAATAAAATATACTTGCAAACATCATCATGCTTGCAAAACAAAAAGGATAACACTCAGCACTTTATGCTAAGAGTTATTTACTTTACAATAGCCAGACTTGATTTCTTCGTCCGCTACAAAGTTAATATAATATTTTGAATGACAAGAGAAATGACTGAAAAATATAACGAATATACACTGAGTTGATTTCGTGCATTCAAAGTAACGAAACAAATCAAGAAGAATCGCTATCAACGATATTTTCCATTCAAATGAACCAAACGAATCGTTATGGATATTATTTTTGCAACAACGGTTACAGTAACCACTGTTGCAAAACTTTATTCAGTTATTATTATAAAGCTTTCCTGGAGAGACATAGTATACAGACAGAAAAAAAGCCATTCTCGCTCCTATTCAGGAACAAAGAAATGGCTTTCTAATACAAAGGTTACAATATGTCATTTTAGAAAATATTCTATTTCCTTCAGATTCGTATTCCTGATTTTCCCCAACTTCTTGACCAGTTCTTAACCTTATAGGAAGAAAGAAGGTATACAAGAATCACATTCATTTCTTCTCACAGGTAATATTCACATTAAGCGATTGCTCTATCATATCGATGATATCAGTCAATTTTTCAGTCTGGAAATCACCCGTCAAGCGAATATCATCATTATTACAAGAAAGAGAAATATGATAATAATTTGACAAGTCAGTCAGAACATCATGAAGGGGGGTGTTATAGAAATGGAACTGATGAGTGGCCCATGTCACACTATTCGGAGAAACAGCATCAGTCAATTCAGGATTGGGGCTGCTTTTCTTCAGAACCGCTGCCGTACCTTTTCTCACCACCACTCCCCTTCTGGCATTCCTGCTGGAAGCGAAATAAATAGATCCCTGCTCCACATATACAGTTGTCTTGTCAACACCTTCATCTATCAGCAGTTTCGTTCCGATATCATTGATGAGATAGTCACTGTCCCTAATCGTAAATGGATCACTGGCATCATGCTTGATCTCCAGAAAGACCTTTCCTGTGACTTCAACTTTTCTGCAATCATTTCCTATATAAGACAGAGAAGAGTGTGGCGCCAATATCACTTTCGTACCATCCTGAAGAGTATAAGTTGCTTCAACCGATTGGGCAACCAGCACAGTCTCCTTCTTTTGGAAATAATACAGCGTACCGATACCGATAAGCAGCAGGACGGATGCCGCCATAGCTATCCACTGCCATCGACGGGGGCCGGACTGCAATCCTATACGATGCTTGAGCCTCTTGAAGGCTCTGTCTGTATTCAGACTATCCTCCCGATAATATTTCAGGATATATTGTAAATCTTTATCGTTCATCATTTTATCTCCTCCTATTCTTTCTTAGTCCAATTTGTCCGGGCAGTATTCCATCCCCCAGCAACCCCCAGGCCACCAAAAACATTGGATATGGTCGGACGAATCTCATTGTTTCTGATCTCATTCAAGGATTGAAGAAAGTGATAATATTCCGGCGTCAGACGAATCAGTTCTATCTGATACGTTTTGGCAAAATCATAGCCATCACTACTGCTGACATTCAGATGCATAGTATAAGTTTTTCCTTTGATGGAAGCATTGTCAAAGATACAGAAATTCTGATAGAAATCATTGGAAAACCCAAAAGCATCATCAATATCAGACATCGGCATCAACAGATCCTCACTCTTGGTATCTATTTTAGGATAAGAATAGGTAGAATCCGTAAAGACTACTTTCAAAGAATCCCAGTCTCTTGCATTCTTCTTCCGTTCATAATCTTGATAATCATAAAAGAATTGCCGGGATTCTCCATGATCAAAATATCCTGTAGCACTGCCTGCATAATGTTTCATCCTTACCCGTACCGCATAGTAACAGTGTCTGCCCATATTGTTCGTAAACGTAGCCACGAGTTGGTCATAGTCTTCGGTATTTCCATAGTCACTGTCATAGAGCGACACTTTTCTAACCTCTACAGGACTCACGGCCACTGTGTCAGGAATAACAGTGGAAGCACTGACAGAAGGCAATCCGTCACTGGAGACCTGCAAAGACACTTTATCTCCTACTTTCTGTTTACCTATGACCCGATAATATCCCTTACCCAGGGATTCCACATTCTTTGGCAGACCATTCACACTATAAACGACAGCCGCATGATCAAGATAAGCTATTTTGACCGAGTCAACATAATTTCTGACAGGAACGCTCTGGCTCACCTCTATATAGGTAGTATCCGATACCGTAGGAAAGCAGTATACGACCATCTTACTTTTATTGCTGAATGTTTCGATGCCGATATGGTCCTTACAGGAAACCAGGACCAACATGAACAATATAAGATAGAACAGTTTTTTCATTGTCAGAATTTTATGGTATAACTGAAAGATGGAATAATCGGCAGATAAGCATGGTTCCTGGTATAGAACTGTCCCTTACTATTCTGCTTAACCTCGACATACATGGAATTGAGATGACAGTAGACATTGTAAAAACTCAGGTTCCAGATACGTTCATGACCATGTTTCGTGGTATGATGGAAATCGAATCCAAGGTCCAGCCTGTGATAGGCAGGCAACGTAAAATTGTTCGGACGCTCATAGACAAACTCACTTTCCTGATCGTCAGAAGGCCTGCCATCAGGAACACCCGGTGTGTTGATCCACTGTGAAGGTACTGTGATATGATTACCCGAATGATAACTCCAGTCCGCAAAAGCAGCAATCTTAGAAGTAATCTTCCAACGGGCAGAAAGGTTCACCTTATGCCGGTTATCGAATTTATCATAATACCAGTCCGGATAGAAATCAGCATATTTTCTCTGATTCCAGGATAACGTATAAGATCCCTGCAACTGCAGGTTATCCGATTTGTAACACGCATCCAGTTCGAGCCCATAGTATCTTCCCTTTCCATCCATAACCATCCTGTCCCATCTCTCTGCAGGAGGCTCAAGTCCAGACCAACTGGCATACTGCAGAAGATGACGGCTCTGCTTATAATAGCCTTCAAGCGAAAGCAACCAATACCGGTTAGGTACATAATACATCCCGACCGTAGTCTGCCAGGAATGCATCGGTTTGAGACGCTCTGTCGTAGGGATCCAATAGTCTGTAGGCAATTCCAGAAAGGAATTGGAAATCTTATGGATAAACTGTGTCATGGATGTAAGTGAGGCCTTAAAGGACAAATTGCCGGTAGGCTGGTACTTGATGGCAAAACGAGGATCGACATCAGCAAATGTTTTATCACCGACATTGAAGAGAGAAGCATTCAGCCCTCCATTCAGACTCCAATGAGTGTTCAAACTCATTTCATCTTCAGCATAAAAATTATATTCCTGTGCAATATGACGATTCCTACTGAAGGCCTTTGTTGTATCCACATCATCGCCATTACCGGAATAACTTACCTGACTTCTGGTCTGAGGGCTGAAAACATGCCATGTAAAGTCATGTCCGAAACGAATATGATGATGAGGAGAAGGCCGGTAATCAAATGCCATACGATAACCATAATCATTGATCGTAGACTTGTAACCATGTTTGTAATAACTCACACTTGTCTGTGTCTGGTCATTGAAGAACCGGTCATCTTCCTGAGAATCAAACTTGGCCATGTTATTAGTATATACGGCCGAAAAATTAGCAAAAAGTTGGGGAGAGAACTGATGTTCCAGAAGGATAACCATATTCAAGTTGCCCCAGTGAAAATTATTCTTTGCAATATCCTTATCACTAGATCCGGAATCATAATCATCCATATATTTATCTTCGGAATCCAGTTTATCCATTCCGGAATAGACGCTCAGCGAAAGACGAGTACGGTCATTGAATATATTGGTCACTTTGGCATTCAGATCATGAAAAAAATAATTGAGAGTGATCTTATCATTGTCAGTCGCATTAGAATGATTATATATCATGAAGAACGGACGTGTAAGCAAATCAAGCCAACTCCGTCTCAGGCCTATATTAAAAGAGGTCTTTCCCTTTCTGATCGGACCTTCCAGATGGAAACCTCCATCCAACAGTCCCAAACGGTAATTGCCATGAAAATGGTAAAAATCACCATCATTGGTCCTGACATCAACGACAGAAGATAACCTTCCGCCATATCGTGCGGGGAAACCACCTTTATAGAAATCAATATTCTTGATCATGTCCACATTGAAAGCAGAAAAAAGCCCCATGGCATGATTCACCTGATAGAGAGGAGAACCATCGATCAGAAACAGATTCTCATCATTATTTCCACCATGCACGTAAAGGCCACTCGCCAGTTCGACACCATCTGCTACCCCACTTGTCCGTTGCAGAGTCTTTACCACATCAGGACTGCTGAGCAAAGAGAACTCCGTCTTGATATCATGCTGACTAAAAGAATGCTTCCCGGTCTGTGTGCTCATCAAAGGCGAATTTAAATCGCCTGTAACGACAACTTCCTTGATTTTGGCATTTTCATGTAGAATAAATTTAAAGTGCCGGTCAGCTTTCAGATCGACACTTTCTTCCAGATCATCAAAACCGATGTAACTGCATTTTATCTGACGATTCCCTCCCGGAAGGGTAATAGAAAAAAACCGGAAGAATTAGTCATTGTAGCCAGTCCTGTAGATATATCCAGAACCGTAGCATTGATAAGCGTCTCTCCATTTTCATCCTCTACATATCCACTCAAAGTATAACTCTTCCTCTCCTTTTTTTGCTTGACGGGATGACGTTCAGGCAGGACTTTCTCAGGAGAGACCTTGAGTTTGAGCAGCACATAATTCCCCTTGACATCATATCCGATGTCCGTCCCCTTGAAAATTAATTCTAAAGCCTGGTGGATGGAAGTCCCTTTAATTGACGGCCCCAGATAAGGAATGTCAAGTTTCAGTGAAGAATCATAGACAAAATTGATCTTCCTTGTCTGATGAAGCCATTCCATCTGTTGCCTGATTGTCTTTGGTTTCGCATAAAGTGCCAAAGGCAAAAATAAAAGTAACAGGAATAAAGTGGACTTTCTTAGTTTCATCTTGTTTTTGATTGATTTCTACCTCTATGACGCAGATACATCCTCAATCCCCTATCAACACACTAAGATTTTTTTGTTCAATACAACATCATCATCACAAAGTAAATTTCCTTACGGTTGCCTCGAAGTTCTTTCAGGGCCTTGCTGACTTGATGTTCAACCGTTCTTTCCGATATTCCAAGACTTTCTGCTATCTCCTTATATTTCATACCATCTCGCTTGTTCATCAGAAAAACCTGTCTGCATCTCTCCGGCAGTCGGTCTATCGCAATCCAGAGTTTTGCTTCCCGCTCAGACCGGTCCTGTGCTTCTTCATCCGTAATGTAACCCTCTATATCTTTAGGCTCAATATCAATGGGTACACATTTTGATTTGCGCAATCTGTCAATACAAGCATTACGGACTGCTGTATAGAGAAATGATTTCGGGTTATCTGGCTGATGCTCCCATAACTTGACGAAACAATCTTCTACAACATCTTCTGCATTGTCTATATTACCATACAGATAGTGCATCGCATAAAGACATAGAGGCCGGTAAAGAAGCTTAAATGCTGCTTCTATATTCATTATTGTATTTACTTCTGAATGCAAAGTTAATAAAAACTATTCTAACTATAAAATTGCAGTCCGGAAAAAGACACTAAACAACAAGCTTTTCTATTGATTTATCAAATAATACCGGGTCATCAGAATACTGTTCGTAAAAAGGCGAACAAAAGTTTGGAGATTTAAAATATTGTTCGTAACTTTGCGAACAATATATACTAATAAACATAATGATATGAAGAAAGTTGAAATTTTTGATCCAGCCATGTGCTGCTCCACAGGAGTATGTGGACCGAGTGTTGACAAAGACTTGTTACGTATAGCAACACTGATTGATACCCTGAAAAACATGGGCATCGAAATAAAAAGACATAACCTGAGTTCGGAACCACAGGCATTTATCCAGAACGCGACCATCAAAGAGCTCCTCCAGTCGAAAGGAACAGACATCTTACCGGTAACACTCGTTGACGGTCAAATAGCCGTAACAGGAAAATATCCTTCAACGGCTCAGATAAGCGAATGGACAGGTAAGGACTTGAGCATCGTACCAACCCATTCTCCCTCTGATGCCAACAAGCATGATGGTGGTGGTTGCTGCTGTGGTGGTGATAGTGGTTGCTGCTAAGTCATCTTTATATTCACTTTTCCTGGATATCTATCTCATTCAGGACACGTTGCATTTTTAAACAAACAATGATAATGAAATCCTATACATTAAATAACATTTCACAACAGAAATACTTGTTTTTCACAGGTAAAGGTGGTGTAGGCAAGACCAGTATAGCCTGTGCTACCGCCATCTCGTTAGCTGACAGCGGAGAGAACGTATTGCTGATCAGTACCGATCCTGCTTCCAACCTGCAGGATGTATTCGAACAGAATATTTCACAACATGGCACCAAGATAAAAGATGTACCCAGACTGACCGTTGTCAACCTTGATCCGGTGGAAGCAGCAGAAGAATATAAAGAAAGTGTGGTAGCGCCCTACCGCGGACAATTACCGGAATCAGCCATCAAGAATATGGAAGAACAACTCTCCGGAAGTTGTACCGTTGAAATTGCTGCCTTCAATCAGTTCTCTGACTTCCTTACCGATGCGGACGATGCCCGCCATTATGATCATATCATCTTTGATACCGCTCCCACCGGCCATACACTGCGCATGCTCCAGTTGCCTTCTGCATGGAGTGCATTCATCAAAACCAGCAAGCATGGGGCTTCATGCCTCGGACAACTGTCAGGGCTTGAGGAAAGAAAAGAGGTATACAAACAAGCGGTAATGAATCTTGCTGATGGGAGTAAGACCCGCCTTGTCCTGGTAAGCCGGCCGGAAGAAGCTCCTCTGAAAGAAGCTGCACGCTCTTCACACGAGCTGCGCCAACTCGGCATCTGTAATCAGTTGGTGGTAATCAACGGACTGATATTGCACAAGGACAGCAGTGATGCACTTGCTTCTTCCATCTATACGTTGCAACAGAGAGCACTGGCACAAATGCCACAGGAACTTAAGGACTATGATATTGTCCAGGTTCCTCTGCGTTCATACAATCTTTATAACATCCGGAATGTCCGCAAACTCCTGACCTCTGACGAGACTATGGAAGTTCCTGCACCGACAACAGTATTGAAGGAATACAAACATCTGGATGTTCTCATTGATGACATCTTTGCCAGAGGCAAACGTGTGATATTCACCATGGGCAAAGGGGGTGTCGGCAAGACCACCATCGCAACGGAAATAGCACTTGGACTTAAAAAACGGGGAGCAAGCGTGCATCTCACGACGACTGACCCTGCCAACCATATTAATTATCAGTTAGCGATCAATGCAGGCATCAGC
>DAIPMC010000046.1:0-19283 GCA_036768895.1 Prevotella sp. | reverse complement strand
AAAAAAGATTCACTTTTCATATAGAAAACAAGAAATCGTTATTCGATTAGGTTATTAGATTATTAAATTAGGTTATTAGGTTATTAGATTAGGTTATTAGGTTATTAGAGTAAAAAGACTAGTTAGCGAACTAAGAAATTTCTCTCTTCCCGGAATTCTTTGAGACAAAGGTTTCCGGGAATCTCATTTTTTAAAAGACCTGTCTCTAATAATGATTAACACAAATAAGTTTTATAGCATATAAATCAACACACGAGGAGAAATATTACCAAATTCTGGCTAATATCAACTCATCTGGACACTTTTTATATGCGCTAAAGTATTGAATATTTAGGGTATTTACGAAATAAAAAATACTTAAATTGAAAGATTCATCAGAAAAATAAAAAATAATGCTCCGACATCACGTCGGAGCATATCTCATAATCTTCGAATGTTTCAGCAGTTCATTTAATAATGTAGTTATTATTTTAATTGAAAATCAGTTTGAATATATTTTTTAATTCTTTCAAGTACTGCAAAGTTATAGATAAAATTGATTTAAATCAAATAATGACTGTTATTTTCTAGAAAAAAGCACGTAAACGTTTGCGAGTCAACCACCTTTTTATCCTGAAAACATAAAGCAAACACTTGTAAACTGAAATAGACTAAAGATCGCTGATAGCAGTACAGAGTACCAGCAATGCATCAATTGACACATTTAAAAAACGAGAACTTAGAAAGGACTTGCACCTATAATATTTATTACGAAAAAACTTACTCGTTATTTCATCTTTAAATTTATAGCTTCATCAACTGAAACAAACTGATATCCTTTTTTTTCTAACGATTTGATTAGCCTTGGTAAATAATTATAGAATTTATCTATCCTTCTACCGTCCGTTCCGAAATGAATCAACAGGAAATGTCCATTTAGTCCATTCGGCGTATTACGTTCATAATTCAATATTCGATTAAATATCTCTTTGCTACTACGGTAATTCTTCATATCTGGAGTTGTATAGTCGGCATTGCTGCCAGTACCAGGAGTAAAGTTTATAATTTGAAGTCCTAACTGTTTTGCCCAGGAAGCTACTTTACCATTATAATATTCATAAGGTGGAATAAAGTAAGGCGCTTCACTTTTCCCTATTCCGAATCGGCGCATCAGAGCATAACTTGCTAATATATCCTTGTTAAATGTTTCCTGACTGATTAAGAGAGAATCCCTGTCCTCCCATGGAGAATAGAGCAGATGACCATAGCTATGGCTTCCCACATAATGTCCGTCTGCCAAGAGTTGTTTGATAATATAAGGAAACTTTACATAAAATTTTCCTGTAAAAAAGAAACTGCCATGGATATGATTCCTTTTCAAGGTACTGATAATTTTTCTTACTCCATCGGCTTTATCGTCAGCAGTAAAAACCAAACAGATTCTTTTTTTCGAAGGATCAGAACGGATAATACCTCCATCTTCATATCTGTTTTTATCTGCCGAAGCATTTACTTCCATTCTACCTTCCTTTTGATAAGCAGAAAGAGGATATGTCAGTGATGCTGTTCCATCCATTGTAGGTTCATTCGTAGAATAATCATGCACACTATCATGATAGACCATGGATCCAGGTTGAAACTCCTCAAAATTGTTTCCACCTTCGGTATTTACACCATGCAAACTATGAAAGATTGTGGCATACACCGGTCCGTCAACCATCCCTCCCAATGGAATTCCGGCCTTTTCATAAGTTAAGGAAGAATGAGGTTGATGTGGATAATTTCCACCCAATGGTAACCCTATTATCATACTTACTCCCCAGGGATTACATCCGAACAGCCAATCACGTAACGCCCCTTCCATCTCTTCATAAGTACGGTCACCAGTCAACTGTCGATATAAGATGCATTGAGTCAGCATAGCAGTTGTCAGATTGTTAGAACACCATACCGTCGGAATACCATAAAGAAAAGGTGTATCTTTTGCTTTTTCATAAGTCCGTTCGATACCCGAATGCAAATTACGAATAAATTCTTTCGAGATCTTCTCATTACCAGAGCAAGCCAATTGATAATGCCCCATATTCATAAATGGATACCACTGATAATGACGAGCACTATCTGCTCCCATCCATGGAGTTATCGGTTCTCTCCTGCCATATTCAACTGCCTGTTGCAGATATATTTTATCATGTGTTTTATGATACAACTCCATAGCACCTAACTCCATATCATCCGTCCAATTATCCTCTTCATATATATAAGGAGAAACTACTGATACCGTCTGACAATTACCGGGCTGATCCATTCCTTGTTGATAAGCATCAGCGGCCTTCGCACCGATAATCTTGGAAAAACCAGGATAAAAAGGTTTCAGAAGTTGAGCCCCCAACGCAAAATCCGATGTGAATTTACCTGCTATACTTGCTACACCGGTCGTGGCATTCATAAATTTACCACGCTGTTGCGGTTTCCCGGTACAGTAGTAAACCGGACGTCCATTATTTGGTCCATAACCATAATCGGCAGTATCGTCATGAGGAAGCCTCATCCCTATATGATCACGGTCATCAGCTACTTGATGATACATTTCGCCCTTATGAGGATTCATACGGTTCAACCAGTCCATCCCCCAATAGATTTCATCGACAATATCAGGAATTCCATTTGCTCCAGGCAAGCCATTTGCCTGATAATAATCTCCGAAAGCTTCCGGATTTTGTTGATAAGCAAACATCATCTGATAGATAGCATTTGCCGAAGTGGTAGTATATTTCATACAATCCGATGCATCGTGCCATCCACCACGTACATCGATATATTGCCCCGTCTTAGTAGGATGATACAGAATATAACCATCTTTGGTATGACAACTGTCTCTTAAGACAGGATTGTAACCACATCGCTGTTCACGCATATATTTCAACACATAATCAGCTGTGCCATCATATACATCGCCATTGATAGGAAAACAGGGTGATACTGTCGACCCTGCTTTTATATAATAAGTTCCCTCTTGTGTAAATCGACTGAAATTCAATCGATAAGTACATTTCATCCTGCCTAATGATCCGGTAGGTTTAATATCAGTAGAGAAAAAACATCCAGCTACCTTTCCCGTAAAGACATCTACAAGTTCAAAAGAATCAATCTGTTCTGGTTTTTCGTCCATCAATACTGCCACTTTAGTCGATTTCGGCAGATAACCGAGTTGATTGATGCGGATCCACTTCCCCGCTCTTACTGGTAACAGACCAAGCAACAAGGATACAATAAGAAAAACGACAAGATATATTTTCATAACAGATTCAGATTAACAAATTTACAGAGGTAACACACATATACGAAAAACCTTCATAATCTATACCAAAGGAGATAACCACTGCTTAGTATCATTGATTATTATTTCAGGCTATTTCGTTTATACAAAGTTAGGAATAATAGATTCCAGGTGATCAACTATTTCTGTGAAAAACATATAAAAAAAACTATTATACATAAAAATGCAATATACCCGGAAAGCCAGATAAGAATGACTCATATACATCTATCACATACCCTGAGATAACTGCTATCTCTCGTTTTTTAAACAAAAAAAATATTTAAGCCTAATTATCATTCAACTTTGGCACATAAAGAGATTAAATTGATTATCTTTGCATAGAAATAAATAAGAAATGAACGAATTTGAAGATTCTGCAAAAAAGGGGGGAACAGCTGAAACTGCTATCCTTGTGGGATTAATCACAAAGGATCAAGATGAAGCAAAAACTGAAGAATATCTTGATGAACTGGAATTTCTTGCTGACACAGCAGGAGCCAGTACTGTCAAGAGATTCACTCAGAAAGCTGACGGTCCTAATCATACTTCCTATATAGGGAAGGGAAAATTAGAAGAGATCAGCAACTTTATCAAGGAAGAAGAAGACAATGACCACCCCATTGGTATGGTTATTTTTGATGACGAGCTCTCTGCACGCCAAATCAAAAATATACAAAAGGTTCTGGATATAAAGATTCTGGATCGAACCAGCTTGATCCTTGATATCTTTGCCATGCGTGCAAAAACAGCAGCTGCAAAGACACAAGTAGAACTGGCCCAAGACCGTTATTTACTCCCCCGCCTGCAACGGATGTGGACTCATCTGGAACGCCAGGCCGGAGGTTCTGGTGGTGGTGGAGGAAAGGGCTCTGTAGGCCTTCGTGGACCTGGTGAGACACAGTTGGAGATGGATCGTCGAATTATCACTAACCGTATCAGCCTCCTGAAAAACCGACTTGCCGAGATTGATAAGCAGAAAAACACACAACGGAAGAATCGGGGAAAATTGATTCGTGTAGCTCTTGTCGGCTATACCAATGTCGGAAAATCTACAATCATGAACTTGCTGGCTAAAAGTGATGTTTTTGCAGAAAACAAACTTTTCGCCACACTTGATACTACCGTTCGCAAAGTAGTGATCAGGAACCTGCCATTTCTGTTAGCCGATACCGTAGGTTTCATCCGCAAGTTACCCACCGATCTGGTAGATTCCTTTAAGTCAACCCTGGATGAAGTTCGTGAAGCAGACTTTCTTCTACATGTCGTTGACATTTCTCACCCTGATTTCGAAGAACAGATACAGGTGGTCCAGCAGACTCTGAAAGAATTAGGATGTTCTGACAAACCGGAAATGGTCGTATTCAATAAAATAGACAATTATCATTGGATACAGAAAGAA
Source organism: Prevotella sp. (assembly GCA_036768895.1). GTDB lineage: Bacteria > Bacteroidota > Bacteroidia > Bacteroidales > Bacteroidaceae > Prevotella. The sequence continues at coordinate 14,583 of DAIPMC010000046.1, read as the reverse complement.
CAAGATGACCTTACACCTGCAGACAAATCCAATGTAACATTGGATGAACTGAAGAAAACCTGGATGGCAAGGTATAATGAGAATTGTATTTTCATTTCAGCCAAGAATAAGGAGAACCTAGAAGAATTTCGTAACGTTCTTTATAAACGTATCAGAGAACTTCATGTTCAGAAATATCCTTATAATGATTTCCTGTATCCGGAAATAAACTGAAAGAAATAACACCTTATCCACGCCATAAGCAGGATAATCTTTACAATAAGCATTGGATATCAGAAACAGCAGATATGAGAAATGCCAAATATTATAAGATAATTAAGAGCAAGTAGACCTCCGAGTTTTTCTCAGATATATCTATTGAAAGGTAACAGGATAAAGACAAAAACTTCCAATTTAAATAAAAACTCTAACCAGTAAAGATATGGACGATTACAGAAGTTTAACCGAAGAAGAAATCGACACCCTTGAAAGCCAAGGATGCCAGGCTGAAGATTGGACAGCTATCAACGTCGCAGAAAATTTCTCCCCCACATATATTAAAGATGTAAAATTCTATGGAGAGATAAACCTTGGCATCTTTGAAAAGAATATTAACGTAGATGAAGGTTTTTCCAAGCACTCAGGGATTTATACTGCTGTTCTCAAGGATGTCACCATAGGAGATAATTGTCTGATTGAAAGAACAGGCAACTACATCAACAATTATGATATCGGTGAAGAATGTTATATCTCCAATATCGGGAAAATGAATACTACCTCTGATGCCACTTTTGGAGAAGGAAATTTCATCAGTGTCAGAAATGAGAGCGGAGACGGTAATGTTATTCTTTTTGATACCCTCAACACCCAGATGGCGGCATTCCAGATACGCCATGCAGATGATCAAGACTTCAGAAAGGCTTTCCGGATCATTATCCAGAAATATTTGAGAGAAAGGAGACCGGAAAGGGGTGTATTAGGCTATCGGGTTAAGATCGTAAATACAACAGAAATCACAAATACCATCATCAATGACGATTGTGAGATATCCGGAGCCAGCAGAATCAGTGAATGCTCTATTCTCAGTTCTCCTGAATCCAGTACTTATATAGGCAACAACGTTATCTTAGATAACAGCATTGTCCAGGCAGGCAGTTCTATTTTGGACGGTGCGCATGTTGATAATTGTTTTATCGGGGAGGCCTGTCACATCGTTAACGCATCTACGGAAAGCAGCCTTTTCTTCGCTAACAGTTTCATAGGAAATGGAGAAACCTGTGCAGCACTTTGTGGTCCTTTTACGGTAAGTCATCACAAGAACAGTCTTCTTATCGCAGGAGAATTTTCCTTTTACAATGCCGGCGCCAATACCAACTTTTCCAACCATGCTTATAAGATGGGACCTATTCACTGGGGAACAATGGAAAGAGGAGACAAGACCTCAAGCGGTTCTCAGATTTTCTGGCCGGCACATATCGGTGCTTTTACCATGTGTATGGGGTGGATACAGACACACCCGACCGTACAAGACCTTCCTTTCAGCTACCTTTTTGGAGATGGAATGGAAACTTGTATTGCACCAGGACATAACGTAACGACTGTAGGCACTTACCGTGATATCCACAAATGGCCGAAACGCGACATGCGCCCTCTTTCCGATTCGGCCAGCAGAAGTTTTGTCAATTTCGATTGGCTGTCACCTTTTGTTATCTCAGAATGTGTAAGGGGCAAAAAGATTCTCGAAAGTCTCCGTAAGGAACAAGGACAAAATATAGAAAAATACAACTACGGGGGTTGCTATATTCGAAACTCTTCCATGCAAAAGGGTATCAGATCTTACGATATGATCATCCATCTTTTCTTGGAAAGAGAACTCAAGAAACATCCCCTTGAAGTTCCTGAAAGTAATATCGGTACAGGTAATTGGTGTGACCTGTGTGGTCTCCTGGCACCAGAAGAGGAAGAGCAACGGCTCCTGGATGACATAAAAGAGGGAAATGTCAACGACTTGCTCACTATTCATGACCGCTTCCTAAATATGCATCTCAACTATGAGAATTATAAATGGGCTTGGACTTACCAGTTCATTCTGAACCTCGAACATTTAGACACTATCACAGAAAACGACGTTCAACGCTTGATCAAAGAATGTGAGCCGGCTCATGCAGAATGGCTTAACACCATCAAAAACGATGCAAAAAAGGAGTTTACATTAGGTGATGTAGAAGAATCAGAACTGTATGATTTCCTCGAAAAAATGGAAAACTAACACATCAGAAAGGAATAAAGACTCATTAAATTAATATAAAACATTGTTATTATGGAGAAAATACCAAACTTCAAGTATGCTCCGATGTTCCAGACCGGAAAGGATGACACAGAGTATCGCCTGCTCACCAAAGAAGGTGTAAGCACCGGGAAATTTGAGGGAAAAGAGATTTTAAAAGTCAGCAAAGAAGCTTTGACTTTACTTGCACAACAGTCATTTCACGATGCAGAATTTACGCTTCGCCGTGCCCATAACAAACAGGTAGCCGCTATCTTGAAAGATCCGGAATCTTCCGAAAATGATAAATATGTCGCATTACAGTTCCTCCGTAATGCAGATATTGCAGCCAAAGGTATTTTACCATTCTGCCAGGATACCGGCACAGCCATCATACATGGTGAGAAAGGCCAACAGGTCTACACCGGATTTGATGATGCCGAAGCACTTTCACAGGGAGTATACAACACCTTTACCCAGGATAGCCTGCGGTATTCCCAGAATGCGCCTTTGACGATGTACGACGAAGTGAATACGCGTTGCAATCTTCCTGCTCAGATAGACATCGAAGCTACGGAAGGTGAAGAATACCGTTTTGTCTGTGTTGCTAAAGGTGGCGGTTCTGCCAACAAAACTTACTACTGGCCGATGACTAAGGCTCTCATCCAGAATGAAGGCACATTGATTCCTTTCCTCGTCGAGAAAATGAAGAGCCTGGGTACAGCAGCCTGTCCTCCTTACCATATCGCCATCGTAATCGGCGGTACGAGTGCAGAAAAGAATCTGCTTACTGTCAAGTTAGCTTCTATCAAGTATTATGACAACCTGCCTACAAAGGGTGATGAGACCGGTCGTGCCTTCAGAGATACCGATCTGGAAGCAAAACTTCTCGAAGAAACACGCCATATCGGACTCGGTGCACAGTTTGGTGGCAAGTATTTTGCCCACGACGTACGCGTTGTACGCTTGCCACGCCATGGCGCCAGTTGCCCGGTCGGCATCGGCGTGAGTTGCTCCGCTGACCGTAACATCAAGGGTAAGATCAACCGCGATGGTGTCTGGTTGGAAAAGATGGATGAAAATCCTTCTGAACTTATTCCTGCTGAATATCGCAAAGCCGGTGAAGGACCTAAAGGCGTAGTAATTGATTTGGACAAGGGTATCGACAGTGTCCGAAAAGAACTGACTAAATATCCAGTTTCCACACGTGTCAACCTCAATGGCACGATTATCGTAGCACGTGACATCGCTCACGCAAGACTGAAAGCAGCCCTGGACAAGGGACAGGACCTGCCACAGTATTTCAAAGACCATCCTATCCTCTATGCAGGACCGGCCAAAACTCCAGAAGGATACTCCTGCGGTTCTATGGGTCCGACTACGGCTAACCGCATGGATCCGTATGTAGATGAATTCCAGGCTCATGGAGGTTCCTTGGTCATGATCGCTAAAGGTAACCGTACTCAGATTGTTACAGACGCCTGCAAAAAACACGGTGGCTTCTATCTCGGCACTATCGGTGGTATTGCCGCATTACTTTCCAAGGAATGCATCAAGAGCATTGACTGTGTTGCATTCCCGGAACTGGGCATGGAAGCTATCTGGAAAATCGTTGTGAAGGATTTCCCTGCCTTCATCCTCGTTGATGACAAGGGTAATGATTTCTTCAAACAGTTGAAACCGTGGAATACGTGCGAAACTTGTGGAAAATAAATTCAGAACCATTATAAACCCAACTAATGAAGTCCTTTTCTCAATCTTTGAGGAAAGGACTTTTTTTAGTCTTTTATGGAATTTTAAAACTATCTTTGGTGAATTCAATATTTTATTTTACCTTTGCATGCGGATGACAAACTGTCATCCAGGGGGTGCTCCGTCGCATTCTTCTATTCGTTGATCCTAGGAAACGGAAGAGATTTGCAATTGACGGTGCTGAGATTATACCCATCAACCTGATCCGGATAATGCTGGCGTAGGTAAGATACAACTCCCTTTACTTTTTTCTTAACATTATAGATATAATGAAAAAGATTGTATTGTTGTCCATTGCCCTTATTGGCTTGAACACAATCAATGCGCAACAGGTCGATACAACAAAGACTCACCGACTTTCGGAAGTCGTGGTCAATGCTATTCGAGCCAAGAAGAATGCGCCGTTTGCAGTAGCTAATCTCAACCGAAACGAGTTAGCTGCTTTCTCTAAAACAGGTCAGGAACTTCCGTTTCTGTTCTCTCAAACCCCCGGTGTTCTGGCATGGGGTGAAAATGGAACCGGCACAGGACCTGTCTATATGCGTCTGCGTGGTGCTGCCGGCAGTCGTATCAACGTCACCATCGACGGTGTACCTTTGAATTCTCCCGAAGATGAATCTGTCTTCTGGGTAAACATGAATTCCTACAGTGCCCTTCTTCAATCGGCTCAGATTCAACGCGGCGTGGGTACGTCAACGAATGGTGACGGGGCTTTCGGCGGATCCATCTCACTGAACACAATTGCTCCGTCCTATCAACCCTATCTGGAGTTGACAAGTTCTTACGGCTCTTTCAGCACCTACAATGTCGGAACTAATTTTTCCACCGGACTGATGGCTGGCCGGCTCATCTTCGACGGTGCATACCACGAGACGGGCACTGACGGCTATCTTCACGGAACTGATGGCAGATCAGGTTCCTATTATGGAGGACTGACCTATTTGGGAAAGGGATTTATCCTCAAGTATAAGAATATCGGCAACTTTGAAAAGACTGGACAAGGTTGGAATGGTGTGGTAGCTGGTAATGATGACGCTTCGCTGATGGATGAAGGTATCCGAACTTACAAAGACATGTATAAGGCAGGTCTTGGAAAATTCAACAATCTCTATGAACATCTCATTTATGATCCCAGCACCTGGACTTTCAATAAAGGAAAAGACGGAAAATATGAAACCGAACGTTACAAATTATCTGATGGTTCGCTTTGGAAAAGGACGACGGACAATTTCTACCAGAACCACAATATCCTTTCCGCTGCCTGGGAGATCAATCCACGCTGGACTACTAATGCTGCTCTGAGTTATACATACGGCTACGGCTATTATGATGAGTTCAGGTATGACAACAAACTCTCGAAGTATGGATTGCCAGATTTCAAAAAATCTGACGGAAGCATACTGCAGAAAACTGATTTTATCAGGAAGAAAGGTCTGACTCAAAACACCTACAGTTTTATATGGGACACCAATTATAAAAGCAGATACCTGGATATCACAGGAGGCCTTGCCCTCCAGTACTTTACTTGCCATCATTGGGGCCGGATGACCTACATGGCAGATCAGGAACTGGCTGCAAAGTATATGCCTGACGGACAGAATTATCCTTACTATAATTCAGATGCACATAAAGGCGATTACAGCGGATTTATCAAAACCACAGGGAAAATCACAGACTGGTTTGACCTCTTTCTGGATCTGCAATACCGTCATGTCAACTATAAAACCACCGGTATCAACGACCATTTCCCTAAAGGGACTTATACCAATCAGATCCTTGATATAGATAAACACTATGATTTCTTTAATCCCAAAGCCGGAATTAATTTTCACTGGGATTCCCAGCGTGCATACGCTTCTGTCGCTGTCAGCCACCGCGAGCCGGAACGTAACAATTTCACGGACAACGGCAAGTATCCGGCTCCTACTGCAGAAAAGGTCACTGACTGGGAAGTCGGTTATGAATGTAACGGAACCAACTGGCGTGCAGGAATCAACCTTTATGACATGGCCTATCACAACCAGTTTGTCCAGACCGGAGAGCTCAGTGATATCGGTGAGAACCTGACCACAAACATCAAGAAGTCTTACCGTATGGGAGCAGAGATTACTGCAGGATATGATCCTTTCAAGTTCCTGACACTCGAAGGTAATGCTGCCTTGAGCAGAAACCGCATCGATGACTTCACTGAAGCTATTGACGACTGGGATGATAAAGATCATCCTGCACACGAACACTACAGCAAGTCTACCCTGAGTTTTTCGCCATCTACGATCCTGAACGGATTCCTGACGGTTCATTTCGCCGGTTTCCAAGGTATCTGGCATACCAATTTCGTAAGTCGGCAATATCTTGACAATACGGAAAACAGAGACCGTGCCCTCCCCTGCTACTCACAAACTGACTTGCATTTCAACTACACGTTGAAATTGCATAAATTGTGGAAACCGATCAAGCATATTATCCTTGGCTTTGACCTGAATAATCTTTTTGACCGTCACTATGCAGCAATGGGCTGGGTATACTCAGCCGTAGGTAAGTCAAGTGGCTATACACTCGACAAGCGTTACTATCAGATCGGATTCAACCCGATGGCAGGATTCAATATGATGGGACATCTCACGATTCGTTTTTAAACGATGGAAGCATTTTTCTATGAACACTGGCTGGACATACTGACGACCCTTATAGGGCTCGTCTATGTCTGGCTTGAATACAAAGCCAGCATCCTGCTTTGGATCGTAGGTATTATCATGCCGCTCTTATGCATTGTACTTTACTGGCAGCATGGCCTTTATGCTGATTTCGGCATGAATATCTACTACGCACTGGCAGCTATATATGGTTATGTTGTATGGAAGTTTGGGAAAAAGAAACAACAGGGAGCAGATGAAAAAGAAATGCCGATCACTCATTATAAGGTAAGACTGGTTTTTCCGTCTACGCTGATCTGGCTCATGGCTTGGGGAATTATCTACTGGATACTCATCCGGTTTACCAACTCTACTGTACCCATCTGTGATTCTTTTATCAATTCCCTGAGTTTTATCGGCATGTGGGCCCTGGCCAGAAAATATCTCGAGCAATGGTATATCTGGATAGTGGTCGATGCAGTAAGTGCCGTACTTTATGTCTATAAGGGAATTCCGTTTATGGCCGGACTCTATGCAATCTATGTCATTATATGCGTTGCCGGATTTTTCAAATGGAAGAAGATGATGGTAGAAGCAAGACAACTTTAATCGATATTTATCATGAATTATCCTTTGATCTCACCACAAAGTACATTTGATGCAGTCATTCTCGCTGATGGAGATTTCCCTGTCAGTCAGATTCCTCTGGGCATCCTGGAAAAGGCAAAAACACTGATCTGCTGTGACGGTGCAGGCCAGCATCTTCTTGAACTCCAGAACCGAATCCCGGACGCTATCGTCGGAGATGGTGATTCTCTTCCTGATGAATTCAAGAGACGTTATGCACACCTCTTCCATCCATTGAGTGAACAAGCAGACAACGATATGACAAAAGCTACCAAATATGCGCTCTCCCTTAAAGATATGCCCATTGTTAATAATCAACATCCGGGCCAAAACCTTGTAGGCCCGTCATTTGCCTATCTCGGAGCTTCCGGGAAACGTGAGGACCACACCTTTTCCAATATTGTACTGATGATCTCTTATTACCATAGCCTGCACATCCAACCCACAATGGTCACTGATTATGGCTGGTTCGTATCGGCTTATGGGAGATGTACCTTTGAAACAAAACCCGGGCAGCAGATCAGTATCTTCAACTTCACTTGTAAACAACTCAGCGGAAAAGGGTTCGTATGGCCTGTTTATACCTTCAAGGAACTCTGGCAAGGAAGTCTGAACGAGGCCTTAGGAAACCAGATAGAAATAGACGGCAATGGGCTCTATCTAGTGTATCGTACATTCGACGTAAAGACAGTCGAACATAAAAAATAGCCAGCCTTTCAACGCATCAACTTAATAAATTCGTTTCTTCTGAGTACATGATTAAAGGATGACTATCCTTAATATCTTAGAAAAACCAGGAAGAACACTTCAATTCCATTATTTTCCTATATTGAAAGAACTTATTACCTTTGCACCTGCTTGCCATAAGGCAAGGTAATTTTTTTTAATTTATTTAATGTACAAAACAATTTTCAACAAGCGTCGCAACCTGAGATTCAAGAGATTCGCGAACAAGGGTTACGCACTGTTCTCTGTACTGGGGAAAGAAGTCCTTGTAGGCACACTGAGCATTGCCACGTTGTCTCACACACGAGCAGCCGGCATCAGCACAGATGGAGACAAGGTGACTTCGGATTCTATCTTCAGGCAGGAGCAGCAGCTCGATGAGGTCAATGTGACCGCGAGCCGGGCGCCGCTGACAAGAAGTCAGCAAGCGAGAATGGTTACTGTACTGACGCAAAAGGATATCGCTGCAGCGCCGGTACAAAGTGTAAATGATCTGTTAAAATATGCCGTAGGCGTGGATGTCCGACAGCGAAGCCCTATCGGAGCTCAGACGGATGTCAGCATCAGAGGCGGCAATGACGAACAGATCACCATCTTGCTCAACGGCATTAATATCTGTGATCCGCAAACCGGTCACAACGCATTCGACTTACCTGTGGACCTGAGTGACATCAAACGTATCGAAATCCTTGAAGGACCTGCAGGAAGAATCTATGGCACATCATCCCTCCTTGGAGCTATTAACATCGTAACCTATCCCCCTGGACATAGCAGTATTTCTGCTCATGCGGAAGGCGGCTCTTATGGTTACTTTTCTGCCGGTGGCAGAGTTAATGTAGCAAAGAGGAACTGGAATAATCAGATTTCGGGAAGCTACACTCGTGATGACGGCTTCAGCCGAAACAAGGCAGGACACCTGAATAATGATTATCAGGGAGGAAAAACCTTTTACCAAGGTAATTATGACGACCCCAATATCTTAGTCAACTGGTATGCAGGACTAAGTACGAAGAACTGGGGAAGCAGTACTTCCTACAGTTCTTTATATGATGATCAGTTTGAACATACTTTCAAGACCTACACAGCCGTGCAGGCAGAAAACAAGACCGGCATATTCCATCTGAAACCTTCCATCTACTGGAACCGTTCAATGGACCGTTTCGAGCTCTTCCGTGGTGCAGCAAATAAGTATCCTTTCAATTATCATCGCACAGATGTATACGGTGTCAATCTGAATGGCTATTTTGACTGGCTTCTTGGACGCACGGCAATAGGTACTGAAATCCGCAATGAAGATCTGGTCAGCTCAAATCTCGGGGAACCCTTGGAGAATCCCAGGCCCATACATGGCACAGGATTGCAATATAAGAAAGGATTGAACCGGACAAATATACAGTTCGTGCTGGAACATAATATCCTGCTCAGACGATTCACCCTTTCTGCAGGACTGATTGCAGTAAAAAACAGTTCGGCTAATATGAACATGCGTATCTATCCGGGTGTCGACGTCAGTTATCGGATTGGAAACAACTGGAAAGTCTACGCATCATTCAACACCTCTCTGAGGATGCCATCCTTCACCGAACTTTATTATTCTGTCGGTGGCTATCAGGCTGATCCACATCTGAAACCGGAAGAACTGTCTGCCTTTGAAACGGGTATTAAATACAATGCTCAGGGTATTACAGGTAAAGTCAGTATCTATCATAATCATTACAAGAACCTCATTGACTGGATATATGATGGTTCTAAGGATGAAAAGGGATCTCCTGTCTGGAAATCTGTCAACTTCGGAGAAATCAATTCTCTGGGAGTAGAAACAGCGCTTGATTTTAACTTCTTGCAACTCATTCCTAGTCAGCATTTCATTAAGAATTTCAAACTCAGTTATAGTTACATCAACCAGTCCAAGCATGAACGTGCAGGCATTCAGAGTATTTACGCTTTGGAATACCTGAAGAACAAGTTTGCTACGGATCTGGAACTGAACCTATGGCGTAATCTCAATTTAGGATTGCAATATCGGATTCAGCACCGTATGGGATACTATGTAGATACCAAAGGCCATACCCATGCTTATGGCACCTACGGGATTCTAGACGGCAAACTGAGTTGGAAGAAAAAGAACTGGAATGCTTATGTAGGAGCAAACAACATTCTTGACAAGAATGTTGTTGAAGTCGGCAACGTTCCACAACCCGGTTTCTGGTTGATTGCCGGTTTATCCCTCAATCTGCCATTCTGAAAATAATCATCATCCATGTCTTTCTGAAATCAGAAAGACATGGTAAGTTATAGGATAAAACAGACGAAAAAAAGATAAATTAATAAGGGTTCACTTCAATGAAGTGAACCCTTTCTTCTTATCTAAAAGCAGATCAGATGCTGTTTGTTTACTACGCTAATTGCTTTTTCAGTTTAAAGGCATTCTCTATAGACACGAGTTCATCACGGAAAGAATGGTCTACCTTTAACCGTCCCTCCACCTTCGTGCAACTGTGCACAACGGTAGAATGATCACGGTTTCCGACAAGTTTCCCTATTCTCGTAGCGGGAATCTTCATATATTTCTGAGCCATATACATACTGACCTGCCGGGCTATGACAAAATCATGCTTGCGGCTTCGGCTGTTAACGGAATTCGGCGACACATTGAAATGCTTACAGACCGTATTGACGATATCATCCAGGGTAAGCGGTTCATTGTTTACCTTCACGGCGCGTTTGATCACCCTTTCAGCCAACTTCAGGTTTATATCACCACCGTATGTGATACTGTAAGCCAAGAGTCCATTGATAACCCCCTGTAAATCCCTAACACTGCCATCAGCATTATCGGCAATATATTCCACCACATCATCAGGAATTTCCAATCCGTTCCGACGTATCAGATTTGTCAGGATATCCTGACAGAGTTTCTTGTTAGGTTTCTCAAGTTCAGCAATAAGACCACAAGAGAAACGCGTCAACAGACGATCCGGCATATCCTTCAACTCAACCGGAGGACGGTCACTGGCCAGGATGATTCGCCGTCCGTTCTTAAAGAGATGATTGAAGATATGGAAGAAAGTATCCAACGTCTTGGCTTTCCCCATCCACTCCTGGATATCATCCACGATCAGCATATCAATAGTCTGGTAGAACCCGATAAAGTCATTAACATTGTTACTCAGGACCGCACTTGTATATTGCACTTGGAAAAGCCTGGCACTGATATACAAGATTCTCTTCTGAGGATAACACCTTTTGCATTCATTTCCGATAGCATTGATCAGATGGGTTTTACCGCAGCCGGAAGGACCATAGATAAACATCGGATTGAACTGTGCCGTATTTGGATGTTCTGCTATAGTCAGTCCTATTGACCTCGAAAGTTTATTGCTATCCCCTTCTACATAATTCGAAAAAGTGAGTTTCGGATTCAACTGAGAATCAATTTGCTGAGGTTGCGCGGCATCAAGCATTGTCGGAGACTCATTGGCACCCACCACAGCCTTAGGCTTCACCGCATCAGCTGGATCAGCCTCAATGTTTTGAGTCAGATTATGCTCCTTATCCGTTACGATACGATAAGTTAATCGGATACGATCACCAAAAAACTTCCGTAGGGCTGTACTCATCAAATCCACATAGTTAGCTTCCAGATACTCGTATACGAACCCACTTGATACCTGCACCAAAAGTGTTGTTGTTTTCTCATCGTATGATTCAAAAACGACAGGCTTAAACCAAGTATTGTAAGCCTTCTCATCCAGATTATTTCTGATGAGCATAAGGGCCTGATCCCAAAGATTTTTAGGATTGTCTTTCTTCATACTAAAAAAACACGCTATAAAATGATTTTCATATTCAACACCGCAAACTGTTTTCAAGCAGAATACCCTGCCATTCACCCCAACAAAATAATAGACTTAATCTGCAGGTTAACCAGAATGAAACTCATTAAAGCAATAGACTCTTGATGTACAACCATCTATTCTATCCTTTAACCATTTTACAAGAAAGCAGACAGCAAAAAAGTTGGTTCTTTCTCTCACATAGCTGAGTCATTCGACATACGGTCTTCAATTGCAAAGGTATAAAACATTTCCCAATTACACAAATTATGTTCTTCAGCATACACTTTTTCGTTCGCCATAAACATCTCATTACCAGATAATTACAATATTCACAACCGTTTCCTGTATAAACTTTCATTCCAAATAAGATAAAATATTGATAATAAGTGATATAAATGATTTCTTGAGAAGAAATAATATAATCAGTGAAACAGTTTCTTAATATACTCAAAACAAGCTCATTTTCAAACAATAGAATATAGTCAACTCAAGCGTGAAACAGACCTCCAATCTATTTAGACAAAATTTAATTAATTAGACTTCTCCAACCATCAATAGTCAGATCCGAACATTTACAAGGTATCAAAGAAAAGCAAACCATTCATTTCCCCGCCAAATTCAGATAGGGAGGGTGAATAAAACAGACTCCTGCTTTTATTTTTCCTTTTTACCGAACAAGGAGAAATGGACATAACGTTTAGGATGGGCCTTTAAGTTAACCAACAGAGAATCAGCACTACGCATCGTTGTATTCATATTATCATACAAGGTCGGATCATTCATCAATTTCCCTAAAGTTCCCTTCTCACTATTGAGTTTTTCACTCAACTGATGTACCTGGTCAAGAGTTGCATTTACCTGGTTCATTGTTTTCTGGATGTCCAGAGAAGCCAGGTTACCTGTAAATTTACGGCTGTTGATCATTACGCCATTGGCATTATCCAGCATCCCATCAGCCCTCTGCATCATTCCCGGCACCTGTTGATTCAGTTCGGCTAGCAGAACATTCAACTGTCGGCTGGAAAGGACAAGGTTGGAAGTTATCACCTGAATATTATCAAGAGACTTAGCTAAGGCTGGGTTAGCCACCAAAGTATTCAAACCTATAAGAATCGAATCTATCTTAGGCACCATTTTCTCTATAGAAGGAACCATCTCCTGAACTTTACCGATTACTCCCGCATCCATGATACCCGGAATAACCTGTCCCGGTTCCAGTCTTTCGACCGGATTATTGGCCATCAAGATATCAACCTGCATATTGCCCATGATATCTTTCTGGATTTCAGCCTTACTTCCTTTCGGGATACGCATCCCCTTCTTCAAGCCTGCCTTGACACGGATAGGACCTTTCCCAGCATAATTATACTCAATACCCTTGACTGTACCAATTTTATATCCATCCGCATAGATGGGAGCAGCAGTACCTAATCCGGCTATATTCTGAAAGGTCATATAATAAGTATCATCATCTGAGAACAAGTTCATCCCCTTCAGAAACTTGATCCCGAAGAAAAGGACTACAATGCCCCCGATAGCAACGAGAGCAATCTTTACCTCTTTGGTGAAATATTTCTTCATAAACCCTATTTTTTCCTGTTATTTAAAAATTCTTTGATAGCTTGGTTCACATCCATCCTATTACCGTTTTTAAAAGCAATGATAAATGCATCTGGAAATTTGTCCAGCACACTCTTACGCAACCTGAAGATTTCATTATAATCCGTAGAGTTACCTGTCGTATATTTGAGCAGTTGCCCTTCACGATAAGATTCAAAATTGTCTATCCCCTTCAGCGAAGGATCTCCCTGTCGGAGTTCTCTACTTGAAACAAATAACTGTACTTTAAAGACAGGGGCATCCGAAACCGGTTGAGCAGATTGGGCAGGAATCTTTGTCACGGAATGACGTTCGCTCCTATCAGCATGGCGAGTTATGACCTTAGAAGCAATGACCGGACGTGAAACAGAAGTAGTTTCACTTGGAAGAGTAACCTGATTGCGAAGAGAATTGTCCTTTTCTGACACTTTTACTATCTGCTGAATACCTCTATCAGACTGAGGAACAATCTGAGGGACATCAAAATCATCCTTTGGTGCACTTCGATAAGGCACTGTAATACGACGGCCATATTTATTCTTATATTCCACAAAGGCATGATAGATTCCGTTAGCGATATCCTCTTCTTTTCCACTGTCATTCAGATCTTGCTCTTCATCAGGAGTTGTAATAAAGCCCAATTCGATAAGACAACTCGGCATAGATGTTTCTCTCAAGACAAGGAATCCCGCCTGATGTACTCCCTTATCAATACGATTTGTGCTATGGCAGACATTTTGTTCTATCATTTCAGCCAGATCCACACTCTTTGCCATATTCCGGTCTTGCATGAACTCAAACATGATATAGCTTTCAGAAGAATTCGGATCAAAGCCCTGATAAGTCACCTTATAACCCTTCTCCATGGAGATCACAGAGTTTTCTCTCATAGCAACAGCCAGATTATCCTTCGCGCGGTGCATTCCCAGCGTCCATGTCTCAAATCCCCTGGCAACCTTCCCATCAGGAAGTGCATTTGTATGAATGGAAATGAACAGATCCGCATTATTGCGATTAGCTATATTAGCCCGTTCCATCAAAGGCACGAACACATCCGTCTTTCGTGTATAGATGACCTTCACATCCGGGCAGTTCCGCTCTACATCACGCCCGAAAGCCAAAGCAACCTTAAGATTAATGTCCTTCTCATTTGACATTGCGC
>DAIPMC010000045.1:0-19533 GCA_036768895.1 Prevotella sp. | reverse complement strand
GCCATTTGGACCCTAAAGCTTCTATGCAGATTGATCTTACCATTAATAAGGGGCGCGGTTACGTGCCTTCTGAAGAAAACAGGCAATTTTGCACAGATGTTAATGTACTTCCGATTGATTCGATATATACGCCAATCCGGAATGTTAAATATTCCGTTGAGCCATATCGTGTCGAGCAAAAGACCGATTATGACAAATTGGTTATAGAGGTCACTACGGATGGTTCTATCAGTCCGAAAGAGGCATTGAAGGAAGCTGCAAAGATCCTCATCTATCATTTTATGTTGTTCTCGGATGAGAAGATTACATTGGAGAATCGAGACGAGTCTTAAGCAGTTGGCGCATGTGAAGTACTTCCTCAATAACCAAGAGTTTGATGAGGAAGTACTTCACATGCGCCAACTGCTTAAGACTCGTCTCGTGGACTTAAACCTGAGTGTTCGCGCACTCAACTGTCTAAAGGCCGCTAATGTGGAAACATTGGGCGATTTGGTACAATATAATAAAACTGATCTTTTGAAGTTCCGTAATTTCGGTAAGAAATCGCTTTCTGAGCTTGATGATTTGCTCGAGAGTCTGAATCTATCGTTTGGAACTGATATTTCAAAGTATAAACTGGACAAGGAATAAGAATGAGTTAAATCAACCTGCGTGAGCAGGAAACCATTCAAATACTAGTCCCAATAAAAAACAAAATGAGACATAATAAAAAATTTAACCATCTCAGTCGTACTGCATCACATCGGGCATCTTTATTGGCTAATTTGTCAATATCCCTGATTATGCACAAAAGAATCACTACGACTGTAGCTAAGGCTAAAGCCCTGAAAAAGTACGTGGAACCATTGATTACGCGTTCTAAAAATGATACGACTACTTCTCGCCGTGTGGTATTTCGTTATCTTCAAGATAAGGAAGCCATCAAGGAGTTGTTTGGTACTGTAGCAGCAAAGGTGGGTAATCGTCCGGGCGGCTATACACGTGTCATTAAATTAGGCTCTCGTCTTGGGGATAGTGCCGAAATGGCTTTTATTGAACTTGTAGACTTTGATGATAGAATGGCAAAAACTGCAACGACAACTGCTAAGCATACTCGCCGTGGTGGTCGTAAGAAGGTTACTGATGCAACAGCTCCTGAGGCAGAGGCTGTGGAAACTACTGAAAAAGAGGTTTTGCCAAAGTCAGATACTGCAGTTACGAAGGAAACTCCTGTAAAGGCAAAGGCTAAAGTTGCTGAAGTGAAGGAGCCTAAAACACCTAAGTCTAAAGAGGAAACTCCTAAAGCAGAGTAAGTGAAATTTTGATTACTTTTTTAAGTAAGTCATAAATAGATAGCTAAAGAGAGTATGTCAGAAATGACATACTCTCTTTTTTTGTTATGCTTGACTTGAACGTTATCTCATGATTTAAGTCACGAGTCACACCAATAGCATGATTCATATACTGCAAGTGCATCTGTTTTATGAGAGAATTCGTAAAAGCAAATACCTTGACTAATACACAGAAGTTTCATTTAAAATATCAGGTCGCGGATCAGATTGCTACACATATAGATTTTAAAGTTGTCTGATTAGATTAGAGTTTTTCCTACATTGAAATAGGGGAAAAATCTTGTTGAATTGATAACAATATGTTATCTTTGCTTAATCAACTATGGAGGATTGAGAAGATGAAAGGAAAACTTATTTTATGTTTGAGTTGCGCGGCTTTAGTGCTGAGCGGATGTGATACTTATGAAGGCCAGGGTGCCTATTTAGGCAGTGGGATAGGAGCAATTTTAGGTTCGTCTATCGGGGATCTGGCTGGTGGCTGGAACGGTTCTGATGTTGGTACAATAGTCGGGATGGCAGGAGGTGCTGCTATCGGTGCTGCTATTGGGGCACAGCAAGATCGACAGTATCAGGACGATACAGAGCAGATATACCATAATGGAACACGTCACGATAGGTATGAACAGAATGGACAAGCCAATACACAGATAGATTCTGACGTGAGTGGTTTTGATTCTTCAAATAGTGGCGATGATCGTATTTATGATTTCAGGGGTAAGGATTATAATGATACTTATAATGCAGAAGTTCCCGAATCTGTAATTCCTTCCAATTCGAGTGCAAAAGATTTGACCGGCAATTATATTTATAATCCGAATCTGGAAATACGAAATGCTCGTTTTATAGATTCGAACCGAAACAACAGATTAAATCGTAATGAAGTCTGTAAGGTCATATTCGAGATTTATAATACAAGTAACCATACGATGACAGATATAGTCCCTCAGGTTGTAGAAATCAGTGGAAACAAGCATATTCATATCTCTCCAAGTATCCATGTCGAGAAGATAGATGCCGGTAGAGGAATTCGCTATACTGCAATAGTAAAGGCTGACGGGAGATTGAAAGATGGAAATGCCCGTTTCTGTGTGACTGCCATACAGGGTAATCGGTGGGTATCAAAAATAAGTGAATTTAATATTCCGACCAGTGCGACTGAATGATACTGCTGGGAATATTTATAGATATCATCCAACTTAGAATCAGGTAGTGTGATGAATAATAGTATTAGTTGTCAAAAGCCTTGCTCCAGCGGTTTGATGTTCCCTTATGGGATGATTCTTTTGGCTTCTTGAAAGTATTATTCCTTTTGATTGGTTTCTTTTCTTCTTTGTTGGTGGTAGTTATTTCCTTTTGTCTCGCCGTGGTTTTTCCTTCGACTTGATCTTGTGAAGCGAAGCGCTGGCTTTTAGGTTTCTTTTGGATGCTCTTCTCTTTAGGTATCGTCTTAATCTTTTTCCAATGTTCGATGAAACTATATCCGGCCTCAGATACTTCAAAATCTATATTAGGCAGATTCAAATTATCCGTTGGACGGAAAGGAATAGGATTCTGAGCAATTTCTACCTTTACAGTTATGACACCTCGTCCAATCATACCTATTCTTTTCGCAGCTGCCCAACTCAGATCGATGATTCTCCGGTGTCCATACGGCCCTCTGTCTATAACCCGTACAATAACAGACCGACCGTTACTTAAATTAGTGACCTTCAGCCTTGTTCCAAAAGGGTAGAATTTGTGGGCACAGACTAAGGAATCATGATGAAATCTCTCACCACTGGCTGTTTTTCGTCCTGAGCAATGCCTGGAATAGAAAGAAGCTTTTCCCCGCTGCTGGGCTTGTAGTGGGATAATACTGAAAATAGTAAATAAACCGGAAAAAATAATCCGTGAAATAATAGGATGTAATGGGTTGTTGAAACTGATAATACTTGTCTTTTTGAAATTTGTAATTACTTGGTTTGACAGCTCTCACTTCATGAATTGGAAATGCAGTTGAGCAAACCAAAGAATATTTGTTATTTATGCAAAGATAATGCTTTTTTTTGAATAGAGCAAATAAATCATTTAGAAATCACAGGTTTGCTCTATCTGCCTTACTTAGTGAGAGTTTTGAGCTATTGCATGGTTCTTTCTATATAAGATAATTTAAGGTCATTAATAACGATGAGAGATAGAAAAATATTCGTTAAGGTGTTAATCTTTACGGATTATTAAGACACTTATTTTGTGATAATATCCAAAGATAGGTATCTTTGCATTTGTAATCATCATATTGTTCTCTTATCCTTGGAATGTTTATAATGGAAATAAATCAGTATTATAGAAATCAATCGGACGGTCTGAAAATTCGGATTAATGCATTGAAGCGTTGGAATAAGTGGTGGATTATAGCAGAGATTCTCTGTGCCGTTGGTGTTGCAATTGCTGTCGTCAGTATGTTTGTTTGGCCGTTGAAAGTTTGGATGTTTGGACTGGCTATTGCGTTTATTCTCTTGTGGATGGTGCTTTCTCGGTTTGATCAGAGGAATGGTAAGCATATCTTGGCTTTGAAAGCCTGTCATGAAGTACTTCATTTGGAGTTATTGGCTCTTTCTGGTGATTATTCGCATTTCCATTCCGGTCAGGAATACGTAAATCCACATCATGAATATTCTTTTGACCTGGATGTGTTTGGTAAAGGTTCATTATTCAACCGTATTGCCCGGACAGTAACCGATGGTGGAAGTGATTTCCTGGCCGGTTCGTTGATAAATTTAAAATGGGAGAAAAGCCGGCCTGCGGCTATGCGGGAACTTTCTCAGCAGGAATCTTTTATGACACGGTTTAAGTCTCAACGGATTTTACAAGGTGAGAGGATCAATACTCGGAAAATGTTGAAAGCAATAGAAGAACTATCCTCCTTCCATCTTCCTTCTGTATTGACTGGAAAACTTGCGGGAATCTGTAGCTTATTAATTCCTGCCGGTTTTATCATTGCGGTTTTACTCTCTGTCTTTGATATTATATCTTGGTTGATTCCTGTCTGGTGGGGAATTATACAAATTATTTTAGTTTCCATTTTTTGTAATAAAAGCCTTAAGGGTGTTGAGAGGACTGCTGATAATCTGGATAAAATATCGGTTGGTTATGCTGATTTGGTGAAACTAATTACTGAGGCTGATTTTCATTCTGCAAAAAACAGAGAGATCCAGTCGTGCCTTGAAGGTTCAGGAGAGGCTTTTAATGTCTTGAGGCAAGTACTGAATAGTTTGAACAGCCGGGCAAATCTAATTGGACTTATCCTATTTAATCTCCTCTTTCTGAGTGATTTCCAACTCATCCGAAAGTTTGCCAAATGGCAGCGTCTTTGTTCCCGTCAGATGCGTGGCTGGGTAGATGCTGTCAGTGAAATGGATGCCTTAGTATCTATGGCTACGGCTTGGTTCAATCATCCTGAAGCTATATGGGCTGAAATTGTAGATTCAAAGGATTTGATCTTTGAGGCTCACGGATTATATCATCCCTTTTTAGGAAAGAGAGCAGTTCCTAATGATTTTGATCTGAAAAGTCACGAGTTTACTCTGGTTACCGGAGCAAATATGGCGGGTAAGAGCACCTTTCTTCGCACAGTTGGTATAAATGTGATTTTGGCGTTTAACGCA
Source organism: Prevotella sp. (assembly GCA_036768895.1). Lineage (GTDB taxonomy): Bacteria > Bacteroidota > Bacteroidia > Bacteroidales > Bacteroidaceae > Prevotella. The sequence goes on along the minus strand of DAIPMC010000045.1, from coordinate 14,558 downwards.
ATGCCTGTATTTGCAACCTCCTTTCGAATATCCCGTTTCCGACTTTTTTCCAGTATGAGGACATCTGATGATTTGGAACACGGCATTTCTTTCTTCAATGCAGAACTGTTAAGGTTACAACAGTTGATTTCGTATTGTAAAACTTCTTCAGAACCTACCTTAATTCTTTTAGATGAAATTTTGAAAGGTACAAATTCTCTTGATAAGTTGAATGGTTCAAAATTGTTTTTGCAGTCCATATCGAAGTTGAATGTCAGTGGTGTTATTGCAACCCATGATTTGGAACTTTCCAAGTTGGCTGATGAATATCCCCAGACATTTCGGAATGTTTGTTTTGAGATCAAACTAGGTACAGATGTTACTTATTCTTACAAGATCACTCCAGGGGTAGCAAGGAATCAGAATGCTACCTATCTGCTGAAGCAGATATTAAAGGATACCTGAAATTAAAAGACGGCATAAATGATGTCGATGGATTGGAAGCGCAGATAAAATGGGGTAGTGCATAGAAAACCTGAGTTTATCTTATTTCTTATTTCTCTGGTCTTATCATATCGAAAATGCGTTAATATACGTGTTGCATCATTAAAATAAGTATAAATATAGTTTTTCTTGATTCAAAAAATTTGGAGAAGACTATTTTCTTACATATCTTTGTATATGTGTTTTTCATGGTATTAGGTTTAAGGTTATGAATTTGGTGTACAGTGGTACACCTTTTTTGTGTTTTCTTAAATAAATCACCAAGAATTTTATTATCTTTGCATCATTAGACGATTTCACCAAAGGGCACAAGGGATTCTGTCATTTGTTATCTCTTGAAAGCGTTGATGATTTTGACTCGTCGCTGGTCTTCGATTTTATTTTGTATGGCTGTAAATACGGGTATCTCTTATTTACTTTAGGGGAGTTCCATGTTTATAGTTAGGTTATTGAAAGTAATAAAAATAAATAATGAGAAATAAAAAAACTGCATTGACGGATAAGAGGTATACTTTGCCTTTTATTTTGATAACTGTACTATTCTTTCTAATTGGATTTTCGAGGGCTATTTTGGATGTCCTGAATAAGCATTTTCAGAATACACTTTGTATCTCTATTACGCGATCTTCTCTCATTCAGGTGATGACCTTCTTAGGTTATTTCCTCTTGGCTATTCCTGCTGGAAAGTTTATTAACAGATATGGTTATCGCCGTGGGGTAATTTTCGGATTAATCATTTTTTGCGTAGGTGCCTTCCTGTTTGTCCCCAGTGCCCTCAACGGTTCTTTTTATGCCTTTCTTCTTTGCCTTTTCATCATAGGCTGTGGACTTGTATTTCTGGAAACGGCATCAAATCCTTATGCTACAGAACTGGGTCCCAAGGAAACGTCTGCCAGCAGGCTGGTCCTTTCCCAATCCTTTAACGGATTAGGAAGTATGATGGCTACTTTATGTGTAGGACAATTCCTCTTCCGTGGTTATGAAGAGGGGCATCACATCTGGATTCCGTATGCGATTTTAGGCGTTATTGTTTTAATCATTGCCGTTATCTTTTCTCGTGTTTCTCTTCCGGAAATCAAATATGAAACAACCGATGAAGAGAAGGGACATCCCTATAAGAGTTTGTTTCAGGAACATCATATCTTTTTGTTCGGTCTCTTAGCTTTGCTAGCTTACGAGTTTGCTGAAATCTCCATTAATAGCTATTTTATCAATTTTACCACGGGAATGGATTGGATGACTGACCGCACAGCATCTCTGGTATTGACAGGAGCTTTGGCGCTGTTTATGATAGGAAGATTTTTCGGGAGTTGGATCATGCGGTTGATGTCTGCAGAGAAATGGCTTCTGATTTGTGCTACGATTACAGTGTTGGATATGATTCTTATCTTGACACTTTGCAAAATCGGCAAGCTTTCCCTTCTTTTCTTAATCATTAATTATTTCTTTGAAGCTATTATGTTTCCTACGATATTCTCGATCGCACTGAAAAAATTGGGCGGATTGACGAAGACAGCTTCTTCATTACTGATGATGACTCCTATTGGAGGTTGCGGGTTTTTGCTGGTGGGTCTTCTGGCTGATCGTACACATGTCGTTTTGCCTTTCATCATACCGTTGATAGGATTTGTTATTGTCTGGTTTTATGCCTTTACGGTTTTTCAGAGGTCGAAACAAAATGATAAGTAGAAATCAAAATAAATTGTATTTTGTAAGATACAGTTTGCAAGAGAATAGGAATGTCTGGAATTAGAGCCCGTATGAAGTGTTTTTATCTTTATGTGGTAAAAAAGATGCTTCTTGATTTGCTTAAGCTAAAAGAAAATCTTAAATTTGCATCTAGTTTCAACAGTGAGAAAGTAGTTAATTTTTAAACATAATTAAATTATGGCTATTGTAGATTATAAGAAATTAGGCTTGGTCAACACCCGTGAGATGTTCAAAAGAGCCGTAAACGGTGGCTGGGCAGTACCGGCATTTAATTTTAACAACCTGGAGCAGCTTCAGGCTATCATCAAAGCTTCAGCTACTTTGAAGTCTCCGGTGATCCTGCAGGTTTCAAAAGGTGCCCGTCAGTATGCTGATCCTGTTTTGCTTCGTTATCTCGGTGCAGGTGCTGTAGCTTATGCTAAGGAATTGGGTTGCAATCATCCAGAGGTGGTTCTTCACCTTGATCATGGAGACAGTTTTGAGCTTTGTAAATCTTGTGTTGACAATGGCTTCTCATCTGTAATGATAGATGGTTCTTCACTTCCATACGAAGAAAATATAGCCTTGACTAAAAAAGTAGTTGACTATGCTCATCAATATGGTGTAACTGTTGAAGGTGAGTTAGGCGTTCTTGCTGGTGTTGAGGATGAAGTTTCTGCTGAGGAATCTCACTATACACGTCCAGAAGAGGTAATTGACTTTTCTAAACGTTCTGGTGTTGACTCTCTGGCTATTTCTATCGGAACCAGTCACGGAGCTTATAAGTTCAAACCTGAGCAGTGCACGCGTGATCCGAAGACAGGCCGATTGATTCCTCCTCCATTGGCATTCGATGTCCTTGCTGAAATTGAGAAGAAGCTCCCTGGTTTCCCAATCGTGCTTCATGGTTCTTCTTCAGTTCCTCAGAAATATGTTGATATTATCAATCAGTATGGAGGCAATCTTCCTGATGCAGTTGGTATTCCTGAAGAACAACTTCGTAAGGCAGCTAAGAGTGCAGTTTGCAAAATCAATATTGATTCTGATTCTCGTCTGGCTTTCACCGCAGGTGTTCGTGAAACGCTGGCTAAGCATCCTGAGTATTTTGATCCTCGCAAGTACTGTGGTTCTGCCCGTGACTATATGACAGAGATGTATCAGTATAAGATCACAGACGTTCTGGGTTCTGACAACAAATTAGCTAATCTCGACTGATGAAGTTCATCTTTCAGATTCGAATCTGAAAGTTTTAATAAACAAAGGCGGAAACTGTATAAACAGGATCCGCCTTTTTGTTTCTCTTTTATTTTCAATTTTTGTTCAGATTCTTTAAAAAGAATTCATCTGCTCCCTGGAGTTATCGACAGGAATCATCCAGTTCAATAAATGCTTGTGGAAGATACTTAATCAAGTCACTTGCTATCAGACTTTCTTTGCCTAATTCTTCAGCAGCAAGATCTCCTGCATAACCATGGAGATACATTCCGACTCTGCAGGCATCAGCCTGTTTATATCCTCGAGCCAGTAATCCGGTAATAATCCCTGTAAGGACGTCTCCGCTGCCTGCTGTAGCCATTCCGCTGTTTCCTGTAGGATTGAACTCTATATGGCCGTCTGGAAGGCATAGGGCAGAATAATGGCCTTTCAGGAGAATGTATGCTTGGAGAATCTTGGATAGTTTATGTGCCTTCTCCAGACGCTCATAGCTTCCGTTGCTTATTGTGCCGTATAGTCTGTCAAACTCTCTGGGATGTGGAGTCAGGATAATGCCCGTAGGAAGTTGTTGCAGCCACGCTCTGTGATTGGCCAGAATATTGATTGCATCGGCATCTACAACGACAGGACAAGCTGCTCTGCGGAGTTGTGAGATTACAGCTATTGCCGTATCTTCCTGCTGTCCTAATCCCGGACCTATTCCTATAGCGTCAATATCATGTGTATCCACTGCTTCTGAGAAATAGTTCTCTTCGTGGTCCATTTGCATTACAGCTTCAGGAACGGATATTTGCATGATGTCGTAATTGTTCCTTGGCGTGTGCACATATACCTTACCGGCTCCCGACCGTAGGCAGGCTTTTGCGGAAAGGACGGCAGCCCCTGACATTCCGTAACTCCCGGCAATCAAAAGAGCACTGCCCATATTCCCTTTATGTGCGAAATCTTTTCGCTTCAGGAGCTGGGATTTAATATCTTTTTCTTCCAGAATACGATATTCACTGTCTTTTAGTGAGATGTATTCGGGGGAAAGATGAATGTCAAGTACTTTTAATCTTCCTATATAGACTTGATCGTCAGCCATCAGCATAGAGAGTTTCTTTTGCTGGAGCGTAAGCGTTAAGTCTGCTTTGATGATATTCTGCCGGATGTTATAGGTGTTATCTTCACACATCAGACCTGATGGAATATCCAGACTTACAACCTGTGCTGGTGAGAAGTTGATATATTTTACTAAGGCAGAGAAACCTCCTGAAAGCGGCTTGTTGAGCCCACTACCGAAAAGTCCGTCAACTATCAGATCTTTATTGCTCAATTCCGGAGGCGTAAAGTTGGTAGTGATTTCAGTAAAAGCTTTTACCCTTTTCTCATCCATCAGACGTTGCTTGTTTGCAGTACATTCTTCCGAAAGGTGATTGTGGGTATTAAATAAATACACTGAAACCTGATACCCGTCAGCAACCAGCATTCTGCTGACGGCCAGGGCATCTCCTCCATTGTTTCCGGGTCCGGCAAAAACTACAATGGGAGTAGCTGTAGTCCATTCTGCTTCTATAGCTCGAGTAAAAGCCTTAGAGGCTCTTTCCATCAGATCAATGGAACTGATAGACTCGTGCTCTATCGTGTATTTGTCCAGCTCATGAATTTGAGCACTTGTAAAAATCTTCATGTGTTGCAAAAATACGAAATTAATACGTAATGTTTGCTATATTTTTAGTAATTTTGTGCCAAAAATTAGTTTTCGAGTAATGAGTGTAGTAAAAATTAAGGACAAAACCTTTAAGACCTCTATTCCAGAAACTGAAATCCGGAAACGCATACAGGTCGTCGCGAATCGTCTTAACAAAGATATGGCTGACAAAAATCCGATCTTCCTGGCAGTACTGAATGGCTCTTACATTTTTGCTGCTGACTTGACCAGAATGCTGACCATTCCTTTTGAAATTTCTTTCGTAAAACTTTCTTCTTATGAGGGTACTTCAACCACGGGTAAAGTGAAAGAGTTAGTGGGCATTAACCAGAATCTAAAAGGACGTACAGTTATTATTCTGGAAGATATTGTGGAAACAGGTCTCACGATGCAACACATGGTTGAAACGCTTCGCGCTCATGATCCGGAATCTATTCATATCTGTACTTTACTTGTGAAACCCGATAAGTTGACTATTCCCTTGAATATCGAATATCCGGTGATTAAAATTCCGAATGATTTTATATTGGGCTATGGACTTGATTATGATCAACAGGGGCGTGGTTTGAAAGATATCTATACTTTGGTTGAAGAGAAATAAATGCTTGTATCTTGACATCTTTCTTTTTGATGTTGGATGGAATGTTTTGTGCTGTTGGACAATAAAGTGTCGTTCAAACGCTGACTGAACGGATAGAGAATCATAGAATCAGAAATTATATCATAAATAAGACAATGAAAAATATTGTTATTTTTGGTGCTCCCGGCGCTGGCAAAGGGACACAGAGTGAGAAAATGATTGCAAAATATGGCTTTGGTCATATTTCAACAGGAGATGTTTTGAGAAACGAGATCAAGAAGGGAAGTGATCTTGGAAAGACAGCTAAGGGATATATTGATAATGGTCAGTTGATTCCGGATGACTTGATGGTAAGTATCCTCGCAAAAGTTTATGATTCCTTTGGTAAAGACCATAATGGTGTGATCTTTGATGGTTTTCCCCGTACGATTCCTCAGGCTGAGGCTCTGAAAAAAATGCTGGCAGAACGTGGTCATAAACTTGCTGCTATGATAGAACTTGATGTTCCTGAGGATGAACTGATGAAGCGTCTGCTTCTGAGGGGTAAAATAAGTGGACGTTCTGATGATAATGAGGAAACGATTAAAAAGCGTCTGTCCGTTTACCATAATCAGACATCTCCATTGATAAAGTGGTATACGAAGGAAGGAATCCACTTTCATGTAGAAGGAATTGGAACCATAGATGAGATCTTTGCTCGTGTGTGCACAGCAATAGATTCTATCAAATGATTCTGAATTAAAAATTCGCGTGTTCCTTCCTCTCTGCTGTTTTCACTTAGAAAAGATATTTTCAATTTACTTTTAAAATAATGGCTGTAGAATCCAATTTCGTAGATTATGTAAAAATCCATTGCCGTTCCGGTAAGGGGGGTAAGGGTTCTATGCACCTTCGACATGTAAAATATCAGTTTAATGGTGGCCCTGATGGTGGAGACGGTGGACACGGAGGTAATGTAATCCTTCGTGGCAACCATAATTACTGGACTCTCTTGCATCTGAAATATGAGAGCCATGTCTTTGCAGAGCATGGCGGGAATGGTGCCAGTGACAAATGCCATGGAACAGATGGCGCTGATGCATATATAGATGTTCCTTGTGGTACGGTCGTATATAATGCCTTTACGGGAAAATATATCTGTGACGTAACAGAAGATGGGCAAGAGGTGATCTTGCTGGAAGGTGGTAGAGGAGGTTTGGGTAATTTCCAGTTCCGTACTTCCACAAATCAGGCTCCACGTTATGCTCAGCCAGGTGAACCTGCTCAGGAGATGACTGTCATATTAGAATTGAAACTTTTAGCTGATGTGGGACTGGTTGGATTTCCTAATGCAGGGAAATCTACTTTGCTTTCTGCCTTGTCCAGTGCAAGGCCTAAAATTGCCAATTATCCTTTTACAACACTTGAACCATCTCTGGGAATTGTAAAATACCGTGATAATAAGTCATTCGTGATGGCTGATATCCCGGGAATCATTGAGGGCGCAAGTGAAGGAAAGGGACTTGGACTGAGATTCCTGCGTCATATTGAACGAAATTCTCTGTTGCTGTTCATGGTTCCAGGCGATACCGAAGATATCAAGCATGATTATGAGGTGTTGCTCAATGAATTGGGGAGATTTAATCCCGAGTTATTGGACAAACATCGCGTACTGGCGGTAACAAAATCGGATTTGCTGGATGAGGAACTGATTCAAATGCTCCGGGATGCATTACCGACTGATCTTCCTTCAATATTCATCTCTTCCGTTACAGGTCAAGGACTGGATGAGTTAAAGGATGTGCTTTGGAAAGAACTTAACTCCGAAAGCAATAAACTAGAGGAAATTACTTCTGAAACTACATTGATACACCGTAATAAGGATATCCGGACCTTTCATGATGAGATGGAAGCAGAGGGGGAAATAGAGGAGGTTGAAGGTGATATGGAACCTTCTAAGAAAAAAGGTAAGGATCAGGTGGAGGATCTTACTGACTTTGAATACACAGATGATTGATATGATGACAGATTTTAAAGGCCCGGAATTGCATTTTTATGATTTAGGTAAGATGGTAACAGCTTTCTCTACTACTCGTAAGGGTGGAGTGAGTGAGGGCCTTTATGGTGAATTTAATATCAATCCTTTCTGCGGAGATGCAGTAGAACATGTTTCGGTGAATCGGCATGCTCTTTGCCGGACTTTGAAGATTGAAGAAAGCAAGTTGATTTTGCCGCATCAGGTGCATGGTATAGAAAGTCGTGATATTGCGAAGGAATTCTTTTCTCTGCCTGTTATGGTCCAGAACCAACTCCTGGAGGGCGTTGACTGCGTGATGACGGATGTCACGGGTGCCTGTATAGGGGTATCCACAGCTGATTGCATTCCAGTTCTGCTATATGACCCGGTACATCATGCTGCGGCTGCTGTTCATGCGGGCTGGCGTGGTACATTAGCCAGGATAGTCCGGAAAGCTGTACGTGATATGCATGTTTGCTATCAGAGTAATCCTGCTGATTTATTGGTTGTGATTGGTCCTGGTATTTCTTTGGATTCCTTTGAGGTTGGACAGGATGTGTATGATCAATTCTCTCATGCAGGATTTGACATGAATGCTATTGCAAGAATGGATGAGAAATGGCATATAGACTTATCTCTTTGTAACCGTCTGCAACTGGAAGCGGTAGGGGTGAAGTCCGAGCATATCGATATTTGTGATATATGTACTTATCTTCATTCTGATTTGTTCTTCTCTGCCCGTAGGTTAGGTGCTGCTTCTGGAAGAATCTATACGGGCATCATTATGCGATAGAATGTCTTACGGGTTATTGCTCGTAGATGATTAGGCCTTAATTCCGGATGGAATCCAGATGGTTCCTTCTCTGAAATAGAGATCGGGGCAAGATATCCGAATCCGGTTTTTCTATTTAATGACTAATACCTGAAAATAGAAAATATTTACCACTTGGGAAAGTGGCTTTCTTGAATAATAGGATAAAGCAGACCTTTCCGGGTATTGTACTATCTGCTTTTTAGTGTTGTTGCTAACCTTTTACGATATGAAAATAAAATTATTCCGATACAGTTTAACTGTACTGCTCTTATTATTGTTATTCTCGTTTACTCCGGCCAGGAAAATGTTTTCTGTAGTTGAGCGAACGCAGGTAAACGTGCTTACTCCTCATTTGTTTGAACATGGAAATTCGTTTAAGATTAACTTTAGTAGTTATCGACCTGATGATTATTCTTTTCCTTTACCTGTGGGCAAAGCACGTCTTTCGGAATCTTCTATAGTAGAGATCAATACTCTGAAAGGTGATGCTGTCAAAGCGATGTTTGGTGGTATTGTGAGGCTTTCTCGGAAAATGCCGGCAGGGGGGAATACAATTGTGATCCGTCATGCAAATGGCCTTGAGACTGTATATAGTAATCTTGCACAGAATCTGGTAAAGGTTGGAGAAACGGTATCTGCTGGACAGACGATTGCTATTGTTGGAGAAAGTGAGGGAAAGGGATCTTGTAATTTTGCGTTGATGGCAAATGGAGCGCGTATCAATCCTGAAACGATCCTTAATCTGAGCAATCATCAATTGAGAAAACAGGTGCTTCTTTTTAAGAAAAACGGTCACTATGTTGAGGTGTCTGTCGTCCCTGCCTCTAATCCCACTGTTACATCTACATCTGCGCAATGCCCTACAACTCTGGATCCCGATAATGCTGTTGACTTTGACAAGAATCATGATTTCAAGATAAACTTGGAACAAATCGAAAAGTCACATTGGGCTTATCCGCTTCCCGGGAGCCATGTAATTAGTCCGTACGGTGGCCACAGGCATCATCCGGGTGTAGATATCAAGACTTGTCTTAATGACCGGATACTGGCAGCTTTTGATGGTGTCGTGACTCGGTCCTGCCGTTATTTTGGTTATGGGAATTGTATCGTGGTTCGTCATGCTTACAACTTTGAGACGCTCTACAGTCATCAGTCAAAGAATCTTGTACATGTTGGTGATAAGGTTAAGGCCGGACAGGTCATCGGATTGACTGGACGTACAGGGTTGGCTACGACGGCACATCTTCATTTTGAGGTCCATTTCCGAGGCCATCATATCAACCCTGCTGTTATCTTTGATCATGCCCATAAGTGTCTTCAACAGTGTATACTCACTTTGTGTAGTAATGGAAGAATGATGGTGGAAAAGCAGAAGCGTTGATCTGAATATCTGGGACTGGTGTGTGAGCAGTAATTATGAAGGAGGAAAGTGCCTATCAGATACGGATAAAGTCACGATAATAATTCATGGGGACCATTATGGCGCATTTTGGTCAGACTCCATGCCTTATAAAAAATTCCTGTGATAGGATACTTATATATAAGAAATCCCGAAACTTCATTTGTGCAATGGATATTTCGGGATCGCTATATAGTTATCAAAGTTTCTGTCAACTGATAAAAAAGTTTTATAGAAACTGGTTTATCTTTCTTTTCGGTTACCTTTATGTTTCCGGTTCGCCCGCTGTAGCCGGTATTTGGCTTTCTGCTGGGCGGATCCGCTGCCATGGACACCGGTAATATACTTCTTTTTCTTTGCCTTGGTCTTCACTTTCGGCTTGTCGCCGTCTGGGGCTTCGTTTGAAGAACCCTTAAAAATGATGCCATGCTCGATGATATCTTTGATGTCGTCGCTCATAATCTGTTTTTTAATGGTGAAACAGGCGTACACCTGTCATACACATAGCAATATCATATTTGTCACAGGTTTCAATGACATTGTCATCACGGATACTGCCTCCTGCCTGTGCAATATATTTGACCCCACTTTTGTGAGCTCTCTCAATGTTGTCTCCAAATGGGAAAAAAGCATCACTTCCCAGAATAACATTTGTATTCTTTGCTATCCAGGTTTTCTTTTCTTCCATTGTCAGAACTTCCGGTTTCCGTGTGAAAACTTTCTGCCAGGCTCCGTCCCTGAGTACGTCGTCATGTTCTTCACTGATATAGACATCAATGGTATTGTCACGATCTGCGCGGTGAATGCCTTCCTTGAAAGGTAGTGACATCACTTTGGGATGTTGGCGAAGCCACCAGACATCAGCCTTGTTTCCAGCGAGGCGTGTGCAATGGATACGGCTTTGCTGTCCGGCTCCGATACCGATAGCCTGTCCATCTTTTACATAGCATACACTGTTGCTCTGTGTATATTTTAAGGTGATCTGACTGATGATCAGGTCTCGTAAAGCTTCTTTAGGGATATTCTTGTTTCGTGTAGGACGATTTTCATAAATATCAGGATTCCCGAGTTTGATGTCGTTATGCTTTTGCTCGAAAGTAACGCCAAATACCTGTTTCAGTTCTGTTTCTGGAGCTTGATAACTCGGGTCAACCTGAATGATATTGTAGTTTCCTCTTTTTTTCTGTTTCAGAATAGCTAATGCTTCGGCTGTATATCCTGGTGCAATGACGCCGTCACTTACTTCCCGTTTGATGAGATGGGCTGTAGCTTCGTCACAGACATCACTCAAGGCAGCGAAATCACCGTAGGAGCTCATCCGATCGGCTCCTCGTGCACGAGTATAGGCAGAGGCCAATGGTGATAATTCGAAGTCTATGTCGTCAACAAAATAGATGTGCTTAAGGGTGTCGCTTAATGGAAGTCCGATGGCTGCTCCTGCTGGGGAGACATGCTTGAAGCTGGCAGCTGACGGCATACCTGTAGCCTCTTTCAACTCTTTTACAAGTTGCCAACTGTTGAGGGCATCAAGGAAATTGATGTAACCGGGATGTCCGTTGAGTACTTGAACAGGAAGTTCTCTGCCGTTATCCATGAAAATGCGAGCAGGCTTTTGATTGGGATTGCATCCGTACTTTAAAGCTAATTCTTTCATTCTATTTGGAATTTTGATTCTTTCCTGCAAAGATAATGGAAATCGATGGAAAACCAAAAATAAATCTTCATTTTATCGTATATACTTTGGAGGCTGGCAGAAGTCTTTGATAGTCTCGGATTTGGAGATGAAAACTAAGATTTGCGTTTTATCTTTTTTAGTTATGGATGTTCAAAAATTTTCTTTTTATGGTGATCGTAATGTAAAAAGAATTATCTTTGTACGTGTTTAGTTATGTTAGAGTTATGAGAAGTTATATGAAGGTATTAGTCAAGGATGTTGAGAGGGAATTTGGAAAGAAGGTTGATTTGCACTCAGATGTCAATAAATTATTTGCCATACTGAAGAAGCATCATCTTCATATAGATTCCTTATCCCAAAAATCAAAGGATAGACTGGCGCTTTTTGCCGGTTTCCAGAATTGGAATGATTTTCGTGATGCCCTGCATGGGGATGATGATGGTCAGATGAATTATTTAAGTAAGGATAAATAATCCCTATTTTTACCTAAAAAAAGAGATCCGATATTTATCGGATCTCTTTTTTAATTCTTTTTGCCTAAAAAATCGCATGCCTATTTTTTCTCTACTGCAGTTCTCTTCTCTTGGATGCGGGCTTTCTTTCCCGTCAGATTGCGCAGATAATAAAGTTTGGCGCGACGGACTTTACCATGCTTGTTAACTTCTATAGACTCAATATTCGGAGACTCAAGTGGAAATATACGCTCTACTCCTACTGTCCCAGACATTTTTCTTACAGTGAAACGTTTCTTGTCACCTATACCTGAAATTTTAATGACAACACCACGATACAGCTGGATACGCTGCTTGTTACCCTCGACAATTTTGTAAGCGACTGTAATCGTGTCTCCTGCTTTGAACTCAGGGAATTTCTTGCCGGTTGCAAATGCTTCCTCAGCAACTTTAATTAAATCCATTTCGTTTATTATTAAATATTGTTTGTCGTTCAAACGCAACATAGTAAGTATTCTTTTCTGCTACCAGCGGTTACGTCGAAAAGCGGTGCAAAGTTACCGCTTTTTCCTGGTTTCTCCAAATTTCTGACCATTTTCTTTTCTTGTTCGCTCTTTTTTCTTTAATTTTGCCGTATAATCAATTTAAAATGAAGAATAAATTTGTGATCTGGGGAATGCCCCTCTTCATGTTTTTTTGTGGGGGCTGTAGCGGTACTCATTATGTACTGAGTGGCATTTCCCGTCAGAGAATTCTGATAGATAGTGTGTATGATTCTCAACCTGATGCTAAGGCGGAAGCTTTTGTTGCTCCTTATACCCATGTGGTTGATAGTTTAATGAATCCTGTAGTGGGTTATTCAGGAAAATATATGATAAATCATAGGCCTGAAAGTGAGCTTTCGGATTTGTTCTCCGATATATTGATCTGGGGTGCTGAATCTTTTCATGAACATCCGGATTTTGGAATCTATAATATAGGTGGTATTCGGGCTGCTATACCTAAAGGTGCTGTTACCGTAGGTGATATATTAGATACTGCTCCTTTTGAAAATAAGATTTGCTTCTTAACCTTGAAAGGTTCTGATGTGCTAGATCTCTTTCGCCAGATCGCAATGCGTGGAGGTGAGGGAGTGAGCAGGGGTGTCAATCTTGTGATTTCCAAGGAAGGGAAATTGTTGAAAGCTGAGATTCATGGGAAACTTGTGGATCCGGATGCTTTATACCGTGTGGCAACTTTGGATTACCTTGCCCAAGGGAATGATGATATGGTTGCCTTTCAGAAGGGTACTGATGTAGTCTCTCCTCAGGAGAAGAAGAATGATGTTCGTTTTCTTATCAGGGCTTATTTCGAGTCGCAGATGAAGAATGGTGTAACCATTGACCCTCAGATTGAAGGAAGGATTATCGTAAAATAGTTTTTCGTAAAAGGTTAGACTACGATAAATGTATGAAAGTTTACAGGATTTATAATTACTTGACTCTTTAGTAAATAGATAATGAAAAAGAATTTTTCTTTTCTCGTGTTTGCGTTATTGATATTCTTTTCTCCGCTTTATGCGCAAAAGAAGGAACTTGTTATATTGCATACCAATGATGCGCATAGTTGTATTATGCCCTTAAACAAGAATCTTGCAGATACTTTTTGGGCTAATCGAGGAGGTTTTGTACGTAGAGTCTCAATGATCAGAAAGCAAAGGGCTGTTCATCCAGATCTGTTGCTTTTTGATAGTGGTGATTTTTCTCAAGGTTCTCCATATTATACGCTCTTCAAGGGAGATGTTGAAGTTGGTTTAATGAATATCATGCGTTATGATGCAGCCGTGATTGGCAATCATGAGTTTGATTTTGGATTGGAGAATATGGCAAGGATTTTCAAAGAGGCTCATTTTCCAATCCTTTGTGCTAACTATGATTTTACCGGTACCCCTGTTGAAGGTTTGGTAAAACCTTGGATTATCATTAGGCGTAAGGGTCTTAAAATAGGTGTATTCGGTTTGAGCCCTCATTTGAAGGGCTTGGTTGATGATAGAAAATGTGTTGGTGTAAAATTCCTGGATCCAGTTAAGAAAGCCTTGCAGGTTGCTACCTATTTGAAGGAGAAAAAGAAATGTGATCTGATCATCTGCCTTTCTCATCTGGGTTGGGATATCAATGATGCTCAGGATGATGAGGATCTTATAAGTGGAAGCCGCTATATCGATCTTGTTTTGGGTGGTCATTCTCACTCTTTTTTCAAGTCATTGATGTACGTTAAGAATCTTGATGGTAAGCGTATTCCTGATGATCAGAATGGTAAGAGTGCAATCTTTGTTGGTGACTTAACCCTTGACTTTACTAAAATCAAGTGAATTGTGTACTGTTAAAGTTTTTGCTTTTCGGGGATTTTATCTCTTTTACTACAGAATATTTTTAGTTATAAATAATGCTAAAATGAATCCTCATTATTAGGTATTCCGGAATTTATTCTTAACTTTGCACTGCTTGAGCAGTCAATCGCTTGATTGCATATTTTACAAAAACAGTATTCATAACAAATAAAATTAAAGACTATGGCTTACGTAAT
>DAIPMC010000044.1:0-19721 GCA_036768895.1 Prevotella sp. | reverse complement strand
TCTGCTTGTCTTGAGAAGACAATTCCTTGCGCAGGATCTTTTCAGCAACCTGTATAGAAAGAGAAACGACCTGAGAACGGATGTCCTGAACGGCATTTTTCTTTTCCATTTCAATTTGAGAACGGGCATCCTTCAACAGGCGCGCGCCCTCTTCTTTTGCCTTATCCTGTGCCTTCTCGACAATGGCATCACGTGTATTTGCAGCCTCTTTTAGAATCTGGGCCTGTTTTTCGCGTGATTCCTGCAGAATGGATTCACCTTCTTTCTGGATGTTAGCAAGCTTCTTATCAGCTTCATGAGCATGACGAATACTCTCGTCGATGTTCTTCTTCCGATTGTTTATCATCTTCACAATTGAAGGGAATCCCCATTTCAATAAGATGAGAAAAACAATAATGAAGACGAGCGTCATCCAAAAAAGTAAACCGCTATCAGGAATCAATAAATCCATATATACTGGTTAAAGTTTACAATCAATAGCTCAAAATTACATGACAATAGCTAACAGTGCGATAATGATAGCAAAGAATGCTACACCTTCGACCAGAGCGGCTGCAATAATCATAGAAGAAAGCAATTTCGGTTGCTCTTCCGGCTGACGAGCCATAGCATCCATTGCCTGACCACCAATACGTCCAATACCTATACCTGCACCAATTACAGCGAGACCGGCGCCGATGGCAGCGCCACATTTTGCAACTTCAGCTGCTAATAATAATGATAACATAGTGATAATTTTTTAATTGATTATTTAATTTTTTTATTTTATGCTTTTACTGTTTCTGCCTTCGGCTCAGATTTCTCATGAGCCAAATGAATAAACACTGCACTTAACATCGTAAATACTAAAGCCTGGATGTAACAAACCAGAATTTCCAGAAGCATCATGAAGATACTCATTGCAATGCTCACCACCGTCATACCTGTGCCGGCTGCTGCATCCACAACAGCATTCTCACTAATATTGAACATGATGAAAATCATAGCGGCAAACGACAGGGCAATCGCATGACCAGCCAACATATTGGCAAAAAGTCGGATCATCAGTGCCAATGGCTTCGTGATAATACTGAACAGTTCAATAAAAGGCATCAACGGCACGGGGCATTTCAGCCATAAAGGAACTTTAGGCCAGAAAATGCTCTTCCAGTATTCCTTTGAACCCGTAACATTCGTAATAATAAAGGTCGTAATTCCCAAGAAAAATGTACAGGTGATATTCCCGGTTAAGTTTCCACCTCCGGGAGGAAATGGAACGACTCCCATCAAGTTGGCAAGGAATATAAAGAAGAAACATGTCATCAGCCAAGGCCCATAAACCACAGCCTCTCTATCCGTCATAGTGGACTTGACCACATCATGATAGATTGACATAATAAACATGTGCATAAGTCCCGTAAATCCTTTCGGGGCGGAATCATCCCATTTATGATGTCTGCACCACCGCGCAGGAACCAGCACACATATCAAAAGAAGAATAGCATCAATGAAAAGAACACAAACGGTCTTGGTAATAGAAATATCTAAAGGACGAACTTCATTACCGTTGACCATTTCCATAATCTTACCTGGATGACTTTTCGCATCAGCACTCTTGATATAGAGTCCATAAGGCCCCGGACGATTACCATTGGTATTTTTGACTTCACTAAACCGGCTGCTGGAGAACACATGCCATCCTGTACTGCTCTTTACGATAACAGGAAGATGGATGATTACCGGAGTCTTGCCGATCTTGGTAATATGCCAGTCATAAGAATCTTTAATATGCCCCCACAAAATATTTCCCACATCGATATTTTGTCTTGCAGAAACCGTTACAGGCGCAAGAGTAAAAAGCATGACGAAGATGAAAAAAAATTGTTTGAGTTTTATTTTTTTCATTCTGATTCTGTTTTATTAATTTTTTTTTCTACTCGCACAAAGTATAGGCAATCGAATGCCAGAAGGACAATGTAGAATATAGCGAAGATCAGAGCAAAACCTATCACAGCCTGCCGTTCACGGACAACGACCAGATAAATAAGGAAAACACTTAAAGCCAAAAGCAATCTAAGTACCGACGCAACAAGATAAAACCGTATCAAGTTTGTCGAAGATGACTTAGCTACCCTTTTCCAGCATTCTCCATAAACCAAGTTGCATACAAGTGAAAATACGACTGTAACTGTTAAAGCAGTAACCAATGATGTATTTTGCACTACTTGCATGACAAACAAAGACAGGAGCATAAGCGCAGCAATAATCCACAATGAATATTGCTTGTATTTCCTGGCTATCCGATCTATCGTAGTGTCTAAACTTCGACGCATAGCGAAATAATGTTCTTCTGTACCTCGACGAAACCACCCTTGATATCCAACTGCTTAGGACCTTCCTTTGTAGTTGTATACACCACTTTCCCTGCATTTAAAGAAGAAATGATGGGAGCATGATCTGTCAGTATTTCAAAAGATCCTGCTGTACCAGGGACAGTAACATTTTCTACGTCACCGTAATATACTACTTTCTCCGGGGAAATAATTTTTAATCTCAGCATACGCAATAATTATAATGAGTATAAGTC
This sequence comes from Prevotella sp., assembly GCA_036768895.1. Taxonomy (GTDB): domain Bacteria; phylum Bacteroidota; class Bacteroidia; order Bacteroidales; family Bacteroidaceae; genus Prevotella. The sequence continues at coordinate 17,155 of DAIPMC010000044.1, read as the reverse complement.
GGGATGTCCAATGACATCCCACAGACTTAACCCTTAGCAGCTTCAAGTAGTTTCTTCCCTTTGGCAACTGCATCATCAATGGTTCCGACATTGAGAAAGGCCTGTTCTGGCAAATCGTCCACATCCCCATTGAGGATCGCATTAAAGCCACGTATTGTATCTTCGATAGGTACCATGACCCCTGGTAGACCGGTAAACTGTTCTGCAACCGTAAAAGGTTGTGACAAGAAGCGTTGTACCCTGCGGGCACGGCTCACAACAAGTTTATCCTCATCAGAAAGTTCATCCATACCCAGAATGGCAATAATATCCTGTAATTCGTTATAACGCTCGAGCAGTTCCTTGACATGCTGTGCACAATCATAGTGCGCTTTACCGATAATATTAGGATCCAGAATACGAGAAGTACTTCCCAATGGATCCACAGCAGGATAAATACCCAACGATGTAATCTTACGAGACAGGGAAGTCGTAGCATCCAAATGGGTAAATGTCGTAGCCGGAGCGGGGTCTGTCAAGTCATCGGCCGGCACATATACAGCTTGTACTGAAGTAATGGACCCCTGTTTGGTAGAAGCAATACGTTCCTGCATCTGTCCCATCTCACTGGCCAGTGTCGGCTGGTATCCTACAGCTGAAGGCATACGTCCCAGCAAAGCAGATACCTCAGAACCAGCCTGTGTAAAACGGAAGATATTGTCAATAAAGAACATGATATCGGCAGGCTGTCCATTCTTGCCACCATGATCACGGAACTCTTCGGCTATCGTCAGTCCGGAAAGAGCGACAGAAGAACGTGCCCCTGGTGGTTCATTCATCTGACCATAAACCAGTGTAGCCTGGCTCTTGGACAATTCTTCTTGATCAACGAGAGACAAATCCCATTCTCCTTTATCCATAGCCTCTCTGAATTTCTCTCCATATCTGATTACGCCGGAATTGATCATATCACGAATCAAGTCATTTCCCTCACGGGTACGCTCTCCGACACCTGCAAATACAGAATATCCATTGTGGCCTTTGGCGATATTATTGATCAACTCCATGATCAATACGGTCTTTCCGACACCGGCTCCACCGAACAAACCGATCTTACCACCTTTCATGTAAGGTTCAAGTAAATCAATAACCTTGATACCCGTGGGCAGCATTTCCTTGCGCGTAGAGAGTTCATCAAACTTAGGAGGTTTGCGATGAATAGGATAAGCCCCTTTCATATCCAAAGGCTTCATACCATCAATTGGTTGACCAATGACATTCAGCATACGGCCCTTCAACTGTCCACCGGAAGGCATGACAATAGGATTGCCTGTAGGAATGACTTCCAGGTCGCGCTGCAAACCATCGGTACTATCCATAGCCACGCAACGAACGGTGTCCTCACCGATATGTTGTTTCACCTCCATGACTAACCCACGGCCGTCAGGGCGCTTCACTGTCAGAGCTTCGTTGATTTTTGGAAGCACCTTCTCTGGATCCAGACCTTTGGTATCGAAATATACGTCGATTACCGGCCCGATGATCTGGGAGATGCGTCCATTCATTTGTGACATAAGCTTTATTATTTTAAATTGTAAATTAATTTTTACTTTAAAAAAATCCTATTTGAAATATCTAATTAACGCGAACACAAATTTACGTAATATTTTCGTAAACTACAAACTAAATATGAGTTTTATTCCTAAAAAGAATAACAATATAGCATTTTAAAACAGTTTATATGCTTAATTCATCAAGTACCTTAATAAGATTCTTGTCAAAAGGCTTGTCACTACGGACAGCTTCACTCATCGGCACATAAGTGACCTCATTGTTTCGTACTCCCACCATAATATTACGCTGGCCCTGAATAATAGCCTCAACGGCTCCTACACCTGTACGACTGGCTAAGATACGGTCACGGGCTGAAGGACTTCCTCCACGTTGCAAATGACCGAGTATAGATACACGTACATCATACTGAGGGAATTCTTTTTTCACACGGTCTGCATAGTAAAGTGCACCACATTTAGGACTTTCGGAGACGATGACGATACAACTCTTCTTCGACTTGCGGATACCACGCTCCATAAACTGTGCAAGTTGGTCAACATCCGTAGAATCTTCTGGAATAATAGCAGCTTCTGCACCACTTGCAATAGCGCTGTTTTGAGCCAGGAAGCCAGCATCACGTCCCATCACTTCAACAAAAAAGATACGTTCGTGGCTCTGTGCCGTATCACGAATACGATCCACACATTCTACTATCGTATTCAAGGTGGTATCATAGCCGATCGTATTATCAGTACCGAACAGATCATTATCGATCGTACCCGGGAGGCCTATACAAGGCATGTCAAAATCTTGTCCAAAGTGCATAGCTCCTGTCAAAGAACCATTTCCACCTATTATTACCAGAGCATCTATACCTTCATTTTTCAAGTTATCATAAGCCTTTTGACGACCTTCCTCCGTCATAAAATCCTTAGAACGTGAAGTTCTGAGAATGGTACCTCCCCTTCCGATAATCCCACTGACATTCTCTGTGGTAAAAGGTTTGATTTCATCATTGATGAGTCCGTCATATCCTCGATAGATAGCTTTAATCATAAAGCCATTATAAATACCAGCGCGAGTAACCGCACGAATCGCGGCATTCATTCCAGGAGCATCACCTCCTGAAGTCAAGATTCCAATCGTTTTAATTTTAGCCATACTGAGTAACCTTAATATAATATATAATTGTCTTCCTAATTACCTAACGAAGAATTCATTCTGAATATTTTTTGCACTCCTCTGCCTATTTACAATCACCATATCCAATATACATAATAAGTACAGACTATCCAATAATGATTCGTCTCCTAAAAAGAATACAAGCTGAAAATACCAATTTGAATGTAACTTTCTACCGTCATAACGTACTCTTATTCTATATGAAGATAGAAGAGAATTCTCCTCTGTGCACCTTAACAGTAAGCTATCTTTTTCTATACAAATTTCGTACAAAGTTAACAAATTATCTGAACAAGGTTGATATCATAACAAAAAATTAAGGCGGTTTAACACTGAGCTAACAAATTGAAATCAGCAAATTCAAGAATTGGCAAGTGAGCTTAGCAAAAAACGATAATCATATAACTTTTCAAATTTATCTTGTTATTTTTCGCTTTAAATATGTATCTTTGTAAAAACAAAAATCGATTCTAATGAATACTTCTTTGATGATTAAAAAATCTATGAAATTAAATTAGGAAACAGGTATTCTGTAAAGATACATCTGTCTTATGAGTTTTATGAAAAGAATGTTGAATCCTTTAGGAATAAAGAAATATGCCAGTGAAGTCGGTTAACATATCAGGTACTACACCACCGCTCGTAAGTTTCATCATTACGACCTACGGTCTTTCGAATGAGATCATACAGGAATGTGTCGAACATATTCTATCTCTGTCACTAAATTCAAAAGAAAGGGAGATCATTCTCATAGACAACGGTTCTGGAGAGTTTCCATCAAAAAAGCTAATTGACGGAAAAGAAGACATCACCTATATCAGGAAAAAGAACTTGCCGCTTTCACAAGCCAGAAATATAGGTATGCAATTGGCTACAGGAGATTACATTCAATTCCTTGACGGCAATGGTTATCTTGTATCAGCTCCCTATGAGCACTGCCTTGATATTATCAGATTTCATAATCCGGATCTGGTCTTCTTCCAAGAAACTCACAACAAAAAACCGGGTACCTCCTTTACGTTGACAGGTCCAGTTACCGGAAGTGCCTATCTTCATGATCATACACTTAAAGCTTCAGCCTACGGATACCTTTTCCGTCACAAGATATTAGGCCGGCTTCGTTTTTCCACAAAGATCCTACATGAAGATGAAGATTTCACGCCACAATTATGTCTCCGCGGAGAACGTATATATTATACTGATGCAAATGCTTATTTCTGCAGACAGTCAAGCGACTGCGCTGTTATGAAAAACAATAAGCGATACCATCTGACCTGTCTTCCTGACATAGAGAAGGTAATAGCACACCTACAGGATCTGTCTGATCAACTTCCAGAAGCAGATCGGGTTGCCTTACAGTACCGTGTAGCACAATTGTCTATGGACTATCTGTATCAGACTATCCAAATTACCAGAAGTGCACGTCATTTAAATAATTCTATAGAATGGCTTCGGAAAAGAGGGCTTTTCCCTTTGCCAGATAAAAACAATTCTCGTAAATATTATCTTTTCAGAAAGGCTGTCAATACGAGGATAGGTCGTAAGATATTGTTATTGACAGTGCCTCGATAAGGATTTGTTTTGTAGAATATTATAATAGACTATTTCCCCCTTGCCCTTGCAGTCTCTCCCCGTATGTGATTTTGAAGAAACAAAAGATATTCATAATAGGATTTCTGGTTTTGTCCTTTATCATGATGAATTGTACAGAATCATTTGGTAAGAAACAAGTTGATACAAAATTACTTCAACAGGTCTTCATGTATGCTGACACACTACTTCATAACGAGATACAGGATTCAGTTTCTTCAAACGTCTACTTCAAATACAGGACTCATATAGACAGAAAGAATCCGTTACTTCTTGCTATTCCGACGATGTATGATATAGCCAGAGATAACAGACGCGATTTCTTAAATGAAAGTTTTTCCAATATTGTTTATTATCGAGGAGGAAGAGAAAAGACCAAAGCACTTCTGATGTACTCTACTGTATATCATTCCCATAAGTTACTTCCGGTTCTCTTTGACTATCTTCAACCTAGCCTTTATGAAGTGACTCTTTTTAAGGGCATTATACTTTCACCATTAAAGAAAAGCAACAAGCGCTTCTACCACTATAAATCCATAAAATACGGAATCAATCAGACCCGCTTCTTTATCAGACCTAAAATCAAAAATACCCAATTAGTCAAAGGATGGATTATCGTAGATAACAATACAGGAAAAGTTGATCGTTTCTTTTTCGAGGGCGAATATGATATGATTCACTTTGTACTCCAAGGAGAAATGGGTAAAAGCGGCATTAAATCATTACTGCCTAAACGCTGCGATATTATCGCAAAAATCAGCACTTTAGGCAACCGGCTTCGCTCTTGGATAACCTCGGTATATGATATAGATTGCACCTTGCCGGATTCTCTTCAACTCTCAGAGAGCAGGAATCTTCTGGACAGCATACGCCCCATCCCACTAACAAATGAAGAAAAGAAAATTATAGCAATAAATGACTCCATTCAAAAGTCAATAGCAAATCAGGCACGTCCTATCAGCAATCAGAAAATTTATTCAGATACGACAAAACAAACTGAGTCAACTTCTGCTTTGTCCAAAACGTCGGAAAGCATATCCCAAACAGGTTCTGTTCCAAAAGGAACAAAAAAGGATAACTCGAAAAGCAATGCTTCCACAAATAAGAACTCAATCAATACCCCAAATAGCAATCCTCCAAAGTATAAATATGTCAGCAGACGCCTTTTCTGGAATGTTATCGGAAATAATATGCTAAACAATATTAATGCAAATATTGGAGACAAGAAACAGGGACATATCAAAATTGATCCTATTTTCAACCCTTTTTACTTTGGGTATTCACGAAATAAAGGAATCATCTATCGCTTCGATGTAAAAGGTTACTATAATTTTACCCCTAATCAAAGTATCTCGACCCGCATTAAGATGGGATATTCTTTTGAATGGAAGAGACTATTGTATAACATCCCAATCACGTTCACCTATAATCAGAGAAGAAACGGATGGGTGAAAATAGAATACTTCAATGGCAACCGCATTACCAACTCGAATATCCTGAATGAAATAAAAAATCAGAAACCGGATTCTATCGACTGGAACAAATTGAATCTGGACTATTTCAATGATTTGGGAATTAAAGTAAGTACGAACTACCAGATTATCAAACATCATCTTGATCTGCAAAGCGGACTTGTCTGGCACCGTCGTACAGCAGTAAAAAAAGAAGGTTTCATACAAGCAGGTAAACCTACGAGTTATTGTTCATCTGCACCTTTTATCCAATTGCAGTATACACCTCTTGTAAACCATGGCCCTGTTATCAATGCCAGTTATGAACGAGGAATCAAAGGTTTCATGGGAGGAAAGATCAATTATGAGAAATGGGAACTGGACGGACAGGAAATTCATCAGATGCCTTGTATGCGTTCTCTATCCTTACGTGCAGGAATGGGACTCTATACGGACAAGAGCAAGGATGGGTATTTTCTGGATTATAATAACTTCAGGGAAAATTATATCCCTGGTGGGTGGTACGATGAATGGAGCGGAGAATTTGAGTTGCTGAATTCAAACTGGTACAATGCTTCTAAATTTTATGTTCGTGCCAATGCGACATACGAATCTCCGATGTTGTTCCTTTCCTGGATTCCCCTTGTCGGACAGGTTGTAGAAAAGGAACGGATATATGTCAGTGCACTTTCTATTCGAAAACTATCCCCCTATTTAGAAGTCGGATATGGTTTTACCAACCGCCTGTTCTCTATAGGTATCTTCTGTGGCGGGAGTTCCCACCGCTTTGAAGGGGTTGGTATAAAATGGGGATTTGAACTGTTCAACAACTGGTAATCAGCAAGTAATTCTGACAATATAAAAACGACATAAAGAAAAAGTGCTATAGCTTTTTTTATAAATAAAGTGAGCGATGACTGAAATGATGAAACCTTTAACTGTCTATCGGGCAAGTGCCGGAGCCGGGAAAACCTTCAAACTTGCTACCCAATATATCTCATTACTTATACTGAGTCCTCAATCCTACCGCGGGGTACTGGCCGTAACCTTCACTAACAAGGCTACGGAAGAAATGAAGATGCGCATATTATCGCAACTGTATGGTATCTCGCGGAATCTGGATGATTCAAAGGATTATATAAAAGAGGTACAACTTGCTACAGGACTAGGTGAAGAGCTTATCAGGAAGCGTGCCGATTGGGTACTGAACCATCTTCTCCACCATTTTAACGATTTTCGGGTTGAGACCATTGACGCTTTCTTTCAAACCGTTTTAAGGAATCTGGCCCGGGAACTCGATCTGACAGCTAATATGGCAATCAGCCTGAATGATCAAGAGGTGATGGAGCAAGCTGTGGATGATCTTATCGAAGAATTGAATGCCAACAGTCCGGTCCTTACCTGGATCATGGATTATATCCATGAAAAAATGGACGATGACAAGGGATGGAACATCATCAAGCAGATCAAAACTTTCGGAGAAAATATATTCGAAGATACTTATAAACAGCATTTTAATGAACTTGACCCCCTTATGGCGCAAGGCAGTACTTTCTTTCCTGACTATTCTAAGAAACTACAGGCCATCAGACAAAAGTCAAAGAATACAATCAAGGAATATGCTGATATCTTCTTCAAAAAGATGGATAACGGTGGATTTACAGCCACAGACCTTAACAGAGGAGAGAAAGGTATCTGGAGTTATTTTACAAAACTGGCAAAAGGTGAATTTACTGATGAATCAAAGTTGATTAACCAAACGCTCTGTAATTGTCTTGAAGACCCCAAAAACTGGGTTACAAAGAAAAAAGCTGTTCCCGGAAATGAAATCTTCGAATTAGTTCAGGAACAGCTATGGCCCTTGCTCCGTCAAATAGAAAGCAAACGCCCGAGCCTGTCCAAAGCCTATAAATCCGCTGACCTCACCTTGAGGCATCTCAACACTTTAAGATTACTTGGAAAGATCGGTGAGAAGGTAAGGGACAGTAATCAGGAAGCCAACAGATTTCTGCTCAGTGACACACAGAACCTACTCTATTCTCTCATCAGCGATAATGACTCACCTTTCATCTTTGAGAAGATCGGAGCACACCTGGAACATATTATGATAGATGAGTTCCAGGATACTAGCAGGATCCAGTGGCGGAATTTCAAAGTCCTTCTCCAAGAGACCATGTCTCATGCTGTCCCGCCATCAGAACATCTTGCACAGAATCTGATTGTCGGTGATATCAAGCAGAGTATCTATCGATGGAGATCCGGTGACTGGAAATTGCTCAGGGATATTGATACGAAAGAATTCTCATCAGATCAGGTAAACAAGAAGATTCTGGATGTCAATTTCCGTTCTGATAAGAGAATCGTAACATTCAATAACGCCTTCTTCCTTAAAGCCAGCCAATCCGAACTCTGGTCCAATGGCGGAAAAGGGATGAAAGATCTGCAAGAGGCGTATCTCCAGAAGGAACTTTCCCAGAAAGTACCGCAGGGGAAAGAAGATCAAGGATATATCCATATCGAACTTCTCCCTAATAATGATCAGTATCATAACCTGATGCTGCAGAAAACCGTTGATACGGTCCGTGAATTACTTGACATGGGATGCCGTGAACGCGACATTGCTATCCTGGTCAGGAAGAATCCGACTATTCAGGAGATCGGTTCTTACTTCATGGACCAACTTCCGGATGTGACTCTGGTCAGTGATCTGGCGTTCCGTCTCGATGCTTCCCAGGCTGTAAATATGCTGGTGGATGCCCTGCGCTTTATCACCCATCGAGACGATCTGCTCACATTAGCCAATCTGGCAAAAGCATACCAAACGGAAATCAAGAATCCAGAGAAAACAGACAGTGAGATCTTTCTCCATTCTGAATGTACTTTGGAAGAACAACTGACGGCTCAGTTGCCAGAGGCCTATATCAACCATTTGAACGAACTCGAAGGGCTTCCCCTGATGGATTTGGTAGAACAACTCTATGCTATCTTTGAACTCACGAAAATGAATGGACAAAGTGCATATATATGTGCCTTCTACGATGAACTGAGCAAGTATCTCCAGGAACATGTTCCTGATATCAATGACTTTCTTCATGTTTGGGACAATGACATTCATTCTCATTCGATACAAAGTGATGAAGCTAACGGCATCAGGCTCCTGACAATCCATAAGAGCAAAGGACTCGAATTTGATCATGTCATCATCCCATTCTGTGACTGGGCACTGGAGAAGCCAGGATATACGATATGGTGTACTCCTTCAGAAAGTCCGTATAATGAGCTGCCTGTCGTACCGATAGACTTATACAAAAAACAGATGACGGGTTCTGTATATGAACCATTCTACCAAAAAGAGCATTCACAAAACATTGTGGATAATATCAACCTGCTTTATGTAGCTTTCACCCGTCCGAAAAAAAACCTCTATGTCTTCGGCAAGTACAAAGATAAACCGAATAGTCACAAAAAGACTGACGAAAAAGACAACAGGACAGAACCTGCTAACGAAAGTGAAGTGATGGAAGAGGTCCTGCCTCTGTTAGGTAATCAACTGGAAGGGTCTACTTTCCAGTCCATTGAACAAGAAGAACAAGGGAAGGACATTCTGACCAGCATAGACAATATTCAAGATAAGGAAAGAACACAAGTCAAATCTTTGGTCTTTGAATACGGAACTCCGGACATAAAAAGTAAGGAACAGGAAAAGGCTGCATCTCATAATGTCTTTCTCCAGCAAGTTCAACCTAAACCTGTAACAGTTGCCAATTATGAAAATAAAGTTGACTTCCGTCAAAGTAATAAAAGCAAAGATTTCATCCAAGGAGATGATGAAGAAGCCATGCAACACAATGCTTATATTAATACAGGAAACGTGCTTCATGCGATCTTCTCCTCCATTCATACCCTGGATGATGTAGACCAAGCACTTAACCAACTTGAACAGGACGGTGTGCTTGATGCCGACCAACTGAATAAGGAAAAGTTGAAAGACATGATGAAACAAAGGCTTGAATCACACAGAGTAAGAGATTGGTTTTCAAATCGTTGGGAGCTATTCAATGAATGTACAATCTTATATAGGGATCCCAATACGGATGAAGTCATAGAAAAGCGTCCGGACCGTGTCATGACAGACGGAAAGGAAATGATCGTGGTCGACTTCAAATTTGGCAAGCCGCATCAAGAATATGAAGATCAGGTCAGGGCATACATGGCTCTCCTCTCTCAGATGAACTATCAACATATTACCGGATATCTCTGGTATGTATATCCTAATCGTATCGTGGAAGTCAAGAATACAGATTCCGATTAATCCTAAACAGAAAATGGGATCAGGGTAACAGATAACCAAAAACACTATCTAGTGTTTTTCTCTTTTCAACTTCAAAATTACTGGACATGCAAACTTTTCTTCATTATGTAGCTCAAGATATCATTCGCAAATACAAGCAGCAACTCAGTCATATTGTTGTTGTATTTCCAAACAAACGTGCTTCACTATTCCTAAATCAGGAGTTGGCCAGACAAGTGGACTACCCATTGTGGAGCCCGACGTGTATCACCATCAGCGATCTGTTCCGGGAGCACAGCAAGCGGACAGTCGGAGACCCTATCAAACTCGTCAATGAGCTCTATAAAGTATATGATCAAATCACCGGCGAAACAGAATCACTCGATAAGTTTTACGGTTGGGGACAGTTACTTATCTCTGATTTCGATGACATCGATAAAAATATGGCAAATGCGGATCAAGTATTCGCCAATCTGAAAGATATTCATGAATTGGACGATGTGAGTTACCTCAATGATGATCAGAAGAAGATATTAAAACGATTTTTCAGCAATTTCTCAGAAGACCAGAACAGTGTTCTGAAAAAACGGTTCATCACACTCTGGAGCCAGTTCGGCAATATCTATCATCAGTTCAATAAATCTCTGCAAGAACAAGGACTAGCCTATGAAGGCGCACTTTATAAGGAAGTAGCAACTGACCCGAACTTGAAATTGAAACATTCAATGTATCTTTTTGTCGGTTTCAATATGATGCAAAAGGTAGAACTGACTCTTTGTGACAGACTGAAGAAAGAAGGCAAAGCCAGATTCTATTGGGATTTTGATGATTACTACATGCCCAGAAAAGGTCATGACAATGAAGCCGGACATTATGTTGCCCAGTATCTTAAAGATTATCCCAATGAACTGGATAGTGATGACAGTGAGATATACAAGAATATGGTGAAATCGAAAGACATCACATTCATCAGCGCAAGCACCGAAAATCTTCAGGCAAGGTATGTCAGTGACTGGTTGAAAGGGAAACACAGGATTGAAGCAGGAAAGCGTACGGCCATTGTCATGGCAGATGAGAGCCTCCTGCCCACCATCATTCACAGTCTGCCACCGGAAGTAACGAAGATAAATGTAACCACCGGCTATCCTTTGTCACAGTCACCGGTCAGTACACTGGTCAAGTTACTGATTGACATGCAAGCTCATGATTACCGAAAAGATCTTAATAAATTTCTCTATCGCGGAACAAGCAAAGTCCTCCAACACCCTTATTCTCAATTTATATCCAGTAATATCAAGGATCTCAATACCTCATTAAGCAATCATAAACACTTCTATTTGTCATTAGAAGAACTCAGTAAAGAATATCCTTTTATTGAAGACGACAACGGACTGAGAATATTATTTCAGACCCCAGACGGTTCTCTGAGTAAGATGTCGCACTGGTTGTTGGAAATCCTCAAGATGATAGGTATTAATTACAACCACGCCGTCAAAGAGCAGGGAGAGCAGAATCGGATCAAAGAAGACCCACTCTTTCAAGAATCTCTCTTCAGAATGTATACACTGATCAACCGTCTCTGCAACCTGATCGATGAAGATGATCTGAATATTGATATACATACCTATCAGCGGCTTATGACACAACTCATCAACACTACGACCATTCCTTTTCATGGAGAGCCAGCTGTTGGAATACAAATCATGGGAATACTGGAAACAAGAAACCTGGACTTTGACCATGTGCTGTTGCTTTCCTGTAACGAAGGAAATATTCCTAAAGGTGTCAATGATACCTCCTTTATTCCCTATTCTATCCGTAAGGCTTACGAACTGACGACAGTGGATAACAAGGTGGCTATTTATTCCTATTACTTCTACCGTCTCCTTCAAAGAGCAGAAGATGTCACTCTCGTTTACAATAATACAGCAAGCAACGGACAGACAGGAGAGATGTCCCGGTTTATGCTCCAGTTGATGGTGGAGAGTCCACAAACCATTCATCTGGAAAACCTGGTCACAGGTCAGAAACCCGCTATACACTCACGCACTTCAATAGAAAAAGACGAACCTGTCATGCAAGTCATCCATCAGATAAACCGTCTCTCTCCTACTGGACTGAACACATACATACGTTGTCAACTTCAATTCTATTATAAATATATCGCAAAAATAAAGGAACCGGACGAAATCGATGAGGACAAAGTAGACAATCGTACATTCGGAAACATATTCCATCAGGCATGTCAACTCTTTTATCTGCAATTTGCCCCAACCGGCAACATCCAAACGCAAAAAGATGCCCAAGGAAAACAAACCATAGAAATCATCCGCCCCTTTACCATTCAAAAAGAAGAAATAGAAAGAGCTCTCAAGAATCCTTATTCTGTCGAACAGTGTGTTGATAAAGCTTTCAGACAGAATCTCTTTAATGTGGGTCCTGATACACACATCGAATATAATGGTCTGCAGATCATCAACCGTCAGGTAATTATCGATTATCTCAAAAGACTGCTGCTAATAGACAAGGATTCAGCACCTTTCAAAATTCTGGGACTGGAAAAGTTGGTCGAAGCCCCTATTGTTTTCAAGACTCCTCAAGGAGAGCGCCCCATAACCATTTTCGGAAGCACAGACCGGCTGGATCAGGTCAATCTGGCAGAAGGCCCTACCATCCGTGTCATCGATTATAAGACCGGGAATAATGACAAAATGTCTGTCAAGGAACTTGGGGATATTTTCTCGGGAAAGAAACTGGCTAATCATACCGATTATTATCTTCAGGCAATGCTTTATGCGAGTATCATAAGGAGCAAGAAAGACCCTGATGGAAGAAGAGTCTATGATACAGACAATCTGCCTGTCAGTCCGTCTTTACTTTTCATCCAGCATGCCGGTGATAAGGTCCTTCCCCTGAAAATCGGAAAAGACTTCATTACTGATATCGAAAAATATGAAAATGAAGAAGGAGATGCAAATATAGATAACTTTGAAGAAAATATCAGGAACACCCTATCTGAAATCTTTGATCCAGAAGTTGCGTTAAGTGCCACAGAAGATATCAAGCAATGCGAGCATTGTCCTTATGCAAGGATATGCTGCGGCAAGAGATAAGAATAAAAGGGGATTGAAATATGGAATACCCATTCAATAGCGGAAGATGAGGGATTCAAACCCCCGATACCCGAAAGGGGTATACCGGATTTCGAGTCCAGCGCATTCGGTCACTCTGCCAATCTTCCTAGCAGCTGCAAAAGTACAATTAATTTTGGACATATCCAAGAATCCCTAAAGAATTATTCAAAACTCAGATCCGCCAGACGCCTTCTTAAAATTTCAGCATCACTCTTCCTCACCGCCAGTTTAATACTACAATCAGTATCAAAATCCTGACTTACAATCCTCAGGTTCATCTCCTTAACTATATGCATGACTGCATTGATCATCGGATAAGTGAAATGCCATACGATAAATTCTTCAACCTGCTTCACAGCTGTGACGGAATGATTCAAGGCATCATCAGCTGCCGTACGATAAGCCCTGATCAGTCCACCAGTCCCAAGGTTAATCCCTCCATAATAACGGATGACATAAACAACAACATCCGTCAGTCCATGCGAAAGAATCTGTCCCATAATAGGCTTCCCTGCAGTAGAAGAAGGTTCACCATTATCTACAGCCCTGAAATCCTTCTGTTCCGGTCCCAGGATATATGCATAGCAGACATGGCGTGCATCATAGTATTTTTCCTGATAGGATTTCAATAATACCTTCACTTCATCTTTAGAAGTCACATGATGTGCGAAGGCGAGGAACTTACTTCGTTTCTCGGAGTAGAATCCCTCGCCAACACTATTTATTATAGTGGTATATTCATCTATCATAAAAAACGAGTTATACCATTTCTTTCCGATTATGAAAGCAGATGAACGATAAGTCCAGAACGCAGTTTCGGTTCGAACCATGTTGCTTTCGGCGGCATAATCTTGCCACTGTCTGCAATATTCATTATCTGCCCCATACTGACAGGATATAAGGCAAGAGCCCAACGCATGTCACCACTATCTACGCGACGCCGAAGTTCTTTCAGTCCACGTAAACCACCGACAAAATCAATTCTTTTATCGGTACGAAGATCCTTGATTCCCATCAGTTTATCCAGAATCAAACGTGAAGAAATATCCACATCCAACACACCGATCGGATCATTATCATCATAAGTACCCGGACGAGCTTCCAGTTTATACCAGTTACTGTCCAGATAAATACTGAACTCATGAAGTTTGGAAGGTTTATATTCTTCCGGTCCCATTTTCTCAACGATGAAATCTTCAGACAAAGCCTTGAGGAAGATTTCAGATGTCATACCATTGAGATCCTTTACTACACGGTTATAATCCAGAATCGTCAGTTGAGAAGCCTGAAAACATACTGCCATGAAATAATTATACTCTTCCTTACCAGTATGGTTGGGATCATTCTGGGCCTTCTCCTGCCCTACACGTGCAGCAGCAGCTGTACGGTGATGACCGTCAGCAATATAAAGGCTGGGGATTTTTGCAAATTCTTCCGTTATGGTCTGAATGTCACTCTGATCACTTATGACCCAAAACTGATGGCGGAAGCCATCTATAGGTGCGATAAAATCGTATACCGGCCGAGTAGCGGCATAGCGTATAATCAAGTCATTCAGTACACTATTATCAGGATAGGCAAGAAAGACGGGTTCCATATTCGCATTAGTAATCCGAACATGCTTCATCCGATCATCTTCTTTGTCTTTCCGTGTAAGTTCATGTTTTTTTATCACCCCACTAAGATAATCCTCTACACAGGCGCCAACCACCAGGCCATATTGTGTCTTACCGTTCATAGTCTGAGCATAGAGATAATAGTCTTCCTGACTATCCTGAACCAGCCATCTTTGCTCACGAAACTTTTTCAACTGTTCAGCAGCACTCTTATAGACCCGAGGATCATATTCAGAAGTACCTTTTGGAAAGTTGATTTCTGGTTTGATAATATGATAGAGGCTCTTCTCATTATTGCCCGCCTCAGTCCTTGCCTCCTCAGAGTCAAGGACATCATACGGGCGACTTTCAACTTTTTCAACCAAGTCCACAGGTGGACGTAAACCTCTGAAAGGTTTTACTTTAGCCATAGTTTAAATTATTTGTTGACCTGGAATTTTACGATGCCATCCTTAAAAAAAGCATTGATCTGTTGAGCAGCAGCAACACCAGCATTGATATTTGCTTCAGCGGTCTGAGCTCCCATCTTCTTTGGAGTAGTAAAGAACCGATCACCAAATTTCTCAAATTCGGCTACAGCGTCGGGTTTCAGATCAGTTATATATTTCAAGTCGGGACGGTCAGCAAGTAACTTAAGCAATTCCGGTTCGTTAATAATCTCTTTGCGTGCCGCATTGACCAAGATACCCCCTTCCGGCATCAAATTGACGAGTTTATAATCTATACTGCCTATAGTCTCAGGAGTAGCCGGGATATGCAGACTCACGACATCACTGTTACGGAAAAGTTCCTCTTTAGTCTTATAAGCACGGACACCTGCAGTCTCAATATTAACTGCCGGACAGAACTCATCATAAGCAGAAACCTTCATATCAAAGCCTTTTGCGACACGAGCCACATTACGAGCCACATTACCGAAGGCCAAGAGACCGAGTCTCTTATCTTTCAGTTCCGTTCCCGATTTTCCGTTATAAAAGTTACGTACAGTATATACCAACAGGCCGAATACGAGTTCGGCTACAGCATTAGCATTCTGTCCCGGAGTATTCTCAACAATAACTCCATTGGACTTGGCATGAGCCAGGTCTATCGTATCATAGCCGGCACCGGCACGGACGACGAGTTTCAGATTTTTCGCAGCATCAAGAACTTCCGCATCGATTTTATCAGAACGGACAATCATCGCATCTGCATCAGCCACTGCCTCTAAGAGTTGTGAACGGTCTGCATACTTCTCAAGCAAGACCAATTCATTGCCTGCATCTTTTACCTCTTTTTTTATACCTTCTACAGCTAAGGTTGCAAACGGTTTTGCTGTTGCAACTAATATCTTCTTCATGATTGCTTCTATTTAATATTTAGCCTCAAAATCCTTCATTGCCTTGACCAAAAAGTTTACTCCTTCAACAGTCATTGCGTTATAGCAACTGGCACGGAAACCACCTACAGAACGGTGGCCCTTGACACCTACGATACCACGGCCGGAAACAAAGTCAAGGAACGGCTTCTCCAGATCTTTATATTCATCATTCATCACAAAACAAATATTCATCAGAGAACGGTCCTCTTCCTTAGCCGTACCATGGAAGAGTTTGTTACGGTCAATCTCACCGTAAAGTATATTAGCACGTTCATGGGCACGACGGTCCATTTCCTTTGCACCACCTTCTTTCTTTACCCAACGCATGGTTTCAAGCAAGGAATAGATAGGAACAACCGGAGGAGTATTGAACATAGAGCCTTTTTTCACATGCGTACGGTAATCAATCATTGTAGGCAACTCACGAGGAACACGACCCAGTTTGTCATTTTTCACAATGACCAATGTGACACCAGCCATAGACAGGTTCTTCTGAGCCCCTGCATAGATTGCATCATATTTGCTCACATCTACAGGACGACTCATGATGTCAGAACTCATATCAGCAATCAAAGGAATAGGAGAATCCAAATCCTTACGAAATTCTGTACCATAGATAGTATTATTTGTAGTGATATGTAGATAGTCAGCATCAGCAGGAATACTATATTCCTTTGGGATATACGTATAGTTAGCCTCTTTGGAAGATGCTATCTCAACGGTTTCTCCGAAATGCCGAGCTTCCTTTTCTGCTTTATCAGCCCAACTACCTGTATTCAGGTAAGCGGCTTTCTTAATCAGGAAATTAGCGGGAATCTCCATAAATTGTGTCGAAGCACCACCACCAAGAAAGAGAACGGAATATCCGTCAGGAATATCGAGTAATTCTTTGATCAGCGCTTCACTCTCATCAACGACAGCCTGAAAGTCGCTGGAACGGTGGCTGACCTCCATCAAAGAAAGACCTGAACCATTGAAATTTAAAATCTGTTTTGCAG
>DAIPMC010000158.1:1305-3287 GCA_036768895.1 Prevotella sp. | reverse complement strand
ATTCTTGTAGAAAATAATGACGTCATCCAGATCAGAGCAGTTGCAGATAAACTCATCCTTTTTCAGTCCGGTTCCTATAAAACCTTCCTGTCGGTTGATGTAGAGTTTTTGGTTGGCATCCACAACTTTGGTGACCTCAATGGTGTCAAAACTGCGGATTTCGGTCTTGCGTGTATGGTCTTTACCATATTTTTGTTTAAGATATTCAAACCAGTCAATAGTGACTTTCGTCATTTGATTCAAGTCTTTATTGATGTCAGAAATTTCAGCTTTGATCTTCGCAATAAGTTCATCCGCTTTATCCTTATTGAACTTCAGAATGCGTTGCATTTTGATTTCCATAAGTTTAAGGATGTCTTCGCGAGTAATGGGACGAATGAAATCTTTAACAAATGGTTGTAGCTTCATATCTACGAAAGCTATGACTTCATTCATATCATTAGCCTGTTCAAATTTCTTTTCCTTGTAGATACGTTGTTCGATAAAGATGCGTTCCAGAGAAGCAAAGAAGAGTTGCTCTTCCAATTCTTTCTTCCTGATCAGAAGTTCTTTGCGTAATAATCCCTCTGTGCGATCAACTGAATAACGGAGTACATCACTGATGGTAAGGAAACAAGGTCTGTCATCCATGATGACACAACAGTTCGGGTTAATGCTTGTTTCGCAGTCGGTAAAGGCATAGAGAGCATCAATGGTTTTATCCGATGATGTTCCCGGTGTAAGATGAATCTGAATTTCAACTTCCCGTGCTGTCATATCATCGACACGTCGTATCTTGAGTTTCCCTTTTTCTACCCCTTTCGTAATAGAATCCTGTATGGTAGCAGCAGTTTTTCCGTATGGAATCTCACGTATAGCGAGAGTTTTGTTGTCTATTTTTTCTATTTTTGCCCTTATTTTGAGTGTACCTCCCCGTTGACCGTCATTATATTTACTTACATCAATCGTTCCACCTGTGGGGAAATCCGGATAGAGATGGAAGGCTTCTCCCCTTAGATATTTTATCGCAGCATCACAGAGCTCGTTGAAATTATGAGGCAGTACTTTTGAGGCCAGACCTACGGCAATGCCTTCAGCACCTTGAGCTAAAAGTAAAGGGAATTTTACAGGTAAAGTAATTGGCTCTTTGTTGCGTCCGTCATAGGAGAGTTGCCAATCTGTGGTTTTAGGATTAAAAACAGTTTCTAATGCGAACTTAGACAGTCGGGCTTCGATATAACGGGGTGCAGCAGCCCGATCACCAGTAAGAATGTTTCCCCAGTTTCCCTGTGTATCTATTAGCAGTTCCTTCTGTCCTAATTGTACAAGTGCATCGCCGATGGAAGCATCTCCATGTGGGTGAAACTGCATAGTATGTCCGACAATGTTTGCAACTTTGTTGTATCTTCCGTCGTCCATTCTTTTCATGGAGTGAAGGATACGACGCTGGACTGGCTTCAGACCATCTTCGATACTGGGGACAGCACGTTGTAGAATGACATAAGAGGCATAGTCAAGAAACCAGGTCTTATACATTCCTGAAAGATGGCGCACGGCAGATGCATCAAACCTTTCAACAGGCTTGTAATCAGAATGCTGTTCAGAAGTTGTTTCTTCATCTCCTGGCTCTTCTATATAATCAGCATCTTCTGTGTGTGGGTTATTGTTTTCGTCGTCCATAAAATTATCTCGATTTTTAATTCTTGCAAATATAGCAAAATATTTTGGATTGCACAAATCGGAAATCGTTTTCATATCGGAAATCTCCTGTGTTCGTAAAGGATGCAGAAATATAGACGATAGGGCGTTTCTTGGTCTTTTGTCAAAGAATAGTTCCTTACTACGGAAATGGCGTGTACTGAAGATGGTCCGTAACGATCATTCATTATTCAGAATGTAAGTATTGCGTTTATATGGCTGCTAATTGTTGTTAACTTGCTTTGAAAGAAGAACATAATTTGTATATTACCGAAAAAAAGATGTATCTTTGCAACAAATAAATT
>DAIPMC010000158.1:0-1295 GCA_036768895.1 Prevotella sp. | reverse complement strand
AGATACATCTTTTTTTCTGGAATATGCAAATAATGTTTTGCTTTGAAAGCAAAACATTATTTGCATATTCCAGAAAAAAAGATGTATCTTTGCAAATATTAAATTCAAATTAAAAACAGAGCAAAAGAAGATGGCACAAGAAGACGTTTTCAAGAAGATAGTCAGTCATTGCAAAGAATATGGCTTTGTCTTCCCGAGTAGTGAGATTTATGATGGCTTGGCTGCTGTCTATGACTACGGTCAGAATGGTGTGGAACTGAAGAATAATATCAAGAAATACTGGTGGCAAAGCATGATACTGCTTCATCAGAATATCGTTGGAATTGATGCCTCTATTTTCATGCACCCTACAGTTTGGAAAGCATCTGGCCATTTGGATGCTTTCAATGATCCTTTGATTGACAATCGTGATTCCAAGAAACGCTATCGTGCGGACAATTTGATAGAGGATCAGATTGGTAAGTATGATGAGAAAATAGAAAAGGAAGTCAATAAAGCTGCCAAGAAGTTTGGTGATGCTTTCGATGAAAAGAAGTTTCTTGAGACGAATACACGTGTACTGGAGCATCAGAAAAAGCGGGATGCCCTTCATACCCGTTATGCTGCGGCCATGCAAGGTCCGGATCTGAAGGAACTAAAACAGATTATTCTGGATGAAGGTATAGTTGATCCTGTTTCCGGAACAAAGAATTGGACCGATGTACGGCAGTTCAACCTGATGTTTTCTACTCAGGTAGGTTCTACCGCTGATGCAACGAATCGTATTTACCTTCGCCCGGAGACTGCGCAGGGTATCTTTGTCAACTTCCTGAATGTCCAGCGCTCCAGTCGTCAGAAATTACCCTTTGGTATTGCACAGATAGGAAAAGCCTTTAGAAACGAGATAGTAGCGCGTCAGTTTATCTTCCGTATGCGTGAATTTGAACAGATGGAGATGCAATTCTTCTGCCAGCCTGGTACTGAGAAGCGTTGGTTTGAATACTGGAAGAAAACCCGTCTGGCCTGGCATGAATCTTTAGGTATGGGAGCTGAAAATTATCGTTTCCATGATCATGAGAAATTGGCTCATTATGCTAATGCGGCTACAGATATTGAATTCAAGATGCCTTTTGGGTTTAAAGAGGTAGAAGGTATTCATTCTCGTACGGATTATGATCTTTCCCAGCATGAGAAATTCTCTGGCCGTCAGATCAAATACTATGATTCTGACTCAAAGAAGAATTATACTCCCTACGATGTGGAGACTTCTATAGGGGTGGACCGTATGTTCTTAAGTATTATGTGTCATTCCTATA
>DAIPMC010000157.1:0-3311 GCA_036768895.1 Prevotella sp. | reverse complement strand
CTTGGCGGTACGTATGAGACTCGAACTCATGACCTCCTGCCTGTCACGCAGGAGGGCATGAGTTCGAGTCTCATACGTACCGCCAAGCCTTCAAGATGATTCTTGAAGGTTTTTTGTTTTAGATAGTATAAGGTCAAAGACAGAATATGGGATCCCGACTTACCACAATCCTAAATCTTGCCAATCGTTGATGTTCTTACTTTTTATCCAGATTATCCGTTATATCTTCAGAACACCGCCCTTTTGTTGGAACGATAAAGAATAAGCAGAGAAACAGTATTATTCCCATATAGCCGAATCCGGGAGCCATAGAGGCATAATAAAAGATAATATTGAGAAGAAGGGGAAGAAAAAGAATCCAGATTCTCAGTTGTCCCCATTTGAGTAAAGCCTTTTCCGGCTTTGAAACCAATTCCTGATGAATTTTCTTCAATTTGAATAGCCTTAGGGCAAGTGGAATTGCACCGATAGTCAGAATCTCGAGAAGAGTCTGACAGATAAACTGGGCCTGACCGGAATGTCCTGTACCACGGAAACTGAATGTAAAAACCTGTATTCCGGCTTCCCCTGCCACAACAAGTAATATTGACAATAAAATCAAACTGAGAAAACTGATCATCAATTGTTTCTGAACTCTTTTCATATTATTTTTCAAAAGGTGTACGACTTAAAATAGAACGGCCAAGGGTTACTTCATCTGTATATTCGATTTCATTTCCTACGGAAATTCCTCTGGCGATCTCACTCATCCGGACATGATAAGGAGCTAACTTACGAGAGATATAGAAATTGGTTGTGTCTCCTTCCATTGTACTACTCAAGGCAAAGATCACTTCATTGATTCCTCCATCGGCCACACGCTTGATCAATGAATCTATTTCTATATCACCCGGTCCGATACCATCCACAGGAGAAATTATACCTCCCAGGACATGATAAAGGCCATGATACTGCATCGTGTTCTCAATAGCCATCACATCCTGGACATTCTCAACGATACAAACTGTCGAGGCATCACGATGGGGATCCGAACAGATTGGGCAAATATCCGTATCACTGATATTGTGACAGATCTTACAGTATTTGACATTTTCCTTCAGAGAAGATATAGCAGTGACAAACTGTTCCACAGTCTCATTACTCTGCCGAAGTTGGTGCAGGACCAGACGCAAAGCCGTCTTCCGTCCTATTCCCGGTAACTTGGCAAATTCAGAGACAGCCTTTTCTAAAAGTTTTGAAGGATATTGTTGCTCCATGACTTATTTTCTCATATATATTCTCCCACTATTACGACAAGACTTGACGCATGCTCAATAAAAGCCCTCCAGAACATATATCCCCAATAAAAATTCTGTAATTAAAAGCAAAAGGAATCAGTCCCGGTCAAATCAAGTGCCAATATCGCCTTGCAAAATTAAAAAATTAATTTGGAAAAAGGAAAATTATCAGTATCTTTGTGAGCAAATTAAAAGAAATGCGTCGATTCTATCTATTCCTCCTGCTGTTGTCTTTTACTATCACGATTTCAGCAAAGAACACAATGGATTTCGGGAAAGAAGGGACACCATGGGATTCTATCCTTTCCTTTGGAACACCTAAATATGAAGTCAGGGCTGTTTGGCTCACCACCATGGGAGGACTTGACTGGCCTCACTCCTATTCCCAGTCCGTCCGTTCGATGGAGAAACAGCAAGAGGAGTTAAAAAATATCCTAGACCAACTGAAGAAGGCGAACATCAATACCGTAATTATCCAGACTCGTATCCGTGGCACAGTGATCTATCCTTCCGGATATGAGCCATGGGACGGTTGCCTTTCGGGGTTCCCGGGTAAATCACCGGGATATGATGCCTTAGCCTTTGCCATCAATGAATGTCATAAAAGGGGAATGGAAGTCCATGCCTGGATTGTCACCATGCCTGTAGGGAAATGGAACCAACTCGGATGCAGAATGCTCCGCAGACATTTTCCGGGACTCATACGACGTATCGGAACAGAAGGGTACATGAATCCGGAAGATCCTCGAACAGGAAACTATCTTGCGGAAATATGCGGAGAGATTACACGTAACTATGATATTGATGGGATTGACCTCGATTATATCCGATACCCTGAGACTTGGAATATCCGTGTCAACAGGGATCAAGCCAGAGATTATATCACTTCAATCGTCAGAAAGATCCACGATGCCGTAAAAACTGAAAAGCCGTGGGTAAAGATGAGTTGCTCTCCTATCGGAAAGTTCAATGATCTTTCCCGCTACCAGAGTAATGGATGGAATGCCTATACGAAAGTTTGTCAGGATGCACAGAGCTGGCTTCATGAAGGACTTATGGACGAGTTATTCCCGATGATGTATTTCCGTGACAATCAATTCTTCCCCTTTGCTATCGACTGGGAAGAGCAAAGCGATAAAAAGATTATTGCTCCCGGATTCGGCATCTATTTTCTCGATTCCAGAGAAGGTAATTGGAATTTGGGAGATGTAACCCGAGAGATGTTCCAGACCCGTTATTTCAAGATGGGACAGGCATTCTTCAGAAGTAAATTTCTGACTGATAATACACAGGATATCTATAACTTTACGGCAAAAGAATTTGATCGTTATCCGGCTCTCGTACCCCCGATGACATGGGGGAAAATAGTCCCTACTGATACGACCTATAACATATATGCCAGTACAAGCTATCCGGTAAATACTAATGACGCCCGCAACCTCATAGCTATCCGCTTACCCAAATCTGAAATGGAAGTCTATCGCAAAGAACTACAGAATTCCAATTATAAGATTATCCCCATGGACCGATATGGACGGGAACTCCGGAATCCGGACACTACCGTCAAAGAAACTTTCCTGAGCACTCCCCTGTTGGATTGTGATGGCAACCAACTCCAGATACCCCAAAAGAGTATCATTGATGCAGACGCGCTTATCATCAAAACTCTGCAAGGCCAGATCCTGGCTTCCAGACCATATCAGGGAAAAGCACTTGATGTAAGTGATATTGCAAATGGAATATACACCCTCTATTCTCTGAGCAGCAGAGGTATAACTCATCGTCTGGGAACGTTCATCATTAAGAGAAGCCCATTCTGACCAATTGTCCCCATTGCAGTTCATCTAAGCTTTGAGAAGCCAAAGAAACGGCCATAACAAAGAAAAAAGTATGACAAAAGTTTGGTAGTCTCTGAAAATCTCACTACCTTTGCACTCGCAATTTAAGGCTGGCAGCCTTTGATACAACTCAAAGGAACCATTTGCGCCCTTAGCTCAGTTGGTAGAGCAACTGACTCTTAATCAGTGGGTCTAG
>DAIPMC010000043.1:0-20435 GCA_036768895.1 Prevotella sp. | reverse complement strand
GATTTGTTTTAGTAGATTAGTTTTTAAGTAGTTTGTTTTTGAAAATCGGTTGTCGGGACGACATCCGATTTTTTTGTTTATAGATTTGAGGAGTTCTTTACTTTTCCATTGAATATATTTCTTTCTGTATTTTTTAGACGACAAATCCCTTTTTAATCTGATTTTTCTTTGAATTTTTGTATCTTTGCCACATGAATCAGAAGAAAGTTTCAAAATCCTATTTGATAAGGATTTTCTTATTCCTTATAATTTGTGCCGGTCTGATGTATCTGACCGATAGTTTCTTCATGTCACTCGGAATACTTCTTGTCCTATTCGTTCTGGATGAATTTATTCGGAGATGGGAGGAAAAGCGTGTTCGAGGACGCCGACAGGTGGATGCTCAAGAGGAAAAAGAATAGAGTTGTAATCAGAAATTAATAAGAAATGGAAAAACTGATTCAACTTTATTGTCAATGGTCGGGACATGTTCCGGCAGATATAGAAAAACTAGTTGGTCAAGGAAGCAACCGTGTTTATTATCGCTTAAAAGATTCTGAAGGTCATTCTGTTATTGGAGCCATCGGAACAAGTCTTGATGAGAACAAGGCATTTGTTTATTTATCACAACATTTTGCTGAGAAAAAATTACCGGTTCCTCATATTCTTGCAGTTAGTGATGATGGATCCAGATATCTTCAAACAGATTTAGGTTCCATATCTCTTTTTGATGCCATACGTGGTGGCCGGGAAGCTGATGGCAGATATAACCAGAATGAACAACAACTGTTGGTCAAAACGATTCGTGAATTACCGAATATTCAGATTCATGGTGCTGAGGGACTGGACTGGTCGAATTGCTATCCTCAACCGGTTTTTGACCGGGATAGTGTACTCTTCGATCTCAATTATTTTAAGTACTGTTTTCTAAAGCCCTCAGAACTGGACTTTCATGAGATGAAACTGGAGGCAAATTTCCGTCTATTTGCAAAGGACTTGACTTCGGAACTGATGGATTGTTTCCTCTATCGGGACTTCCAGGCACGGAATATTATGCTTGATGCAAAGGGAAATCCTTATTTTATTGATTTTCAAGGAGGACGGAAAGGACCTGTTTACTATGATCTTGCCTCGTTCCTCTGGCAGGCTTCAGCAAAATATTCTTTTAAATTGCGACGAGAGCTTATTTATGAGTATTACCAGTCTTTGAAAAATTATACCGAAGTACCCACAATCCGCCATTTCTCCAACAGGCTGTCTCTGTTTGTCCTTTTCCGCACTTTGCAAGTTTTGGGCGCATACGGTTTCCGTGGCTACTTTGAAAGAAAGAAACATTTTATAGATAGCATTCCTCCGGCTATTCAGAATTTGAGTGATCTGATCCGACTTTCTGAGAAGCATAATGTGTTTCCTTATCCTTATATGATGGATATGCTGCAACGGCTTACAGAATTACCACAATTTGCTGAGATAGAAGACCCTGTCCGTCATCGTGCCGATGGTTTGAAGACAACGAAAAATAATATTTATCATGCTCGTCCGGAAGATGGTCTGGCTACATTCTCAAAATATGATGGGAAAGGACCACTCGTCGTCCACGTATACAGTTTTTCATATCGTGTAGGCATTCCGGAAGATCCTTCCGGTAATGGTGGTGGGTATGTCTTTGATTGCCGTAGTACACATAACCCAGGGAGATACGAGAGATATAAAAAGTTAACAGGGCTTGATGAACCGGTTATCCGTTTTCTGGAAGATGATGGTGAGATCCTTACCTTTTTGGATAATGTTTATCGTTTGGTAGACCATCATGTAGGAAGGTATCTTCAAAGGGGATTTACTAGTCTGATGATTAGTTTTGGATGTACAGGAGGGCAGCATCGCAGTGTGTATTCTGCCCAGCATGTCGCTGAACATATCCATCAGAAATTTGGCGTAGAAGTAGAAATTGTCCACCGCGAACAGCATATCCGTACTGTTTTGCCGGTGGTAAGAAAAAAAATATAATCTGTTTTATTGAGCAGGAGATAAAATCAAGAGGCAGAAAGCTTTGCTTTCTGCAGAATTATACGTATATTTGCAAGTATGGATGGAGATGAGATTCAGGCAATGATTTTTGCAGCGGGAATGGGAACGCGGTTAAAACCTTTGACAGACAGAATTCCGAAAGCTTTGGTACAGGTTGGTGGCAAACCGTTGCTGGAGCATGTTATTCTTCGCTTGAAAGCTGCCGGGGGCAGTCGCATTGTTATCAATGTCCATCATTTTGCCAATCAAATTATCAATTATCTTTCCTGTCACGATTTCCAGATGGATATTCGTGTAAGCGATGAAAGCGCTTCTCTTTTGAATACAGGGGGAGGGCTCAAGAAAGCAAGACCTTTCTTTAATCTGGATTCTCCGGTTCTTATCCATAATGTTGATGTTCTGAGTAATGTTGACTTGAAGGGATTTTATAAGACCGGGGAGAGTTGTATGGGTGGAGCTGTGCAGAATTCCTCTCTGTATATGGGAAATGGTAATGGAGAGGATAAAACACGAAATCATCCAGTTGATGCCTTGTTGTTGGTGAGTCAACGCAAGACAAAGCGTTATCTTGTTTTTAATGATGACATGCGCTTGGTCGGATGGACGAATATAGAAACCGGTGAAGTGAAAAGTCCCTATTCTTGGGTTAGAGAATCTCTGCCCAAACTTCATTTGTTCGCTTTTTCCGGAATTCATTTGTTTTCTCCACGTCTTTTTCCATTGATGGATGAATGGCCGGATGAATTTCCTATTATGGATTTTTATCTGAAAAATTGTGATAAAGTATTCATTCGGGGATATGTGCAAGATCATCTCCAACTGATGGATGTGGGGAAACAGGAAACTCTCGCAAAGGCAGAGGAATTCCTGGAAGAACTGAAGAAGGGACAGAAATAAATCCGGTTTACAGTTATTCTGGAAAAGTTTGATAGAAGAAAAAACTTTGCAATATCCCTGAAAGAGTTGAAGAAATAGATATAATTTCATATAAATTCTGATATGCAACAACAGAAGATTATCATTCTTAATTTTGGCTCCCAGACCTGCCAGTTGATTGGCCGTCGGGTTCGTGAACTTAACACCTTCTGCGAGATTGTACCTTATAACAAATTTCCTGAGGATGACAAAGACATTATTGGTGTCATTCTTAGTGGAAGTCCTTATTCCGTACATGATCCTTCAGCCTTTAAGATGGATTTGAGTGCAATCATAGGTAAATATCCTGTATTGGGGATTTGCTATGGTGCTCAGCTCATCGCATACTCTCGTGGAGGAAAAGTAGAACAGGCAGGTACCCGGGAATATGGCCGGGCCAATCTGGAGAAGTTTGATTCCGGAGATCCTCTCTTCAAGGGTTTCCAACCGAATTCACAGGTGTGGATGAGTCATGGAGATACGATTACAGCTATTCCTGAGGATTGCCATGTGATTGCTTCTACGGAAGAAGTCCATTACGCTGCGTATGCCAGCAACAAGTATCCGCTTTGGGCAGTGCAGTTCCACCCAGAGGTTGTACACACAAAACAGGGTAAACAACTGTTGGAGAATTTTGTCGTGGATATCTGTGGAAGTCGTCAGGAGTGGAGTCCTGCCTCTTTTGTAGATACGACAGTCAAAAATCTAAAAACAGAGATAGGTAATGACCATGTCATCCTTGGTCTTTCGGGTGGGGTTGACTCTTCTGTTTGCGCTACTTTGCTCCACCGGGCAATTGGAAGACAGTTGACTTGTATCTTTGTCGATAATGGGATGCTCCGCAAAAACGAGTTCTCTAAGGTTATGGATGCTTATAAGGGATTGGGTCTGAACGTGATCGGTGTTGATGCCAGTGATCGTTTCTTCAAGGATTTGGAGGGAGTGACCGAACCGGAAAAGAAGCGTCATATCATCGGCCGTGATTTTGTGGAGGTTTTCAACGCTGAGGCCAAGAAGATTACGGATGCCAGATGGCTCGCCCAAGGCACGATCTATCCGGACCGGATAGAGAGTTTGAACATTACGGGGATGACTATTAAGAGCCATCATAATGTCGGGGGTCTTCCTAAGGAGATGAAACTGAAGTTATGTGAACCGCTGAAGTGGCTGTTCAAAGATGAGGTGCGTCATGTGGGGCATGAATTGAAAATGCCGGAGCAACTGATTAAGCGCCATCCTTTTCCTGGACCCGGTCTTGCTGTACGTATCCTTGGGGATATTACCCGGGAGAAAGTCCGTATCTTGCAGGAAGCTGATGATATTTATATTGAAAACATGCATCAGTATAAGATGCCGGATGGGACGCCTCTTTATGATCATGTATGGCAGGCAGGTGCTATTCTTTTGTCCACCATTCGTTCTGTGGGTGTGATGGGAGATGAACGGACCTACGAACATCCCATTGCACTTCGTGCGGTAAATAGTATGGACGGAATGACTGCTGACTGGTCTCGGCTGCCTTATGATTTCCTTGCTAAAGTTAGTAATGAGATCATTAACAAGGTCAATGGGGTCAACCGTGTTTGCTTTGATATCTCTTCAAAACCGCCTTCGACAATAGAGTGGGAATGAGAGCCATATGCACGGCTCTGCGAAATGCACCATTTCGGTATACCATAATGCACCATTTTGGTATAGTGAAATGCACTATTTTGGTACACCATAATGCACCATTTTGGTAAAAGTTGACTATAACCGGTTTGTCATGGGCTTATTGTGATTTAATCGCGTAAGGCTAGAGGGAAAGTTGGCTATTCGCTCTAAATTAAAGTCATCTGAAAGAGGATATTCTCTTGTAAAACTTGAGTTAATTAATGAAATGTTTTTCATTTTGTAACCTCAATGTGTCAGTCTTGTGGCTTAATGAAAAAAAGGTGTAATGAAAGGGTGTCTCCTCTCTTTTTTTTGAAAAATTAATGCAGTTAGACGATGCAAATATAGAAAAAAAATTGTATCTTTGCGATTGAAAAGGGAAGAAAGCTGGAATAATGTGATTCGTGGCTTTGAAAATCTTTAATGTAAATCTTAACGAGGTTAGGAACGGAAAAAGGTAAAAAGTTTATGAAGTGATATTCAAAGTATTTCTTTCTGGTACGGATAAAAGACTATGTAATTAGGATATTATTTAACCCTTTAAACAAAAAAAATAAAATGATTAAAATTGGTATTAACGGTTTCGGCCGTATTGGTCGTTTCGTTTTCCGTTCAACTCTTGAAGCTGCTAACAAGAACGATGTTGAGGTAGTAGGTATTAACGACCTTCTGTCTGTTGATTATCTTGCTTATCTTCTGAAGTATGATACCATGCACGGACGTTTCGATGGCACCGTTTCTGTTAAGAATGATCACACTCTGGTTGTAAATGGCCGTGACATTCGCTGCTTTGCTGAGCGTGATGCTGAAAATATCAAATGGGCTGAAGTTGGTGCTGAATATATCGTTGAGTCTACTGGTTTCTATTTGACCATGGACCGCGCTGAGAAGCACTTGAAGGCTGGTGCTAAGTATGTTGTTCTTTCTGCACCTTCTAAGAAGGGTGAAGACGGCCGTCAGGCTGATATGTTCGTTTGTGGTGTTAACACTGACAAATATGCTGGTCAAAAGATCGTTTCTAACGCATCTTGTACAACCAACTGCTTGGCTCCTATTGCCAAGGTTCTGAATGATGAGTTTGGTATCGAGACTGGTTTGATGACAACCGTTCACTCTACAACTGCTACTCAGTTGACCGTTGATGGTCCTTCTAAGGGTGGTAAGGACTGGCGTGGTGGCCGTGCTGCTTCTGGCAACATTATCCCGTCAACAACCGGTGCTGCTAAGGCTGTAGGTAAGGTCATTCCTGAGTTGAATGGCAAATTGACCGGTATCTCTATGCGTGTTCCTACTTTGGATGTTTCTGTAGTTGACCTGACCGTTAACTTGAAGAAACCTGCTACACAGGCTGCTATTGATGCTGCTATGAAGAAGGCTTCTGAAACTAACCTGAAAGGTATTCTGGGTTATACAGATGAGGCTGTTGTTTCTTCTGATTTCCTGAACTGCCCATTGACATCTATCTATGATGCAACTGCAGGTGTTCACCTTACAGACAACTTCGTAAAGATCGTTTCTTGGTATGACAATGAGTTCGGATATAGCCACAAGGTTGTAGATCTGATCAAGGTCATGAACAAGTACAACAATAAGTAATTCTTAAGTAATTACATAAAAATAGCCGTCCGGTCTTGTGCCGGACGGCTTTTTTTGTTATTTTTGTATGAAATTAAATGAATAGAGATATGCCTGATATGATTACAATACTGGGTCCTACTGCCTCAGGTAAAACAACTTTAGCGGTTGCTCTTGCTGCCGATATCGGTGGCGAAATTATAAGTGCTGATAGTCGCCAGGTTTATCGGGGCATGGATATCGGAACAGGAAAAGATCTGGAGGATTATCATATTGATGGGAAAATCATTCCTTATTATCTGATAGATATCTGCGATCCCGGAACGAGATATAATCTCTTTCGTTATCAGCAGGATTTTCTCAAGGCTTATCAGACGATTCACAGTCATGGTGCCATGCCGGTTCTTTGCGGGGGTACAGGACTGTATGTTGAATCTGTCTTAAAAGGGTACCGTCTATCTTCTGTCCCTCAGAATCAGGAGTTGAGGGAACGATTGAAGGGGCTATCGTTGCCTGAACTTACAAAGATGCTGGAAGATTTAAAGGTGAAGAATGGAGAGACAATGCACAACAGGACCGATGTGGATTCATGTCAGAGAGCTATACGGGCAATTGAAATTGAACTTTATTCTTTGGAACATCCTGCACTTGAGAGAGATTTTCCAAAATTGGATTCGTTGATCATCGGTGTCAGTGTTGACAGGGATGTGCGCAGAAATCAGATTACACAAAGGTTGAAGGATCGCCTGGAACATGGAATGGTAGAAGAAATCAAAAGCCTTTTGGATAAGGGAATAGCTGCAGATGATCTCATATATTACGGACTGGAATATAAATATGTTACAGAATATGTTATAGGTAAACTCACGTATGATGAAATGTTCAGTAGACTTGAGATAGCCATTCATCAATTTGCCAAGAGGCAGATGACCTGGTTTAGAGGTATGGAACGTAGAGGCTTCACTATCCATTGGATAGATGGTCAGTTGCCAACATGCAGGAAGTTGGATGAAATAAAGAAACTAATGACTGTTTGATGCTTCTCGGCTTGATCGTAATGATCTGGGGCAGAACTGATGAAAAAGCCTATTCTGTTCTGGAAATCTTCCTTAATAATTTTTCCTTGATAATCTTTATTTTTCGTCCGTCAACAGCAATAATCTTTTCATTTGCGAAAGCAGATAAGGTGCGTATTGCATTGCTGGTCGTCATATTCGATAGATTAGCCAAATCCTCCCGACTGAGATAGATGCTAAGAGTGGAACCATCTTCCTCAATGCCATAACTCTCTTTTAGGAAAAGCAAAGCCTCGGCAAGTCTGCCTCGTATATGTTTCTGTGTGAGATTTACGGTGCGATCATCAGCAATGCCAAGTTCCCTTGCAAGCCTTTGAATAAAATATCGGCAAATCTCAAAATCCTCAGACATAAATTCTTTGAGAATCTGGATAGGGAAAAAAGCAACCGTGCAATTTTCGAAGGACATCGCTGATGTCTTATAGTCTTCATGAGCAAAATAGGCCCTGTAACTGAAAAACTCGATGGGCTTGATAACTCTTACTATCTGATTTCTCCCACTTGTACCTCCCTTGAAAATTTTGACCTTGCCTTGTATCAGGCACATCGTATAAATGGGACTCTCAAAATCTTTATAAATGATTTCGCTTTTCTTAAATTGGTGTACACTAAGATTTTTGAGCAATACTTGATATTGCTTGTCTGTAAATGACTTCCATAGAGCTCCAATGCTCTGTGCGATCTTCTCTTTACTAATTTGAATCTTGGATACCATATTCTCTTTCCTCAACTGGATTAGTCGTAGTGATTTTCAGGCCAGATAAGTTAGTCTTTTTGCACGGCTGATTGCAGGCTGTAAATTAGAAAACAGATAAGTAAGAAATGGATAAAACAGAAATTGTTTTATGAAAAAAGGGGACTACACGCAAATTTAATAGTTCAGATGTTCTTCCTTTCCGATGTCAGGAGCATTTGAAAAGTGAGAATCAATTATCCACTTTGTAACCCTTGAGGCCTATTGACCGTCAAAGGCAAATTTTATTATCTATTACTTCTTGCAAAGTTACATAAAATAGTTGAATCGGCTATCCCTTTTGGCTAAAATTATATTATAAAATAAGTTATTCCTTCTTTTTGTATAAAAAAAAGAGTAATAATTTGGGCTATTCAATCTATTTTGCTAATTTTGAAGTGTAATAGGTGAGCCCATAGAGAGACTCTCTTTGGACGCGCTTATTGAATGGATATTAATGATCAACCTTAATTCAGACCTATGAGTTATCTTAAATTTGAACATGCTTTGATGTCTAATCTCCAGGAGTCTCTGCGTAAGGAGATTCTGGGTACAAACCGCTCGGGGGCATACTCATGTTCTACAATCGTGGATTGCAATACTCGTAAATATCACGGACTTCTTGTCATACCTATTCCGGACTTGGACGATGAAAATCATGTACTGCTAAGTTCCCTTGATGTTTCTGTTATCCAGCATGGAGCACGATTCAACCTGGGCTTACATAAGTATCAGGGAAATCATTTCAGTCCCAATGGACATAAATATATACGTGAATATAATTGTGATAAGGTGCCTGCTACTTTCTACCGTGTCGGAGGGGTAATTCTCAAGAAAGAATCAGTCTTTCAACATTATGAAAATCGCATCCTTATCCGTTATACTCTGGAGGATGCCCATTCAGACACGATCTTACAATTCCGCCCTTTCCTGGCTTTTCGCAGTGTGAGGCAATTTACGCATGAAAACGGTGCAGTCAACCGGGATTATACGGAAGTTGAAAATGGAATTAAAACATGTATGTATGCTGGATATCCTGATTTGTATATGCAGTTTTCCAAGAAAAATGAGTTTCATTTCCAACCGGACTGGTATCGTGGCATAGAGTATCCGAAAGAGCAGGAACGGGGTTATGCTTCCGATGAGGACCTGTATGTTCCTGGATATTTTGAGATGGGAATTAAAAAGGGCGAAAGCATTGTGTTCTCTGCATCCACGACGGAAAGTGAAACGAGTGGTTTGAAATCTCTTTGTGTGAAAGAGATAGAAAAACGGGTACCTCGTAATAATTTCTTTCATTGTCTGGTAGATGCAGCTCATCAGTTTCGTATTCATGAGAGTAATGGTGACCGATATATTCTTGCCGGTTATCCTTGGTTCAAATGTCGTGCCAGAGACACCTTTATTGCTCTTCCTGGATTGACCCTTTCCATTGATGAGTATGATTATTTTGAGTTGATCATGAAAACAGCGGGTACTGCACTTGAAGAATTTATGAAGCATCAGCCGCTGACCAAGAAAATCTACGAGATAGATAAACCTGATGTTCCCCTTTGGTGTATCTGGGCAATCCAACAGTATGCCCGTAAAGTGGGATCAGATAAGTGCGCAAAGAGGTATGGGGTTCTGCTGAAAGATATTCTTCTGTTCTTGATCAACAATAAACATCCGAATCTTGAACTTCGTGATAATGGCCTCCTCTATACGAATGGTAAGGATGAAGCAATGACGTGGATGAATTCTACGGCTAATGGTCGTCCTGTAGTCCCACGTACCGGTTATATCGTTGAATTCAATGCGTTGTGGTACAATGCTCTTTGTTTCGGTGCAGAGTTGGCAGATTTAGTTGAGGATGAGCCTTTTGCCACAGATCTGAAGCAGCGATCCGAATTAGCGAAGACGAATTTTCAGAAGACGTTTGTTAATAAATGGGGATACCTTTTCGATTTCGTGGATGATCAGACACCTGACTGGAGTGTCCGTCCGAATATGGTGTTTGCTGCTGCTTTTGATTATTCACCTTTATCCAAGGAACAAAAAAGGAATATACTTGATTTCTGTGCCCGGGAATTGCTTACACCTAAAGGCTTACGCTCTCTCTCTCCAAGAAGTGACGGTTATAATCCTATTTATGTTGGCTCGCAAAATGAACGTGATTATGCTTATCATCAAGGTACAGCCTGGCCTTGGCTTGAAGGATTTTATATAGAAGCCTGTATCAAACTTTTTAAGCGCAGCCGGTTAAGTTTTCTGGAGCGCTTGATGGTAGGGTATGAAGATGAGATGTCCACCCATTGTCTTGGTACGATCTGTGAGTTCTTTGATGGTAATCCACCCTTCTCTGGGCGAGGAGCCATTTCCTTTGCAATGAATGTAGGCGAGATTCTGAGAGCTCTTGAACTCCTGGAACAGGCTAATAATAAATCTAAAAACAATGAGTAAAGAGGGAGGATCAATATGAAAGTTTTAATGTTTGGATGGGAGTATCCCCCTCATGTGTTTGGTGGACTGGCCACAGCAAATTACGGTATCACTGAAGGTCTGCATGTCCAAGGAGATGTAGAGACGATTCTTTGTTTACCGAAACCTTTTGGAGATGAGGATCATTCCTTTTCCCATATTGTGGCAATGAATTGTGTCCCTATTGCATATCGCAATGTCGATTACAATCGGGTAAAGGAACGTATCGGTAATCTGATGGATCCGGATCTGTATTTCAGGCTTCGTAATCATATTTATGCTGACTTCAACTATATGCAAGTGGACGATCTCGGTTGTATGAGTTTTGCTGGAGGGTATCCTGCAAACCTGAAT
This sequence comes from Prevotella sp., assembly GCA_036768895.1. Lineage (GTDB taxonomy): Bacteria > Bacteroidota > Bacteroidia > Bacteroidales > Bacteroidaceae > Prevotella. The sequence continues at coordinate 9,662 of DAIPMC010000043.1, read as the reverse complement.
GATGAGATTAACAACTATTCCATTATTGCAGGTGTTGTGGCCAGGACTTTTGATTTTGATATTATTCATGCACATGACTGGCTGACTTATCCTGCCGGCATTCATGCAAAGCAGGTGAGCGGAAAACCATTATGCATACATGTTCATGCTACAGACTTTGACCGGAGCCGCGGACATGTCAACCCTACGGTTTACGGTATCGAAAAGGACGGGATGGATCATGCGGATTGTATCATGTGCGTGTCAGACTTGACACGTCGTACCGTGATTGAAGAGTATCATCAGGACCCTCATAAAGTGTTTACGGTTCATAATGCAGTTTATCCTTTGAATCCTCAGGCAGCCGCCCTTCCTCGCCCGAATCATCTGAATAAAGAAAGAATAGTTACTTTCCTCGGGAGGATTACGATGCAGAAAGGGCCGGAATATTTTGTAGAAGCTGCGAATATGGTATTGCACCGTACACGTAATATTCGTTTCTGTATGGCAGGTTCTGGTGATATGATGGATGATATGATTTTTCGGGCAGCCGAGAGAGGCATTGCCGACCGTTTTCATTTTCCTGGATTTATGCATGGTAATGATGTGTACAAGTGTTTGAAAGATTCAGATGTCTATGTGATGCCTTCCGTGAGTGAACCTTTTGGTATATCGCCACTGGAAGCCATGGAATGTGGAACACCTACGATTATATCCAAACAGAGTGGATGTGCAGAGATTCTCCATAATTGTATTAAAGTTGATTACTGGGATACCCACGCTCTGGCGGATGCCATTTATTCTATCTGTCATAATGAAAGTCTCTTTGAGTATCTTTCAGAGGAGGGGAAAAGAGAAGTAGCAGGAATAACCTGGGAAAAAGTGGGTGCGTGGATCCGTGAACTCTATCTTAGGACATTGGGTTGGAAATAGACCATTAATTTATCTATATCAATCAAAAATTTCAAAGAAATGAAAACGATTTGTTTATACTTCGAGATACATCAGATCATTCATCTGAAGAGGTATCGCTTTTTCGATATTGGCACCGATCATTACTATTATAATGATTTTGCCAATGAACAGTCGATAGCCAATATAGCGACCAATAGTTATATGCCTGCTCTGGAAACTCTGTTGAAGATGATTAAGGAGAATCATGGTTATTTTAAGGTGGCTTTCTCTTTAAGTGGTGTAGGCATTGAACAGTTGGAAGTACATGCACCTCAAGTTCTGGAAAAACTACAGGAATTGAATAGTACCGGTTGTGTGGAATTTCTTGCTGAACCCTATTCGCACGGCCTTTCTTCTTTGGCCAACGAAGAAAGTTTTAAAGCTGATGTTAAGAAACAGGTGGCAATTATCAAGGAATATTTTGGACAGACACCTGAGGTGCTCCGCAACTCATCCCTTATCTACAGTGACGATATTGGCGGATTGGCAGCCCAGATGGGATTTAAGGGAATGCTTACGGAAGGGGCACGGCATGTGTTAGGTTGGAAGAGTCCGCATTATGTCTATTGTTGTGCTTTGGCTCCTGAGTTGAAACTATTGCTTCGTGATATCAATCTGAGTGATGACATTTCGTTGCGTTTTAATGATTCGGCATGGAGTGGCTATCCTTTATTTGCGGATCAATATATCAACAAAATAGCTGCTTTACCTGAGAAAGATAACATCATTAATATATTTATGGAACTTTCTGCTTTGGGCGTTTCCCAGCCACTCTCCAGTCATATACTTGACTTCTTCAGAGCCCTGCCGGAGTTTGCCAGGAAACAGAATATTAATTTTTCAACCCCTTCAGAGATCTTTACGAAAGAAAAGAGTGTAGATTTTTTGAATGTTCCGGATACATTAAGTTGGATAGATGAAGAGCGGGATGTCAGTCCCTGGCTAGGTAATCCGATGCAGCGTGAGGCTTTCAACAAACTCTATAGTGTAGCTGATCGTGTCCGTATCGCCAATGATCCGAAAATCAATCAAGACTGGGATTACTTGCAGGCCAGTAATAATTTCCGTTTCATGACAACCAAACCGAGTAATGTCGGACTTGACAGAGGCATCTATAGTAGTCCATTTGATGCGTTTACTAATTATATGAATATTCTTGGAGATTTCATTAATCGGGTAGATAATCTTTATCCTGAAGAAATCGATAATGAACAATTGGAGGGGATGTTGACTACTATCAAGAATCAAGGAGATGAGATTGAGGCAAAAAATACGGAGATTACGCGTCTTCATGCTCAGATAGAAAAAATTCAAACGGTGTTGGATAAGATGAGGGGAATGTATGAAAAAGAGGTAGAAAAGGTTACTGAAATTTCTGGAAATAAAACAAAGAAAAAAGCAGGTGAAAAGCCAAAGCCGGTTGATTCTGAGAAATAGAGTCATAACAATTCAATCAATAACGGTTTTGTAGATGTGCAAATGGTTCCTGATTAAGTGATATCTGTTGATCTGACTCAACAGACGGAAACAGATGTCCTATCTCTCTGACCCACAAAATGGGAGGGAGTTTGTTTGCACTGTTTTTTGAGGGATATGTAAATTTGTCTTTATGAACATCATAAAGGAACTTAGAAACAAGAAACATCCGCATGTTTTAGGCGGACTGGATATACTCAAATATATTGGTCCGGGGCTTTTGGTAACAGTTGGTTTTATCGATCCTGGCAACTGGGCAAGTAATCTTGCAGCCGGTTCGGAATACGGATATGCTTTGCTCTGGGTGGTTACATTGTCAACGGTAATGCTGATTGTGTTGCAGCACAATGTGGCACATCTGGGTATTGTGACCGGATTATGCCTGAGTGAAGCTGCCGTAAAATATACTCCGAAATGGATGGGTCGGCCTATCGTCATCAGTGCTGTGCTGGCAAGTATTTCCACTTCCCTTGCCGAAATTCTGGGCGGAGCTATTGCTTTGGAAATGCTTTTTGGAATCAGTATTCCGGCTGGTGCCATCTTGATAACAGCTGCTGTACTGGTCTTGATCTTTTCCAATTCTTATAAGAAAATGGAACGGGCTATTATCAGTTTTGTTTCGTTGATCGGATTATCTTTTATCTATGAGTTGTTTCTGGTACATATAGACTGGGGGCCTACACTGTATGGTACATTCGTGCCTTCTGTTCCTCATGGCTCATTGCTCATAATCATGAGCGTACTTGGTGCGGTAGTGATGCCACATAACCTTTTTCTGCATTCGGAAATCATACAGAGTCGGGAGATTAATCTCAAAGGAGATGCCCGGATCAGGTATATGCTCAAATATGAGTTTTTTGATACTCTTTTTTCTATGTTGGTAGGCTGGGCTATTAATTCGGCAATGATCATTCTGGCAGCTTCAACTTTTTTTGAACATGGTCAGCATGTAGAAGAACTTTCTCAGGCTCAGGCGATGCTCCAGCCCCTTTTGGGTAATAATGCTGCTAATATCTTTGCTATCGCTTTGCTTTTGGCTGGTATTTCAAGTACGATTACCAGTGGAATGGCGGCGGGGAGTATTTTTTCGGGTTTGTTCGGAGAATCTTATAATGCACATGATATGCATTCCATCGTGGGAATTGTAGTTTCTTTAGGTATAGCCTTATTATTGATTTTCTTTATTGGCAATCCTTTTCAGGGACTGATTTATTCTCAGATGGTGCTGAGTATCCAACTGCCCTTTACGGTCTTTCTTCAGGTGAGGTTGACTTCGTCAAAAAAAGTTATGGGGAAGTATGCCAATCGATTATGGAATACAGTTCTTCTTTATTTCATAGCCATAACTGTAACTGCTTTGAATATCTGGCTGTTGGTGAATCAGTTTACAGGCTGATCCCTTCAGTAGCGTTGAAGATAAGGTATTTTATATGCCAGATATTGCTGAATTATTTCTTCATAATCAGTCATTCTGTGGATCAAAAGGATGGAATTCTAAGATTTATTTTATTAAAATATATGTATTAGCGTTAAATAGCTTTTACAAATATAGAAATATCTATATAAATAATAGGGTGACATAGAAAAATGTTAATTTTGCACTCGTTAAATTAAAAGTGTATTAGTTATGGCATTTCAAGGCAATCTGAGTCATGACACTCGTCATCGGCTTAGTCTCTTAGGGCTTGTTGTTACTTTAGGTATTGTCTATGGAGACATCGGTACTTCTCCTCTCTACGTGATGAGAGCTATTGTGGGAGCAGCCCGAGTGATTGATCCTGATTATATTATCGGAGCTGTTTCCTGTATTATCTGGACACTGACCCTTCAGACGACAGTCAAATATGTTATTTTAGCTTTACAGGCTGATAACAATGGAGAGGGGGGAATACTTGCATTGTATGCCTTGATTCGGAAGCACCGTAAAAAGGGACTTTATCTGATAGCAATCATTGGGGCAAGTACATTGATAGCTGATGGTGTCATTACTCCATCCATTACGGTTATGTCAGCCATTGAAGGGTTAAGGAGTTATGCACCTTCAACGCCTGTTATTCCTATTTGTCTTTGTATCATTTCTGTCTTATTCTTTATCCAACAATTTGGTACAGAGAAGATTGGTCGTTTATTCGGACCTTTAATGCTTATATGGTTTTCCATGATTGGTATTTTAGGGCTAGCGCATATCGGCGACTATGTACGCATACTTTATGCTTTCAATCCTTATTTTGCTATTCGTTTACTTCTTCATAGTCCAGAATGGTTCTTGATATTAGGTGCTGTATTTCTTTGTACTACTGGAGCTGAGGCTCTATATTCTGATCTGGGGCACTGTGGAGTAAACAATATCCGGGTCAGTTGGATTTTTGTTAAAGCTATGCTGCTTCTCAGTTATCTGGGACAAGGTGCATGGATCATTGCTCATAGAGGCAGCCTTTCACCTGATGTGAATCCTTTCTATGCGATTATGCCCCATGGCATGTTGTTTTTTGGCATTTTTATGGCTACTGTTGCTGCCATCATTGCCAGTCAGGCTTTGATCAGCGGATCTTTTACCATTTTCAGCGAAGCAATGAACCTGTCTTTCTGGCCGCGTCAGAAAATTAAATATCCTACGGATATCAAAGGGCAGTTATATATTCCAATTGTGAATATCTCACTTTGGATATGTGTATCTTTGGTGGTTATCTTTTTCGGAAGTTCTTCTCGTATGGAAGCTGCTTACGGACTGGCTATTACGATTACCATGCTGATGACAACACTTCTCCTTCGTGAATACATGCTTCAACGTGGGATTAGCAAATGGATCGTGTTTCCGGTTATCACTTTCTTTGTATGTATGGAGTCTGTTTTCCTGATAGCCAATTTGTTCAAATTCATTCATGGAGGATGGGTTACAATCACTTTAGCCGGTATTATTTCCTTTATCATGTATGTATGGTATAATGCTTCTCGCATTCGTAACAGTCAGGTAAAGTCATTGGATATTCGAAAATATTTCCAGGTGCTTTCGGATATCAAGTCAGATAATTCGATACCGAAATTTGCAACGAATGTGGTGTATTTAAGCAAGTTGAGCAAGGATACAGAGGTCGAACAGAAGATCATGTATTCCATTATCAATAAGCATCCGGTCAGGGCAGATCATTACTGGTTGTTACATGTGTCATACGAGGATGAGCCGTCTACATTGGAATACTCATTTACTCCATTGATACCGGATACACTTTTCCGGGTTAATCTTAAACTGGGTTTCCGTGTTCAGCCATACGTTAACCAATATTTCAGGCAGATCATAGAAGACTTGGTAGCGAACCATGAGTTCAATTTGTCCAGTTGCTATCCGTCTTTGGAGAAAGATGGTGTTCCCGGAAACTTTGTGTTTGTTGTCATCAAGCGGATATATACTTCCATCAGTTCGATGTCAATGTCGAAGAGACTGGTAATGGGAACCTATACTTTCCTGTCTAATCTGAAGCAAAGTATACCAGCTGCCTTTGGTCTTGATACAAGTAATATATTGATAGAGAAAGTCCCATTGATAGTCAAGACTGGTGTAGTGAGTCGTATCCAGAGAGAGGTGAAGAGCGAGGATACAGAGTCGCCAGAATCATAAAGAGATTTTGTATAATATAAAAAAGGGTCTCTTACTCATTATAGTGAAAATCATTTCTGTAAAGTGAAGAAATGATTTTTCTGAGTAAGAGACCCTTTTAACTCCTTCAGATCTGGTCTTTAGTTCACGGTTTTATCCGTTTTAGAATACCTGTTCTGGAGTTTGGACATATTTCTGGAATGCTTTGAAGAATCAACTTTCTCCTGATTTTGATCTTTGGAGTTATCTTCTGTCTTCTGGTTTGGTTCCTGTTCCTGATTGTCCTCATTATCTTCATCTGAAGATTCATCCATTTGGGTATCGCTGCTGCCTTTATAAAGATAAATCCCTTTGCCGTAGCCGATTCTATATTTGTTGGTATCTATGGAGTATGTCAGAGTTTGTCCACTCTTGTAGGTGGCAATGATTTGTCTGTTCTGAATGTTGAAGGTACCCGTAGAGATACCACTGTTGTCCTGGCTCTTGATATGATTCCCGGCAATAATCAGTTGTACGGTTCCGTAAGGTGTTTGACCTACCCAGGTACCTTGCAGCCAGTCATAATTATCATCGTCTTGATCGACATCATCTGCGGTTGTATCTTCAACTGTACTATCTTCCATAGCCGGAGTTTCTGTCAAACTACTGTCAGATGTGTTTCCCGGTTGATTTCCTTTACCAGAGTGTCTGCCGAGAACGAAGGCAAGGATGACTACACAGATCACGATTCCTGTAATAATCAGATTCTTTCTCTTTCTCCTGTTTTTTAGTTCTTCATCAGAATCATCTTCTTCTGGTCTTGGCTCCTGAGTTTTTAGAGGCGTTTCTCTATAAGGTGCATCCTGAGGTTGATGACTGTTGCTGTAAGGTTGTTCATTCTGCTGGTCCTGAGGTTTTGTGTCAGGTGTCACCATAGGTCTTACCGGAGGTGTCTGACGGATTCTGTCTTCTCTCTTTTCCTCTTCAGCATTTTGTGGAATTGTGGTATTTGTCTTTTTGGGTTTTCCTTTTCTGCCTATCCATTTCAAGTATTTGATACAGATGGCAAGGATGACAAATATGATGACATACAATAATAATACTCTAAGAAATACCATGATCAATAGATTTAGTTGTGCAAATATACTGTAAATCGATTTGACCGCAAAATAAAATTTCATTTTTTTCAATGACTTTGACTATTACTATGTTTAATTTATAACTATTTTGGTAGAAAATGATTATATTTGCATAAATAGAGGTGAAGTAATTATTTATATGAATAAGAATAGGGTCACACCGACTTGTATCCAGAGCTTGCAAGATCATGAGATTTTCGTATTTGGCAGTAACCTCAAGGGAATGCACTATGGAGGAGCGGCACTTACGGCTTACCATCTTTATGGTGCCATCTTAGGAAAGGGTGTAGGACTTCAGGGGCATAGTTATGCCATTCCGACTATGCAGGGCGGAGTGGATACCATTCGCCCTTATGTGAATGACTTCATCGCATTTTCCATCCGGCATCCTCAGTTACACTTTCTTGTAACTCGTATCGGGTGTGGAATAGCCGGTTTTACATCCAAGGAGATTGCTCCACTCTTTATTGGTGCAAAAAAAGTGGAGAATATCAGTTTACCTAAAGACTTCTGGAAAGTAATAGGAGAGCCCTGACTTCTGGAAGGTGGTAAGTATATAAAGTATGGAACAAATCAAATGATGATACAAAAAGAAGTTGATTATAAGAAAGACGATGGCAAATGGCAGGTGCTTGCGAGTAAATATCTGATTCGTCGTCCGTGGCTGACGGCACGTGTGGATAAAGTGAAATTACCGACTGGAGTAGTCAACGATGAATATTATGTTCTGGAGTATCCTGATTGGGTGAATACGATAGCGATTACACAATCAGGACAGTTTGTCTTGATTCGTCAGTATCGTCATGCCCTTGGTGAAACACGCTTTGAACTTTGTGGGGGAGTTTGTGAAAAAGGAGAGACGCCGTTGGCAGCTGCTCAACGGGAATTGCTTGAAGAGACTGGTTTTGGAAATGGAAAATGGAGTGATTATATGACGATTTCTGCGAATGCCAGTTCCATGAACAATCTTACCTATTGCTTTCTTGCTAGAGATGTGGAACATATTTCTTCACAACATCTGGACAAGACTGAGGATTTGTCCGTCCATCTGACGTCCCCGGAAGAAGTGTTCAGACTCTTACAACACAATGAGTTCCGCCAGGCTCTCATGGTGGCTCCTCTTTGGAAATATTTTGCAACTACGAATATACCGTTGCTTACAAAGAAATCGGGAGAAAAATCTATATAAATAAAAACCCAAGATACCTTATATGAAATAAGGTTCTTAGGTGTTGTGCGCCTGACAGGACTCGAACCTGCACAGCGTAAACTACTAGATCCTAAGTCTAGCGCGTCTACCAATTCCGCCACAGGCGCATTAATTGAGTGCAAAAGTACAAATAAAATTTGAATTCAGAGATATGAAAATCAAATAATTTGTCCTAAAATCAGATTTAAGTTCAAAACTATTGCATTGCACCCTGTATGATATCAATACAAGGCGCAAATATTCCCTTTGAAAAAAACAGGGAATTCTATTTGTCTCTTTTGGTATCAGTATCTTCTGATGTGGAGTCCTTTCCTTTTTGATCCTTTTCCGAGAACAGACTCAATTGACCGGTCATTTCATCAATGACTTCCTGTTGAGTTTTGTCTTTATCCGGATCAAGGTCTTCTTCTGTATTCAGGTTACTGTCCTCCGTTTCTCCCTCAGGGCCGGATAAAGGAGAATCTGAATCAACAGAATCAGATTGTTGTTGCTGTTCATCTTCTTGTGGCAACTCCTCTATTTTATCCACTGTCCAGGTAGTAAGCCGTTTACCTTTGGCCTTGAATCCTTTGACAGCAATAAATTGATCTACATTGATGGTTTCTGGAGTTCGGACAGCATCTGCTCCTCCATAGGTGATTTTAATACGTGGGTAAGGCGTATCAGTAAGCAGAATTAACTGAGAGTCAGGGTTGTCACCCAGGAAAGCCTGGTGATTTCTGTAAGCATCTATTGTGAAACGCTTGATGTAAGGATAATTTTGGTTATCGGCATCATAGAGTACAGCTGTCCATATTTTGTTGCGATCCCATTTCTCCAGTCGTAAGATGTTATTTTCATAATGATTGTTCGCATCAAAGGATGTCGTATAGAATTCATTGCTTTTCAGAATTACGAGGACTGCATCATTATCATAGAATTCTCCCAGATATCTTCCGTGTTCATCATAATTGAGTCGCAGAACGTCTGGATCAAACCATACTTTCCTTCCTCCCAGGGTAGAATGTCCCCGGCTTTTTAATCCGATACGATGGACACTCTCTTTGGTAAGAATATTTCCTCTTGCGGAACGTCCTTTGATCATTACCTCTGCGAAATCCTTACAAAGGAAAATGTTCCTTCTTCTCGGACTGGGATTCAGGGTTACCTTGATAACTTCAGCTTCTCCATTGGGATTAGCGGAAAAATAGAGTATTCTTGAATCCGGTTTGCCTTGTGTCAGATCATAATCCCGGTCATGGATGATAGCAGGGATGTTGAACCGCTTAATATAAGTGTATCCTTTTAGTCCATCACGGTAAACAACATTATAAATCGTACGCTTGTCATT
>DAIPMC010000042.1:13722-20582 GCA_036768895.1 Prevotella sp. | reverse complement strand
TGCCATAGTTAAGCCTCCTTGTTACCTTTACCTAATTTGTTTCTTCTCTTTTCAGCATACTGTGCAGCATACTTGTCCAGTTTCACCGTGAGAAAACGAATTATCTTTTCGTCACGACGGAAACCCGTCTCAAGAGTGTCTACAACTGATGGCTCAGCTTTGAATTCCAACAGGCAATAGAAACCTGTAGATTTCTTCTGAATAGCATAAGCCATTTTTTTCAGTCCCCAGGTCTCTTCATTCAAAATCTCAGCACCATTATCGGTGAGCACCTTTCTGAATTTAGCGACCGCTTCCTTCATCTGTGCATCAGATAAAACGGGAGTTAAAATGAAAACGGTTTCGTATTGATTCATACTACTTTAAAAATTAATTAATAATATAACATTACACTGCATCTGCCTACCGGTTTAAGCCGAATAGACAAATGCAGTGCAAAAGTACGTTTTTTTTCAGTACTGACCAAATTTTTTCTATTCTTTATTCTCTGATCTTCCTACATTTCATTTCCCAAGACCCTCTATTGTTCATCATAGAACAACAAAAATAATGAAACGAATTTTGAAAGTTAAACTTATTATTCAGCCTCTGGAACGATCAGTTTATATCCTTTACCATGGATATTAATAATTTCTATCTGGTCATCGTCTTTCAAATGTTTACGCAATTTAGTAATATACACGTCCATGGATCGGGCATTGAAATAATTATCATCGATCCAGATTGTTTTCAAAGCAAAGTCACGCTGCAATATTTCATTCTCATGAGAACAGAGAAGAGCCAATAGTTCATTCTCCTTAGTCGTTAGTTTCGTCTGCTTGTCACCGATTGTCAGCAATTGTTTCTGAGTATCAAAAGTGAATTTACCGATATGATAAAGAGTTGACTCCTTATTTTTCTTTCCACGTACTCGACGTAAGATTGCTTCTATACGAAGAACCAATTCTTCCATTGAGAAAGGTTTTGTGATATAGTCATCAGCGCCAATCTTAAAGCCTTCCAGAATATCCTCTTTCAGAGTCTTTGCAGTCAGGAAGATAATAGGAATTTCAGAATTAGCCTGACGGATTTCTTGTGCTAGAGTAAAACCGTCCTTTTTCGGCATCATTACGTCCAACACACAGATATCATACTTGTCTTTTAAGAATTCTCTGTAACCAATTTCTCCATCAGGACAAAGTGTAGCCTGATAACCTTTTGCTTGTAAATATTCACGAAGCAGCATACCGAGGTTCTCATCGTCCTCGCATAGCAAAATCTTGATTTTTTCGTCCATAGTCTAATTTTTTTATTTGTAGATAATAATATTCATATCCATTTTCAGATAACCGGCTTTTCTTAGTCTTAGAAAAATAGTCATTATCATCCATTGTATTTATACTTCTATTTCCATATCATTTTTTGTTGCTATTTTGTCCTTATTCGTCAGCGATAAATGGCAATTTAATAGTAAAAGTCGTTCCCTTTCCATACTGACTATCCACATGGATTTCCCCTTCATGAAGATCTACCATCCTTTTCACATAAGCCAAACCCAGCCCAAAACCTTTCACATCATGTACATTGCCTGTATGAACCCTGTAGAACTTCTCAAATATTTTCTTCATATTATCCTTTTTAATGCCCAATCCAGTATCTCTGACAGACAAACAGACTTTTGCTCCTTCATCCCAAGTTTTGAGATATACGCTGAGCGGCTCTTCCGGTTTACGATACTTCACAGCATTATCAAGTAAATTGAAAATGACATTCTGGAAGTGCATCTCATCCACATAAATCGTTGAATCAACAGCCTCAATATCAGTATACACTTTCCCACCAGTATGCTCTACTCTTAAGGTAAAGGAATTGCCAATCTGCTCAACCATCTCATTCAAGTCAATCTTCCTTTTTTTCAATACTGCCTTTTTCCGGTCATACATTGACATCTGAAGAACTTTTTCCACCAAGAATCGCAAACGTTTCGACTCGTCATCCACAATACCGGAAAGATGAGTCATCATCTGAGGGCTTTTCACAACGCTCTTATCATTCATCATCTGTGCAGCCAAAGAAATACTGGCAATGGGGGTTTTCAACTCATGAGTCATATTATTCACAAAATCATTTTTGATCTCAGAATATCGCTTGGAACGAAAGATGATTCCAATAGTAAAAATGAATGTAATTAACAGAATAAGTGTAAAGATAATACTCGGAATCATGAATCTGACACTAGAGAAGATATAACTGTTCATTGTTGGAAAATGAACCCTAATCACACCCACACCCATACTAGATTGTGGATCATTTCTGAAAAGTGGCTGGGAATAAGAGTATTCCTCACCTTTGGGGGTATAATCTGGACACCGGTAAACTTCCCGGCCATCAGCCGTTGTAATAACAAAATGATAAGGAATATTAATGCCATTGTTCATCAACTCCGCTTTCAGATCTTGGTCAAGAAGCTTGAAGTTGATTCGTTCCTTTAAAGGTTTGTCAGATGCAGAATAAAGTAAAGAATAAACTACTTCATCCAATAAAGATTTTTGATATACATAGCGGTTCTTAACGATTTCCTGTAAAGACTTTTGAGCTTCTGATATTGTATTCTGATCATTTCTCAGAATCATTGCCTTTGGAATCCGAGAAGGTTTTCTGGAAAGTGTCTTAAGTTTAAAAGAAGGATACAAGGTGACATTTTCATTAGCAGAAAGTGCCTGGCTTGATTGCGGTACAGAACCATTTCCGTTCCTATTATGTATCTTAAGTGAATCACGTTTGCGAGCAGCAAGTTCAGATGCATTCACATCTTTTTCCAAATACTGAAGGGTCTCATTCAGTTCAAGATTGCGAGAAGCATGATAAAGGGCACGGTTGACGGATTCATCAAACTGTTCCTTTTTCATTTCAGCCATTTCCTCGATATAGTTCAATTGCAAAAATAACAAGGCAAGAAATGAAATGCCCATAATAATGGCTATTATCCAAATGGTCCTCTTTTTCATATTGACAAAGATATGGATTTTTCTTAAATCGTTAACATACTTTTGTTAACAGTTTCCATCATATTAGTAGTTATTAACAGTATTACGACATTTTGGTTAAATATAGGTAATTAAATCATAAAAAATCAAGGCTTTAAATCTAATAGCCCTTTACTTGAAAGTGTTTCTATGAATAAAACTGTAAAAGAGCAGAGCTTTTACGCTCTGCCCTATTCAAAGGATTTAGAATATGAAAAATTACACACTTTTATCCTTTGACAATTCTAATTCATGTTCTGCAATAAGTTTTTTCTGAACATCATTAGGAACTAACTCATAGCTTGCAAACTTTGTTGTAAAACTTGCCCGGCCACCCGTTATACTACTTAAGGCGATACTATAATCAGACAATTCCTTTGCAGGAATCTTAGCCTGAAGTTTCTGATAAACAGCTTCGCTGTCCATTCCCATAATCATAGCGCGGCGTCCCTGCAAATCACTCATCACATCTCCCATAAAAGCAGAAGGGACATCTACTTCCAGATCATAGATAGGCTCAAGTATCTTCGGCCCTGCATTTTTAAATGCATCCGAAAAGGCATGCCTTGCAGCTAGCATGAAGGACAATTCATTAGAGTCTACAGGATGCATTTTCCCATCATAAACCACAACCCTGACATCTCGCGCATAACTTCCGGTCAAAGGTCCGTGTTCCATACAATCCATAATTCCCTTAAGTATAGCTGGCATAAAACGAGTATCGATAGCTCCGCCAACAACAGAATTAATAAACACGAGTTGACCACCCCACTCCAAGTTAATAACCTGTTTACCCTTCATGGTCACCTTATATTCCTGTCCTCCAAAATGATAAGAAACAGGATCAGGCATTCCTTCTGCATAAGGTTCAACAATCAGATGAACCTCACCAAACTGCCCGGCTCCCCCACTTTGCTTTTTATGTCGATACATCGCCTTTGCAGGTTTTGTAATCGTTTCACGATATGGGATTTTTGGTTCATTAAACTTTACTTGTATTTTTTCATTATTTTCCAAGCGCCACTTTAATGTTCTCAGGTGGAATTCTCCTTGACCATGGATAATTGTCTGACGCAATTCCTTACTATTTTCTACGACCCATGTAGGATCCTCCTGGGACATTTTCATCAGCGCGGCCATCATCTTTTCCGTTTCCGGTTCATTAACCGCAGAAATCGCACGAGAATATTTTGAATTCGGATATCTGATAAAGTTGAAACGCCAGTCACACTCTTTACCATCAAGTGTATTTCCGGTCTTTACATCCTTCAGTTTAACAGTACAGCCGATATCTCCGGCCTCCATTTTATCAACACTAACACGATTAGCACCGGCACTAGCAAATATCTGACCTAACCGTTCTTTACTTCCACGATCAGCATTTGTCAGATCATCGCCAGGACTAACTATACCACTCATCACTTTAAAATAACTCACTTCCCCAATATGAGGTTCCATACCCGTCTTAAAAAAATACAAACTTTCAGGATTGCTACTGACAGGTTTTACTTCTTCCCCACGTGTATTGTGCAGCAAAGGCATTTCGCTTACAAAAGGCACCACATTACCCAAGAACTCCATCAAGCGGCGCACTCCCATATCCTTTTTGGCACTGACACAAAAAACCGGATAAATGGAATTGGCTACAAGACCTTTCCTGATTCCCATACGCATCTCGTCTTCGCTAAGAGTTTCGCTCTCAAAAAATTTCTCCATCAAGGTATCGTCATTTTCTGCTGCTGCCTCAACAAGAACCTTATGCAACTCCATCGCCTTATCCTTTTCATCTGCGGGAATATCTTCTATGATCGGTTCTCCACCATCCGGATTCCAGGAGTATTTTTTCATCAAAAGGACGTCAATCAACGAATTAAAATCGGGACCGGTCTGAAGAGGATACTGTATAACGACACATTTCGAACCATAAATTTCTTTCATGTTAGAGATAATGTCATTAAAATCACATTTATCAGAGTCCAACTGATTGATTAAGAAGATGACCGGTTTCTTCAATACTTCCGCATAGTGAAAGTTATTTTGTGTACCTACCTCAACGCCACATTGACCATTGATAAGAATCAAAGCTTCGTCCGTTACATTCAAGGAAGTAATGGTTCCTCCAACAAAGTCGTCACTTCCAGGACAATCAACAATATTGAGCTTCTTATTATTCCATTCTACATGTAACACTGTAGGAAATACAGAATAGCCATATTCTAATTCAACGGGAAAATAATCACTGGTCGTATTCTTGTTTTCTACAGAACCACGGCGTTTGATAACACCGGCTTCATACAGCATACTCTCGGCAAGTGTGGTCTTGCCGCTACCTGACGCGCCAATCAGCGCAATGTTTTTGATTTCGTTAGTGTGGTATATTCTCATAACGTTATAGATTTAAAATGAGAGATTAAGCATGGCATCATTAGGAAATCGCATTTTCCTTTCTGGCCTCTAAGTTAGTGATTTTTTGACAAACCTCAAAAGAAATCAAATAAAACTATCTGACTTTTAAAACATATTAACCTGCCTATCTAATGGTATAAAAATTCGTGTTCAACCTATAAAAGCAGAGGATTATACAGATTAGAAATATAATGATCCAATAAAACCGTGAAAGGCCTCTTCTCACAATAATTTTATAAAAAACAAAATCTCTCTTACAACTGCACTTTCTCATATATATCGCTACAACGAAAACAGTCATCAAAGATTGATTAATTTTCATAAAACATTCTATACGGATATGGTAAATCATAAAAAGTATGTATCTTTACATCACGTAATACACTTATAGCAGATGTCAGGACTTTATATACATATTCCATTCTGTGCCAGCCGTTGCATTTATTGCGGTTTCTACAGTACAACATTCCTTTCACTACAGGATACTTATGTAGATGCACTTTGTAAGGAGATGAAAATGCGGAAACCGATTGAACCGGTTCGGACTGTTTATCTGGGTGGTGGAACTCCAAGTCTTCTGTCAGAACAGAATCTGAAGAAATTATTTGTTACAATAAATACTGTTTATGGTCATGAATCAGGAGAAGATGGATCTTTTGAAGAAATTACCATTGAATGCAATCCTGATGACGTTACCGAAGAGTTTGCCGGCAAATTAGCGGCTCTTGGCGTGAATCGAGTAAGTCTTGGAGCTCAGACCTTTTCACAAAAACAATTGAAATTCATTCACCGACGGCACACGGCTGAACAGATTCCATTAGCTGTCCATCACTTACGTAATAAGGGTATACAAAATATCAGCATTGATCTGATGTTCGGTTTCCCGGATGAAACTTTAGCAGACTGGAAGAATGACCTTCAGAATGCCCTTAATCTGCATGTGGAGCACATCTCTGCTTATTCACTGATGTATGAAAAAGGTACACCGCTCTTCCAACTTTTAAAGAAAGGAAAAGTTCACGAGATCAATGAAGAACTGAGTTTAAATATGTATAAAACACTCCTTGACACTCTCAATGAAAACGGGTATGAACAATACGAAATCAGCAATTTTGCGAGATTGGATACAGACATTCACAATCCTTCTGGAATGGCCTCATTGCCTCAGGGGAAAAGCCAACTTGACTTTGCTAATCTTATGTGGGACGGGAGACCTGAAATAATTTCTCCTTACCGAAGTCGTCATAATTCTTCTTACTGGCACGAAACACCCTATATAGGCATTGGAGCGGCTGCCCATTCTTATAATCTGAAATCAAGACAATGGAATATTGCTGACCTGCGCCAATATATCCAAGCCATACAATCCGGAATCATTCCATGTGAAAGAGAAAATCTGGACTTAAACACTCGTTATGATGATCTTATCACGACTGCCCTAAGAACTCG
>DAIPMC010000042.1:11827-13670 GCA_036768895.1 Prevotella sp. | reverse complement strand
TGTACGATTTTCTTCTCAGGAATGCCAGACCCCATATCAAAGATAAAAATATGAAACTCGATAATCATCAACTCTCTCTGACCCGCAAAGGACTATATGTATCTGACGATATTATGAGCGACTTGATGGATGTGTGAAAGATCTCGTATCCTTTGCAAGAAAGAATACTCAGATCATTATAAAATGTTTCACTAAAAAACTAAAATCATGTTAGGAAATTTTTATTATCAAAATTCTACAAAACTTTTCTTCGGAGAAGATTCCCTGAAGAATTTGGGTGAAGAACTTAAACGCTTTGGACACACCGTAATGTTGAACTACGGAGGAGGAAGTATTAAACACAATGGTATCTATGACCAGGTTATGGACGTATTACATCAAGCAAATAAAAATATTGTCGAGAACCCTGGTGTCATGTCCAACCCTACCCTTGACAAATTGCTTGACGGCATTCGGATTGCACGAGACAACAACGTAGATTTCATCCTCTCTGTTGGTGGTGGTTCTGTCAGCGACTACTCTAAGGCGGTTGCTGCATCAGTATATTATAAAGGCGACCCCTGGAAGAAATTCTTTCTTGATCAACAAAATCCGGACCCGGACCAAAAATTGATACCTGTAGGGATTGTTCTCACTATGGCAGGAACAGGTTCTGAAATGAACGCTGGTAGTGTGATTACTGATGCCAAAAATAAATTTAAGGTTGGGCATGTATTTGATAACCGGCTGATGCCTGTGTTCTCCATTCTGGATCCAAAATTTACCTTCACCGTTCCGGAGAGCCAGATGAAAGCAGGTATCTTTGATATCATGTCTCACATCATGGAGCAATATTTCTCTGGAGACGATGACAATACTTCTGACTATATCGCAGAAGGCCTTATGCAAGGATTGATTCATGCTTCAAGAATTGCGGTCAAAAATCCTAAAGACTACGAGGCACGTTCCAACATCATGTGGACAGCTACCTGGGCATTGAACTCACTGATTGGATGTGCAAAGAAACAAGATTGGGAAGTTCACATGATTGGGCATTCCGTCGGAGCCCAGACCCATGCTCCACATGGATTCACTCTAGCTGCGGTATCCTTACCATACTATCATCTGGTCATGAAATATGGATTACCAAAATTCAAACGTTTCGCAGAAAATGTATGGCGTGTCAATCCGAAGCATAAGACAGACCGGCAAGTTGCTGAGGAAGGACTTGAATCTTTGAAAGACTGGATGAAGGAAATCGGTTTACCATTGTCAATTAGAGATTTAGGTGCTTCCGAGGATACATTAGAAGGTATAGTCAAAGGCACGATTATCCTGGATGCCGGTTATCACAAACTCACTCAGGATGAATTGGTACAGATTCTGAAAGATAGTCTTAACAAGAGATATATCTAACATGAATCTATAAAGTTCAATACGCTATACTTTCAGACCTTTCATAATAGGAATACTCTATTTTGAAAGGTCTTTTTATATCTAAAAGGCATACCCTGCAGCAGCATCATTATTTTTGATGTCCTGATAATCACAAAAAACAATCACCAATAAAGTTTATTATATGCTTCTTCAAAGAAAATATGTAAAAATTCCAATTATTTTATGGTATAATTCCAGATTTATATTTATCTTTGCTCTTGAACTATATCCGATCAATCAAACCGGATTTTCATAAAAGCTCAGATCCATTAGGACTAAGAGCAACAGATGTTTAACTTTTAATATTATAATTATGGAACAAAAGAAATTACATTCTCCAATTAAGACAATAAATCCTTTTACTAACAGAATTGAAAAAGAATTTAACATAACAAGTGACGACGAAGTAGAAAAGAAAATAAAAAAA
>DAIPMC010000042.1:8526-11721 GCA_036768895.1 Prevotella sp. | reverse complement strand
CCGAAATGGGGAAACTCCTACGGGAAAGTATTTATGAAGTGGAACTCAGCGCAGATATATTTGATTATTATGCCGATCACGCTGAAGAATTTCTAGCCGACCAGAAATTGCCTACACCTCAAGGCGAAGCTTTCGTCACTTATGAACCAATAGGTGTACTACTTAGCGTTCAACCGTGGAACTTTCCTTTCTATCAGATTACCCGGTCAGCGGCTCCAAATCTTATGGCAGGTAATACCATGGTACTCAAACATGCTTCAAATGTGCCACAATGCGCACAACTCATGGAGGATCTCTTCAAAGAGGCCGGTCTGCCTGACGGAGTGTATCAGAACCTCTTTATTCCGGGAGGCAGCATAGACAAACTGGTAGCTAACCCACTGATCAAAGGCGTGACATTGACAGGTAGTGAACCAGCCGGAGCTAATATTGCTTCTGAAGCAGGCAAATATGTTAAGAAATCCACACTGGAACTGGGCGGAAGTGATCCTTTCATCATATTGGAAGATGCCAATATGGACAAAGCCGTAGAAACAGCAGTTTATGGGCGGATGGGGAATGCCGGTCAGATATGTATATCTCCTAAGCGGATTATTGTTCCGGAATCGAAATATCCAAATATCCTGAACAAAATGAAAGCATTGGTTGCCAAACTGAAGTTGGGAGATCCGATGGATCCACAGACAGATATTGCTCCACTGTGCAGCGAAGAAGCGGCCAAAAAAGTAATCGATCAAATAGAACGGGCTGTAAAACAAGGGGCAAAACTGGAATTTGGTGGAGGACGACCTGATAGCAAGGGAGCATTTGTCAATCCAACCATCATAACCCACGTTACTCCGGATATGGATGCCTATTCTGAAGAAATATTTGGTCCGGTACTGGTAGTTTATACCTATAAAACTATTGACGATGCTATTCATTTAGCCAACGCAACAAATTTCGGATTAGGAGGAACGGTCTTCGGAACTGACATAAAGAACGCTAAGGCCGTAGCACGAGAGATAGATTCTGGTATGGTCTATATTAACCATGTCACAGGTATCGCACCGGAACTGCCTTTCGGCGGCACGAAAAATTCCGGCTATGGCCGTGAACAGTCTCTCGCTGGAATATATGAATTTGTCAACTCAAAGCTGATACGAGTGACAACACCCGAAAATTTATATTGAATCTGTAAAATCAAAAGTTCGTGCCTCTCAATTGGGAGGCACGTTTTTTATGGATTAGCATTTTTTACTTTCTCAACTAATTTTTTTTCATTAACTTTGCATCCTCAAGATAATGGGTATATGCAAAATCAATTTTCAAGAACACAATTATTATTTGGGAAACCGGCTATTGATACCCTTAACGGTTCAAGGGTAGCCGTATTCGGCATAGGTGGTGTCGGAGGCTATGTGACAGAAGTTCTCGCTCGCAGCGGCATCGGAGAACTAGACCTTTTTGATGATGACCGTATTTGTCTGACCAATGTCAACCGACAGATATACGCCTTACTCTCCACTGTCGGCAAACATAAAGTTGATGTCGCCGAAGAACGTATTCACGATATTAACAAGAGATGTATCGTGCACAAATACCAGATGTTTTATATGCCGGCAAATGCTGATGACATCGACCTTACTCTTTTCGACTATGTAGTTGACTGTGTTGATACCGTCACTGCCAAACTCGAATTGATTAAGCGTTGCTATGCACTTCATATCCCTATCATCTCCTGCATGGGGGCTGCTAACAAACTTGATCCGACAGCCTTCCGTGTTGCCGATATCAGTAAGACAAAAATGGATCCTTTGGCAAAAGTAGTCCGGAAAAAACTCCGGAAATTGCATATTCCGCATTTGAAGGTAGTATACAGCGAAGAAGAGCCTTTAAAACAAATAGACGATCCATCCATCAGT
Source organism: Prevotella sp. (assembly GCA_036768895.1). Lineage (GTDB taxonomy): Bacteria > Bacteroidota > Bacteroidia > Bacteroidales > Bacteroidaceae > Prevotella. The sequence continues at coordinate 9,817 of DAIPMC010000042.1, read as the reverse complement.
TGCCGCTTTCACTGCATTTGCCCAAATAAAGATATGCGGAAATGCACAGAACGCCGCGATATTCCGGCCAGCAATGCTTTTGTTCCTGCTGCTGCAGGTCTTATTGTCGGTGGAGAAGTTGTGAAGGATCTTGTCAATGAAGCTCATACCATGCGTATCACACCTGCGGACGCACCTACAAATCCTTATGCTCAGACTGCTTCTGGAAAAGCAAAGGAAAAACTGGATAAATACCGGCAGATTTGCATAGCCAAGAAGAATGGCACATGGGTAGATGATAAAGTCATCAAAGCTCTTTCCTCAACAGAAATCAAATAAAAAAGGACTGTAAAAAGATTTCTACAGCCCTTTTCTCTATCTTTTTCAAAGAAAGTTATCGTTCTTTAATTGTAACATACTTCTTTTGTTTCAGAATATTATTATATGCCGGACGAATAATACGACGACCCTCAAAGTTTAGTTCTTCTATACGATGAGCTGTCCATCCGACTATACGAGCCATTGCAAAAATAGGAGTATAAATTTCCTGTGGTAAGCCAAGCATCTCATAAATAAAACCACTGTAGAAATCAAGATTAGCACAGGCAGGTTTGGATCCTTCCCGATGCTTCATCAGACATTTTATTCCTTCCTGCTCGAGAAGTGTAAGGAATTTGTATTCTTCTTCCATACCCTTCTCTTTGGCCAACTCACCTCCGAGTTTCTTCAGTTCTACAGCACGTGGGTCACTTTTCGTATATACCGCATGCCCTATTCCATAAATCAGACCACTCTTGTCGTATGCCTCCTTGTTCAGCATACGGTTCAGATAGGTATCTATTTCATCGACATTAGTCCAATCTTTAATATGTTCCTTCAAGTGATGTAACATATTAATAACTTTAATGTTAGCGCCACCATGCAAAGGTCCCTTCAAACTTCCGATACCTGCTGCAATAGAAGAATAGGTATCAGTACGGGTAGAGGAAGTGACGCGAACCGTAAATGTAGAGTTATTACCTCCGCCATGCTCAGCCTGCAGTATCAGGAGCAAGTCAAGTATTCTTGCATCCAAATTTGAATAATCACCTCCATGGAGCATATAGAGGAAGTTCTCAGCTATACTCAGATTCTCCTTTGGATGACGGATATTCAGACTCTGCCCTTGTACCGTATGACGATAAATGTTATAGGCATAAGCTACAATGGTAGGAAACTTTGCAATAAGTTCTATACTTTGCCGCATAAGATTATCACGGGAGATATCATCTGGATTCGGATCGAAAGTATACATCTCAAGTACACAACGGGC
>DAIPMC010000042.1:8117-8398 GCA_036768895.1 Prevotella sp. | reverse complement strand
TTCATGATATTAGAACCTTCCAGGTCAATGATATGAACAATAGTACGGTGATCCAAAGGCATATTATCATTCAGCAACTCTTTAAAAGCGTCTAATTCCTCCCTATTCGGAAGTTCTCCTGAAAGGATAAGATCAGCTATCTCCTCAAAACCAAAGCGCTTTTCCTTCAGCAACGGACTCACCAAGTCATCTAATTCATATCCTCGGTAATACAACTTTCCGTCACAAGGACAAAGTTTACCATCCGGATCGCGGGTATACCCCACAACATTACCAATATT
>DAIPMC010000042.1:0-8107 GCA_036768895.1 Prevotella sp. | reverse complement strand
AGTCCGACCAGCTCTCCGGTACCGTCCTCATTACGAAGTCCCCTTTTAACACCATATTTTTGGAAAGCTTCCTTAGGAATCTTACAAGAGTTTCTAACTTCATCAGAGAGTTTATAGATTAAATATTCCTTCTTCATATTACTCATGATTTTTTCTTCCTTTCTTAATCCAGAATTTTGTTGTTCTCAATACATTTAATGTCTGTTTTATAAAAATCAATTTTCTCTTCACCGCCAAAAAAATCTACCAAAACTGATCATTTTCCATTACAAGAATCTACATTGGCTTTTGCTGCTCTTTGAGCTTTGCATCATTCAGGGCACTTCCTGCCTTAAACCATCTGATCTGAGTTTCATTGTAAGTATGCTCCACCGGAAAACTTTCTTCCGATCCATCTTTATGTTTCAAGGTCACCATAAGTTGATGTCCCGGAGCAAAAGATTTTAATCCTTCTACCGAGATGCGATCATCTTCCATAACCTTCTCATAATCATTTTTACAAGCAAATGTCAGTGCCAGCATTCCTTGTTTTTTCAAATTCGTCTCATGGATACGGGCAAAACTCTTGGCTAGAATCACCTTCACATTCAGATATCTCGGCTCCATAGCTGCATGTTCACGGCTGGATCCTTCACCATAATTGTCTTCAGCAACAACAATTGAATCCAGGCCTTCTCGTTTATAGTCCCGTGCAGCAACGGAAACCTCCTTATATTGACCATCCAACTGGTCCTTTACCCGATTACTTTCACCATTGAACGCATTTACAGCACCCATAAGAAGATTTTTAGAGATATTCTCCAGATGTCCCCGATACTTCAGCCACGGGCCCGCCATAGAAATATGATCCGTCGTACATTTCCCCTTTGTCTTAATCAATAATGGCATATTGTTATAATCTTTTCCGTCCCACGGAGCAAAAGGTTCAAGTTTTTGCAGACGTTGAGAAGAAGGTGATATAACGACTTCCACATCCTCACCACTTTTTGAAGGAGGATTGAATAAATTTTCCTCTTCCAATACCTGAAGTCCTCTTTTCTCAGGATGAAGTTTTGTAATAAATCCTTTTGAAGGAAAAGTGGGACCATTCGGTTCATCAAGTTTGACGTTATTTCCATCCTTATCCCGCAAAGTATCTGTCATCGGATTGAAATCCAGCCTTCCGGCAATAGATAGTGCGATAGTCATTTCCGGACTGCCGATAAACGCAAAGGTATTCGGGTTCTGGTCAGCACGTCTACGGAAGTTCCGATTAAAAGAGGTAACGATTGTATTTTTTCGTACAGGATCATCCGTATGGCGTTTCCACTGCCCGATACAAGGACCACAAGCATTTGTCATGATTACAGCCCCTATCTTCCGAAAATCTTCAAGAAGGCCATCACGCTCAGCAGTACATCTGATCTGTTCTGAACCCGGGTTGATAATCAACTGGGCTTTTACTGGAATGTTCTTTTCTACTGCCTGACGAGCCACACTTGCTGCACGTGCGAGATCCTGATAACTTGAGTTTGTACAACTCCCGACCAATCCCACTTCTACTTTCATCGGATAGTCATTAACAGGGCCTTTGACTTTCATCTGGCTGATTGGTGTAGCTGCATCCGGTGTAAACGGCCCATTCAGATAGGGCTCTATTTGATCGAGATCGATCTCCAGAACTTGATCATACCATTTCTCCGGGTGTTCCACCACTTCTTTGTCAGCACAAAGTTCCATTGCATTTTGTCGGGCCAGTTTAGAAAGGTCACACCTGTCTGTTTGACAGAGATATTCATCAGCATTCTCATCAAACGGGAATATACTACAAGTAGCCCCCAGCTCGGCTCCCATATTGCAAATAGTAGCCTTCCCCGTAGTAGACAAAGTCTTTACACCTTCTCCAAAATACTCAAGGATAGCATTAGTCCCACCTTTTACGGTCAGAATACCCAATATTTTCAATATCACATCTTTAGGAGATGCCCAACCCGACAGTCTGCCTGTAAGATGTACTCCGATAAGACGTGGCATCCTCAATTCCCATGGCTGCCCCGTGAGGACATCTACCGCATCTGCACCACCGACGCCTATAGCAACCATTCCCAGGCCACCAGCATTTACTACCTGATGGATAATTCCAGCACCGGGAGCCCAAAAACCAATATGATATTTATGAGCGGCTGAAGCCAGAAAATCATACACTTCTTTATTCGTAATGCGGGCTGATGATAAATCCTGAATAGCACCGACGTCGGCACGGATCAGATGATCACAATGAACTGATGTTGGAACAGCTACTTCGCTTTTACCGGCATTCATAAACTGAAGAAGAGCCATCTGCGCAGTAGCATCTTGCATGGCTACACGATCAGGACGAAAATCGACATATTCTTCTCCTCGTTTAAAAGGCTTCAGCTGATCGAAATTATAAAGATGGGAATATAATACTTTCTCTACATACGTTAATGGATGCTGTAATACCGTTCTAGCTTTATCCACTCTATCGGCATACGACGCATAGAAATCTCTGATCATCTCAATATCCAACATCATATCTGCTTTTTAGTTATTATCTTTGACAAAGATACACAAATAATTCAAAAATATCACATTTGGTATTCATTATTTTGCAAATTAATACTATTTTACTGTAAAAATTAATATATTATTGTATATTTATGTCATTTAAGATATCAAAAAGATTTTAATCTATCTACCTTATTTTCAGGTAGACCAATAAATCGGATAAATATAAAAAAGCCGTACACAAATATCGTATACGGCTTTTGATCAAACAGTAAATATATAGATCGATCAGCGTTTAAGAACGCCAATAGAGAACTTCAAAGGATTAAAAATGGAATTTCAAATCAACTCCATACTGGATACCATTTCCGCGCTGGGCAAAAGTCAGGTTCTGCCCGGAAGCTGCACTTTGAAAAGAGAAGGTATTAAACTTGGTATCTGTAAGATTGCGTCCCCAGAAACTCAGTTTCATAAAACCGAAGTCGGCATCGGCATGAGCTCCCAACACTGCATAGAACTTCTGCGAATAGGTATTACTTTCGTCCCAATAGGTTTTACCCTGACCATAAACATTAGCTCCTATGATGATAGCTTGAAGTTTGCCGGCCGACAAGTCGAAATGATAGTCAGCCCGTGCTGAGAAAGTATTCATCGGCACATAAGGTACCTTCTTCTTATTGTAGTCTATAGGTTGGTAAGTTCCATTCACCTTTACACTATCCTTGTAGTCTTTAAAAGCAGCATGCGTAAAACCATACGTAAGAGCCCAGTCAAGATGATTATTAAAAGACTGTCCGCGAAGAGAGGCCTCTACCCCACAACTGTAACTCTGTCCGGCATTGACCATCATACGACCATAACCATAATTGCTGGCCATAACAGAAAGTTGCTGATGACGAATCTGCATGAAAAAGGCAGAAAAATCAAATTGAACGGAATGATTGAAAAGATTTTCATGGGTGCCTACTTCATAGTTCCAACTCGTTTCCGGACGATAGGAAATGGTTTTGGCTATTTTCTTATAGTCCTCATCGGTATGAGGAACTGCATAACTTCCTCTCATAGCCTTATCAGCATTGGCATTCAGTTCAGAAGACAGAATATCGGAAAACATCTGGAAATTATAACCTCCTGCACGATAACCTTTACTCACGGTAGCATAAACGTTGCTTCCCTGATTATCTATACGGTAACTCAGCCCAAATTTAGGAAGAAGTTGGTTATAATTATCATGAGTTCTTCCATTAAGAACTGTAGAAAGTACATTTGTAGCTTTCATGCCCATCACATCAGCAGCCATAGACATATAAGCTGAAGTCTCATAGTGAATATTCGTATGTGTGAAATCATAACGGAGTCCGATAGTACCTGTCAGCCGGTCCGTGATGTCAAAATTACTCTCATGAAAGAGGGCAAAGTTATATTGGGGAGTATGATAGACACCGGGAGCCCCCATATCTATATTCAGACTTACCCCACCTGCAGCAGCAACAGCCTGCTTTGCGGCTGCCATAGCTGCGACTTGTGGCATCCCTTGTTGCATCATCTTTCCGGCCATTGCTGAAACGATTCCTGAATACATCTGTTGCTGGATAGCTGCTGCCATAGGATCCGTCATGCCCTTATCAAAATAAACCGGACCATCTGTCCGTGACCATTCAGAAGAAAAGAATGTTCCTACTGTCCAGTGCCAAAAACCGCCTACGGCATGATTACCTTTAAAGTCAAACTCCTGGGTTAAAGCATTTTGCAACTGCTTTTGTCTCAGATGCAACAGGTCCTGAGGCAGAAAATCCTGGTCCATCAGCATATTATCCCTCAGATATTGATAACTCGAAACACTGTTAAAGTCAAAGTTCTTCGCCTGATAGCCTATAGTCAGACCTGTGTTGAGCATATTCCGACGATATGTAGACTGCCGATTCGCACTTGGAGAAGCAGTCTTGCCACTATTCAAATCTAAAAGTCCATAAGGAAATCCGTCTTGATTGACATACTGATAATCAGCAGTATAGTCAATATTCAGTCGGTCTGTGGGCTGAAAGACTAAGCGAAATTTGCCACCGGCCTCATTATAAAGATCGGCTCTTTTACCTGTTGTCTGGTTTCTGAAGAATCCATTCTGCCCGCCATAGAAACCGGCAACAGACAAGCCAAGTTGGTTACTCAATTTCTGATAATGAGCAAATTCGGTATTCCTGTATAATCTGGATCCGATTCCCAAACTGATATTAGTACCTTGATAATACAGAGGATTACGGGAATACATTCTTATTACCCCTCCTTCTGTATTCTGCCCATAGAGAGTTCCCTGAGGACCACGCAGAACATCTACACGTCCCAACTGATAAGTATGGAAATTAAAAGCAGCCTTGCTGATGACAGGCATACCGTCCATATAGAGCGCGATGGCAGGACTGTTGATACGACTTCCGATACCTCTTATATAAATGGAAGAAGTATAACGTGACCCATAATCAGGCATCACAAAAGAAGGAACGTATGAAGAAATATCATGAAGATCACGCACGCCAAGATTAGACATTTCCTTACAGGTAAGAATTGTACTGCTTAAAGGTTGTTGACGCATACGAAGGAATTCTTTGGGTTGACGTACGACGACGACTTCGTCCAGGTCATGTACACGCGAGGAATCAGAAAGGTCAGTTACAGGACTTTTTTTCTCAAATGCCTGTATTGGCAACGCTGTTGCTCCCAGCAGGACAACAGCCATGATCAATTGGTTATTCATAAAATTGATATTGTTATTTGCGTGCAAAGGTACGAACTTCCGTTGGTCTGTGAAATCCTCATTTATGAGGAAATTTAAGCCCTATTTGAAAATAGCAAAAAGCCTCTCTTAGTTGCAAGATTATGCCCCTGCAAGACCAATTTATTAATAAGTCCTTAAAGTAAGAATAAAAAAAGACCAGCCTTTCTGATTTATTAGTCATTCATAGCTCCACAGTGCGGACAACGACCTTTATGTTTCAACTCCGCTCCGCAATTTCCACAAACATATTTCACATGATCATGTTTCAAATATTGTCTGATGGCAAAATAACAATAGAAAGCCAATAGCACATACCCCACAAAATACAAGGTACTGATGCTGAACAGAATATAATCAATGGCACATACTCCCGCCAAACCAAAGGAATAAAGTATAGCATCGCCAAACGGCAACTGTTTCCTAATATCATCCAAAGCGGCTAACCCGACAATCAGCATAGCCCAGACCAATATCAAAAATATAGAAAGCAAAGTCGGAACACGGAACGGATCCAGTGTAGGATGATAGTAAAAATCCTGCCAGACATCCGGAACAAAAATCTGAATACTTGCATAGAGTGCAGCGGCCAAGGCTACAATTAAACAAAGTAATGTAGGATAAAAGGAATCAATATCATTAAAATGTACGATCTTGGCATTTTTCTGAAGGATTGTCCTTAAAAGATAAGCAAATCCGATAATCACGATAATGATGAGAAAAATGAGTAGATGAGTATCAGAAAAAGTAGAAATACATTCAGAAATCGGATCATCAGGAACCACTTTCGGCAAAAGTCTCGACTCATGAATCCAACCAAATCTGGCATTTTCAGTACCCAGTTGAATCCACACCGAATCAATGGAGTCCTGCGGTACAATATGAATATCTGAAACGACCAATAAAGTATGGTGCTTGACGGTAAAGGAATCCGTATTCATATTATTGACTATCTCAACAGGTTGCTGCACATAAAGCACAAGCGAATCACTCTTTACCAGAAAGTTATACCTATAAGTATAATGATGTGTGGAAGAAAAATATATTGAATCAAGTTGTTTTTCACTATATTGAGCGAGAGGAGCACGAGATTTTATAGCCGGCCGGTGATAACAACCAGTCAGTAAAGACACTATCAGCAGTATCAAGACTATAATTTTACTTCTCCGCATAAATATTCATTTGGCACACTTTACAATTAAATTCAAGACGAAATCTTTTCCCATCAGGTAATACTAAAAACAGAGGCTCTTTCCAAGCAGGAGCCACTCCACCTCTCTTCACACAACACCCTAAAGCATAACGAATACAGTAGCGGCACTGCATGATCAACTGTTCTGAACCCGCCAGGGCAGAATGGTTCAAAAGTTCAAAAGCGCTACCCTCAACTTTCAATCCCTGCCGGGAATAAAAATCTGCAGCTAACCGATTACTGATATTGTAAAGGTATGGAAAACTCGCATATTCCGGTTGCCAATGGGAAGGACGGATTTCCGGGATCCTTTCTTTACTCAAGGATGTATCTGATAATTCGTGATCTGATCGTGAAGCAACATCTGTCAGCAAGGCTGTATCAAGTTCACTTATCACCTTGCGCTTTAAAGTTGACAGCACACTATTCGGGATAAAGCAGGCTTCTATTCCATCCGTAAATTCTACCTGACCGCAATCATAAAAAGTATTCCCCAATTTAGTCAATTGACGATTTATATTCTCTTTTTGGGGTTTCTTTGCCCTTTGCATATCCATTTCAGAATGGGCCTCAACAGAATGATGTCCATCGGATACTTCTAGCTGAATACCATTGTCAACGGCAGACAGTCTCATACGTATAGGAATTCTCCTCTCAGCAGTCTTACCTTCAAGAACTTTCCGAAAAGCCTCATCATGATTCCGGAAAAGTTGCATTCCTCTATGGAGACTAACCGGCATGTGTTGTGGGAAAAGCCGGTTATTTACAACTCTGTTTATCCGGCATCCCTCCAGTTCATGATCATCATTGAAAAAACAGAGACCGTCACCATTCGCAAAACTCGCTGTACCGGCGACATTGAAACTATCTTCTCGGATTTCTTTTACTGTTCCGACATATTCTCCAACTGCTTTAGGAGTATCCATAGCATTGATCTCCGGCTGTCGGCCATTGAGGAAATAAGTCGTAAATCCACGGTTAAAGGTCTTCTTCAGATCGGGTTTAAAAGTATATAGTACTTTCCCCCCTGATGAGCGACAGAAATCTTCCGGTCTACGCATAACAAGTCGGTCAAGTTCCTGAGAATATGCGGATACCACATTCTTCACATAATCCATGTCTTTCAGCCGCCCTTCTATCTTAAAAGAACATGCACCAGCATCGGCTAATTCCTCAAGGTGATCTGAATGGCACAGATCTTTCAACGATAACATGTACCGCTGCCTTTCAATGATTTTACCTTCACTGTCCTCCAGATTGAACTTCAACCTGCAAAACTGGGCACAGTTTCCACGATTGGCGGAACGGTTAAAGGCATACTGGGAAGCATAGCATACCCCCGAATAACTCACGCAAAGAGCACCATGGACAAAAACTTCGAGTTCTATATCAGGAACAGCTGCATGAATTTCCCGGATCTCCTCCAAAGATAGTTCACGAGCCAGAACAGCCCGTCGAAAGCCAAGTGATTTTAACCAACGGACCTTTTCTATCGTCCTGATGTCACATTGAGTACTGGCATGAAAAGGAATATTGCTCTGCTCACCCAATTCCAAGAGTCCCATATCTTGTATGAGAACGCCATCAACATGAATGGCAGACAGTTGTAGCAGTAATTCTTTGACCGCATCTAATTC
>DAIPMC010000041.1:15693-20671 GCA_036768895.1 Prevotella sp. | reverse complement strand
TGCAAAGATTGAAAAATATCGTGTGTTTCCCTGATTTTATGCCTACTCTGGCTGCTATTACCGGAAGTACGAAGGGGTTACCACATGATATCGATGGCATGGATATTTCTCCTCTTTTCTATGGGAAGAATGTAGATACGGATCACCGTTATCTCTACTGGGAATTTCCGGGGAAACAGCGTGCTATACGTTATGCTGACTGGAAAGCGGAGTCGATAGGGCGTAACCATCCTATAGAACTTTATAATATCACGAAAGATCCTTTTGAGAAAAACAATTTGGCTGCGGAATATCCTAAAATGGTAAAGAAATTGGATAAGATGATGAAAAAGATGCATCATCCTTCTGCAGACTGGCCATTGCCGGGAGAACCTGGATATGTGAAGCCGGTGAAGAAATAAAATTGTAATGGGAAGTGGCAGTTTCGGTGGTCTACTGTGCAGTTGCCATCTTGCTGCTCTTCCTATACTTTTGCATATAACCAACCAAAATAACCAAAACATGTGCTTGTCAATGAAATCAGTATGGCTTCTTTTGTTGTGTCTATCGATTCTGCATGGATAGAAAGAAAGCGTCCACTGATCTCGCTTATGAAGAATAAAAGTGTCTATCAGATTCAGGTAAAGTCACGGTCAGATTGCTTAGTTTGCTGTATGGTGCATACGACTCTGCTGTATGGTGCATACAGCATAGCTCTATGGTGCATAGCGCTTCACGGTATGCACCATAGAGGTTATTATACATTATTTCGGCCATGGCGATTGACTGTGACTATGATTTTTATTGATAGGTATAAGCCGTTTTATCTATTTTAGATTCTTTGTTTCTCCTCAAAGATTCGAGCCTTACATTATATTTGTTTTTTTAGTCTAATATCAGCCTGATTTGATTACATCCCTGTGCTTTCTTCGTCTTCTAACTACCTATATATAGCTATGAAGAAAATTGTTTTTATATTTCTGGCTTTCAGTATGGTTTCTCTGAACATTTCTGCTCAGGAGAATGGACTTACTGATATGCGGAACAGCAGGTATGCCATACAAGTAAATACTCCCATGGGATCGGTACATTGGACGAATGGTTTCTGGGGTAATCGTTTTAAGATGGTTGCAGATACTGCGCTATGGTCAATGTGGAAGATCTGGAATGATCCGAAGATCTCTCATGGCTTTCGCAATTTTGAAATTGCAGCAGGAGATGCTAAGGGCAGCCATATCGGTGCTCCGTTTCTTGACGGTGATATGTATAAGTGGCTGGAAGCCTGTGCCGCAGTCTATGCGGTTACAAAGAATCCTAAGTTGAATCATCTTATGGATCACTTTATCCATGAGATAGCTAAGGCTCAGCGCGCAGATGGCTATATCCATACTCCTGTGCTGATAGAGGAACGCAATGAAGGTCTTGGTGATTCTGGCATAGATAATACTGTCATCGGTATTAAAACCGGAAGCGGCCATCAGAAGGGAGCTCTTGCGAATAGATTGAACTTTGAAACTTACAACCTGGGACATTTGATGACCGCCGGTATAATTCATAAAAGGGTTACAGGAGAGAATACGCTATTCCGCTGTGCAAAGAAATCGGCTGATTTTCTTTGTGACTTACTCCAGAACTCTCGTAGTATGCTGGCACGTAATGCCATCTGTCCGTCCCATTATATGGGGGTAGCTGAGATGTACCGTGAAACAGGAGATACTCGTTATCTGCGCCTTCTGGAAGAACTTGTTGATATTCGTGATTCTGTTAAGAATGGTGAGGACCATAATCAGGATCGTATTCCTTTCCGCCAGCAGTATGAGGCAACGGGCCATGCTGTACGGGCTAATTACCTTTATGCGGGTGTAGCTGACCTTTATGCTGAGACAGGTGAAAAACAACTGGAGAAGAATCTGACGAGTATCTGGAATGATATTGCCAGTCATAAGATATATATTACAGGTGGCTGTGGTGCATTGTATGATGGGGTTTCCCCTGATGGTACCAGTTATGACCAATCATTGATCCAGCAAGTTCATCAGGCCTATGGAAGAAAGTACCAGTTGCCTAATGAGACTTCACACAATGAAACCTGTGCACAAGTTGGACAACTCCTGTTTTCCTGGCGTATGTTTGAGGTTACCGGGCAGGGGAAATATCTGGACATGTTGGAGAATGAATTGTATAATGGTATCCTTCCCGGTATTTCCCTTGATGGCAAGCGCTATTTTTTTACACAGGCACTTCGGAAAGATAAGAATTTCCCCTATACCTTACGTTGGCCGAAAGAGCGCCAGAGTTGGATATCCTGTTTCTGTTGTCCTCCGAATACCGTCCGGACTTTAGCTGAAGCCCAGGAGTATGCCTATTCCGTAAATAAGGATGGAAGAGAACTTTCCGTAACTCTTTATGGAGCAAATGAATTGAAAACCAAAGATCTGTACATCGAACAGACTACCGGTTACCCATGGGATGGAAAGATTGTCCTGACTTTAAAGAGCACACCGAAGAGATTGAAGACGATCCGTTTGCATATTCCCGGTTGGGCTCACGGCTATTCCGTAACCGTCAATCAGTCGAGGCAACCGTCTGCAGGTGATTGGGCAGTACTTACCCGCAACTGGAAGAAAGGTGATCAGATCGAACTGAATCTGCCGATGGATGTCGTGTTCATGGAAGCTAATCCGTTGGTGGAAGAGGATAAGAATCAGGTGGCCGTAAAACGCGGGCCGATTGTCTATTGTCTGGAAGGTTGTGATATAGAGGGCCGGAAGAATATCAATGACGTCATTATTCCCACCGATATGAAACTTGATGTCTCCCAGACCACTATCGCTGGAGTTCCGATGGATGTCCTTGATGGTGAGGCGATCCTGAGCAGTCAACCGGAATGGAACTCAGAGGAGCTTTATCGTCCAGTTTCTTCTCAGTTGAAAAGAGTTCATGTCCGTTTGATTCCTTATTATGCCTGGGGTAATCGTGGCAATGAGGATATGACGGTCTGGATGAACGTTGAAAGATAGTACCCTTGTTGAATTGAGAATTAAACCGAATCTTTTCGATAGATATGAAATTTAAAGATTTAAAGGCCATATTTGTTTTGACTTTGCTGTTTCTCCTGAAGGAAACCACTTCTGTAATGGCAGCAGATACGATTATCTATGTGTCACCGACTTCTCCAGAGTGTATCTCCAAGGCTATCCGTCAAGCCAGGGAATTCCGACGTGTTCATGTCGGGGCTCAGGAATATCTGCAACTCAATAACAAGTCTGCTTATCCAAAGGCTACTATCGTCCTTTCTCCCGGTACATACCGGTTGTATGAACCGATCTGCCTCAGACCGGAAGACAGTAATCTGGAGATTAGGGGTACCGGAAACGTAGTAATTTCAGGAGGGATAAGAATAACAAACTGGAAAAAATCCGGGAAACTCTGGGTGGCGGATGTTCCCGATTTTAACGGTCGTCCGTTTGATTTCCGGCAGTTGTGGATAAATGGCCATAAAGCCATTCGGGCCCGTAGTATCAGTGATTTTGAGAAGATGCCTCGTGTTGTCAATTATGATCGTCATAACCGGATATTGTGGGTGCCGACTTCCGCTGTCAGTGCGTATAAATTGAGTAAAAGCAATTCTCCGTACCTGGAAATGATCTTGCATGAGATGTGGTGCGTTTCTGTTCTTCGGGTAAGCAGCATTACTGTCCATGGTGACAGTACCGCTATCCGGTTTCAGAATCCTGAGGCGAGGATACAGTTTGAACACCCCTGGCCTTCTCCGATGTATCAGTCGAAGCATGATTCTCCCTTCTTCTTTACTAATTCCTTGGCTCTGTTGGACAAACCCGGTGAATGGTATCACGACATTCGAAGTGGAAAACTCTATTATATGCCTGAAAAGGGTGAGAATATGCGTGATGCTGACGTTGAAGCCCCGGCCTTGGAAACGCTTGTCGATGTATCCGGAACATCAGATCGGAAAGTCGATAACGTGACTTTCTCATCTGTCCGGTTTTCCTATACTTCATGGATGCGTCCTTCTTTTCAGGGACATGTTCCTCTTCAGGCGGGGATGTACCTGACTGAGGCTTATCGGTTGAAACCGAAAATAGACCGTCCCAATAATCATAAACTTGATAATCAGGGTTGGCTTGGACGGGCATCAGCTGCCGTGGAGGTGCATGATGCTGATGGTATCAACTTTGAAGATTGCCGGTTTGAGCATTTAGGTGGTTCCGGACTGGATTATGTCATTGGCTGCAATGGCGGGACGACACGAAACTGTACTTTTTGCGATATTGCGATGAACGGATATGTTTCTGGCAGTTTTTCAACGGACGGATTAGAAACTCATCTTCCTTATTTTCCCACTGATCAGCGGGAAGTGTGCCGTAACCAGCAGGTTGTCAATAATCTTTTTACGGATGTTTCCGATGAAGACTGGGGATGTGTGGGTATTGCTGCAGGTTATGTGAGTGACATCAATATTGTGCATAATACCATTCATCATGTTTCTTATACCGGAATCAGTCTGGGCTGGGGTTGGAACAGAGACAGTACTTGCATGAAGAATAACCGGGTGTATGCTAACTTGGTGTATGATTATGCCCGGCATGTCTACGACTGTGCGGGAATATATACTTTGGGCAATCAGCCGGGGACAATGATTTCCGAGAATGTCATCTGGGATATAGCCCATCCCTCTTATGTGCATGATCCGGATCATTGGTTTTATCTTTATACCGATGAGGGGAGCAGCCATATTACACTGAAAGACAACTGGACACCAACGGATAAATATCTGAAAAATGCTACGGGTCCTGATGACAAATGGATTGATAATGGGCCTCAGGTTCCTGAGGTCATAAAGAACAGGGCGGGGTGTTCCTTATCCCGATAGACAAGTAATAAAAACAATTGGTATTTATGGATCTATAAAATAAAATTGAAGTGATGAAAAAACTCTTTCTTATTCTTGCTTTCTCCTGTCTCTGTGAGTTGTCTT
>DAIPMC010000041.1:0-15683 GCA_036768895.1 Prevotella sp. | reverse complement strand
GGATATGGTATCCGGGTGATTATGAGATATGGCTGGGTAACAGGATGAATAATCGCCGTACGGATCGTGGGGCCTTTTTCCCGCCGTTCTGGAAATCAGATAGTCATTATGTCACCGTCGAATTTTCCAAGATCTTGGACTTAAAAGAGCCTGAGACGGTTAAGATTGACGTAGAAGGAATGTACAATATAAAGATCGACGGGAAGATGCTATTTGGCATGCCGGATGTTTTTACCCTTTCTGCAGGAAAGCATCATCTGAATGTCAAAGTATGGAATCAGACTACTCCTCCAGCTATCTTTGTCAACGGTAAAACGATCAAGAGTGATGATACCTGGAAAGTAACGAATGAGGATAAGGAGTGGATTGATGCCTCTGGAAAAGCCAGTGATACGAGTGCAAGTGTATATATGGATGCCGGTTCGTGGAATTTTAATACTCCTGAGCAGCGTCCTTCTCTGTTTCATCTGAATTGCCAGCCGCAGGATGTCCTTTCTGCAAAGAAAACTTCCCAAGGTGGAGTGTTATATGATTTTGGAAAGGAGACTTTTGGTTATCTGGTTTTTCACGATCTTTCCGGAAAGGGGAATATCCGTGTTTATTATGGGGAGAGTGCAGAGGAAGCTCAGGATAAGGAACATTGTGAAACACTGGATGAGTTTATGGCTTCTCCTCAGCGTATGGTAGATTTATCGAACCATAGAGATCTGAAAAAGGAGGGTTCTGCCTTCGCTACATCAGATAGTAAGGCTTTCCGATATGTCTATGTGGAATCAGATCCTACTGTGCACTTTCAGAGTATGAGTATGCTATATGAATATGCTCAGGAAACTGACCGGGCTTCATTTGAATGTAATGATGATGAGATTAACCGGATGTGGAAAATAGGAGAGTATACCCTTCGTCTTACTACCCGTGAATTTTTCATTGATGGTATCAAACGTGACCGTTGGACATGGGGAGGTGATGCCTGCCAGAGTTATCTGATGAATGATTATCTTTTCTTTGACAGTGATTGTGTCAAGCGCACTACCTGGCTTCTTCGGGGTAAGGATCCGGTGACCTCACATATCAATACGATTATGGACTATACCTTCTACTGGTTTCTTGGCATCTATGATTATTATATGTATTCAGGTGATCAGCATTTCGTGAGCCAGATCTATCCGCAGATGAAAACACTGATGGATTACGTACTGAGTCGTACAGACAAAAATGGTATGGTTGAGGGGCTTTCCGGAGACTGGGTATTTGTTGACTGGTCTCCAAAACCGATGGACAAGCATGGGGAATTATCCTTCGAACAGATACTTTTCTGCAAGAGTCTGGAAGATATGTCTCTCTGTGCCGGTCTGACTCATCATCCGGCTGAGCAACAGAAATATGAACAACTCGCAGAGCAGTTACGTGGTAGAATCCTATCGACGTTCTGGGATAATGATCGTCACGCATTTGTACATAATGTCATTCCGTCTGAAGAGAATTCCACATTACTTACCCGCCCGATAACCCGTTATGCGAATATCTTTGCCATCTTATTTGGTTATCTCAATCAACAGCAGAAAGAGGAAGTTGCAAAAGGGGTTCTGTTTAATGACAAGATTATGCCGATTACCACACCTTATATGCGTTTCTATGAGATGGATGCACTCTGTAAGATGGGCAAGCAACGGGATGTGCTTGGTCAGATGAAGAATTACTGGGGCGGGATGATGCGTCATGGCTGTACCACTTTCTGGGAATCCTATGATCCGAGTTTGGATAAAGGCAAACTGGCACCGTTGTCCGGGCACCTGTCTATGTATGGCCGTCCGTATGGAAAAAGTCTTTGTCATGCCTGGGGAGCAAGTCCGATTTATCTTTTAGGAAAGTATTTCCTGGGTGTTGTCCCTTCTGAGGCTGGCTATAAGGAATATCAGGTCACTCCTGTATTGGGTGGATTGAAATGGATGAAAGGAAGTGTGCCTACTCCGCATGGTGAGGTCAATGTCTATATGGACCGTCATCAGGTGAAGGTGAAGTCAACAGAAGGTACGGGCTGGCTGAACTTGCCGGGCAAGTCGCCTGTGAAGATACCTGCAGGACAAGAGATAACCGTACGCTATTAAGATACTGTTTTAGATACAGAAATAAAAAGACCGGGCGAAGTTTGAATTTCGTCCGGTCTTCTCAAAATACAATTATTGATCAGATCAATGATTACTTGTTGCGGAAGACGAGCCCATTGCCAAAATAGTCAATGGTGATAGGCTGAGTGTGGTCTACTTTTCCGGCCAGGAGTTGTTTGCTCAAGTCATTGAGTACGTAATCCTGCACGGCACGTTTCACAGGCCGGGCACCGAATTCGGGGTCATAACCTACGTCTGCCAAGTATTTGACCGCCGGATCTGTCCATTTGAGGACGAAGCCCTGGTCTGCCAGTCTTTTGGCTACATGGTTCAACTGTAAGCGTACAATTTCTCCGATCTGGACTTTCGTCAAAGGCAGAAACATGACGGTTTCGTCTATTCGGTTCAGAAATTCAGGGCGGATGGTTCTCTTCAGCATTTCCAGAATTTCTTCTTTCGTACTGTTGATGACACTTTCACGGTTGGCATCCGTCATTTTCTCCAGTTTTGCCTGAATCAGATCACTTCCCAGATTACTGGTCATGATGATGATGGTGTTCTTGAAGTTCACGACCCGTCCCTTGTTATCCGTCAGACGTCCGTCATCCAATACTTGAAGCAGAATGTTGAATACATCCGGATGAGCTTTCTCTATTTCATCGAAGAGCACCACACTGTACGGTTTACGCCGGACAGCTTCCGTCAGTTGGCCGCCTTCATCATAGCCTACATACCCCGGAGGTGCACCGATCAGACGAGAAACACTGAATTTCTCCTGATATTCACTCATGTCTATACGGGTCATCATGGATTCATCGTTGAAGAGGTATTCAGCCAGAGTTTTTGCCAGTTCAGTCTTGCCGACGCCTGTCGTACCGATGAATAGAAAAGATGCTATAGGACGGTTGGGGTCTTGTAGCCCTGCCCGACTTCTGCGTACCGCATCAGAAACGGCCTTGATGGCCTTCTCCTGTCCGATAACCCTTTTGTGGAGTTCATCTTCCATGTGGAGGAGTTTCTCTCGTTCACTCTGCATCATCCGTGTCACCGGTATTCCGGTCCAACGGCTTACCACTTCTGCAATATCGTCAGGGGTAACTTCCTCTCTTACGAGTGCAGCACCTCCCTGCGTATCTTTGAGTTGGGTTTGAATTTTCTTGATGTCATCATTCAGTTGCTGCAGTTTAGAATAACGGATCTCTGCGACACGTTCATAATTGCCTTCACGCTCTGCTTTTTCAGCCTCATATTTAAGTTGCTCGATTTGCTGTTTATCCTGTTGAATATTATTGACAAGATTCTTTTCGCTTTCCCACTTTGCCCGGTATGATTTTTCCTTATCCTTCAGATCAGCAAGTTCCTTATCAAGATGTTTGATCTTCGGTTGGTCATTTTCCCGTTTGATAGCCTCTCTTTCAATTTCCAGTTGCTTGATGTGGTGGTCAATATCGTCGAGTTCTTCAGGAACAGAGTCACGTTCCAGACGGAGTTTTGCAGCCGCCTCGTCCATCAGGTCAATAGCCTTGTCCGGAAGATAACGGTCACTGATATAACGCTCCGAGAGTTTTACAGCAGAGATGCAAGCATCATCCTGAATACGGACTTTATGGTGATTTTCATAACGTTCCTTTAATCCCCTTAGAATGGAAATGGCATCCACTTCACTCGGTTCATCGACCATAACCGTCTGGAAACGGCGTTCCAGAGCTTTATCTTTCTCAAAGTATTTCTGATACTCATTCAGAGTGGTAGCACCGATGGTCCTCAATTCTCCACGGGAAAGAGCTGGTTTTAGAATGTTTGCGGCATCCATGGCACCTTCTCCGCCACCGGCACCTACAAGGGTATGAATTTCATCAATGAAGAGGATAATATTCCCATTGGCATGTTCAACCTCTTTGATCACACTTTTCAGGCGTTCCTCGAATTCACCTTTGTATTTGGCACCCGCAATCAATGCACCCATATCAAGAGAATAAACTTGTTTATCCTTCAGATTTTCCGGGACATCCCCACGGACAATACGTTCAGCGAGACCTTCCACGATAGCCGTCTTGCCGACACCAGGCTCACCGATTAAGATAGGGTTGTTTTTGGTCCGGCGTGAGAGAATCGTAAGTACACGACGGATTTCTTCATCACGGCCGATGACCGGATCGAGTTTTCCTGCGCGTGCCTGTACGATAAGGTTCTTCGCATATTTAGACAGAGCCTGATAGTTTTCATCACCACTCTGTGATTTTACTTGTTGCCCTTCACGGAGTTCCTTGATGGCTTTTTCCATTTCTTTCTCTGTGCAACCGGCATCCTTGAGGATACGGCCTGCTGCGGAGTTGGACTTGAAAAGAGCGATCAGCATCGGCTCGATGCTGACGAATTCATCTCCCATTTTCTGAGAAATATCCATGGTCTTCTGGAGAATACTGTTACTTTCTGAACTCAGATAGGGTTCTCCTCCGGAGACTTTCGGTAAATGCTGAATCTCCTGCTGAGCAGAGTTTTCAATCATCTGACCATTGACCCCGAGTTTCTGAAAGATATAGTTTGTTACATCTTTCCCTTTCCTGAGTACACCCTCCAGAATATGTACAGGTTCTATGGCCTGTTGTCCACTTTGCCGGGCAATATTCACAGCTTCCTGTATAGCTTCTTGAGCTTTAATAGTAAATTTGTCGAATGTCATATTCTGTTTTCCTTTCTTGTTTTTCTTATTCCTTTCTGTAAGGAATTTGCTCAAATTCTATGCCTAAGCAGGAGCACTGTCATAATGGCTGAACCATCTGTCAATGTGGCGTTTGCTTATGCTGCCTAAAGTGTGATTTGGCTCAATTTGTCGTATCAGATTACTTGACTATTGGACATTTGTTGATATGTCAGAATTTTTATAGTTCTGTAGTAATGTTGCAAAAATATAAAAAGTAGTCCTATCTAACAAGGAATCTGGATAAAAAGCATTATCTTTGCGTATACAACAAAATAATATTTTGACGATATAGATTATGGGAAAGAGAATATTATCTTTGGCTTTATTATATATATTGTTGCCTTTAGCAATGATGGCTGACAGTTACCATTCTCTATGGAAGCAATTTACTGAAGCCCGGAATAAAGATCTGCCTAAGACCGAGTTGAATATCCTGGGACAGATTTCTTTCAAATCTGAAGTTGATCATAACTATGGTCAATTGCTTTCAGCTGAGTTGATGACGGCTTCTTTGAAATCAAGTATTTCTCCAGATTCATTATCTGTCGGAATAGAACGTTTGAAGATTAAAGCCCGGGAAGCAGAATCTTCCGATCAGGTTCTTGCTGCTATTTATGAGTCAGCATTAGGTCGGTTTTATGCGGAAAATCCATCATTGGGTGCTGATCATATTCTTCAAAGCCGGAAATATTATGCACTTTCAATGAGTCATCCTGATCTGTTGGCAAAGCAGCAGTATTCAGCGTATAATCCGTTGTTTACAAAAGGTGTTGACAGTAATATTTTCGGTAATGACCTCCTACATGTCATTGGGCTTCAAGCTCGGGATTATAAGACTTTGCTGGATTATTACCAAAAGGCAGGTAACCGACCGGCTTCTTGTGTCATGGCCTGGAAACAGATGGATGCTACCCAGAAGGTAGATGTGCTGAAAGCCAGTAAATCGAGATACCTGCAACGTATAGACTCTTTAATTCATGTTTATAGAGATATTCCGGCCGCCGGTGAACTTGCTTTGGCGCGTTATCGGTTTATGCAGCAAGCAAATGATGTCACTGTAGCTGATCGTATTCACTATATAGATTTTGCCCTGTCTCAGTGGGGGAGTTGGCCGGGTATGAGCTTTCTCCGTAATGAGAGGAAAGCACTCACAAATCCGTTTTTCTCAATTTCAGTTGGGCGTGAAGTGATGATTCCTAATCGCCCTTTTGCGGTAAAGATCGATCAGGTTCGTCATATCCCTAACCTTTTAATGACGATTCAGCGTTTGAAGATGGATGCAGATCAATTGGCTTTATTGACAGGCAATCACGGATTGACAACGATAAATAGTCGTGAATATAAGAAGTTGGAAAAGTATCTCTCATCTGCTTACCAGATTACTGATAGGAAGCAATATGGTGTTTATCCACCGTATAAGATTATGAAGGACTCCTTTGAAGTGAAAGGTTTACCGGAAGGTATCTATCTTTTGAAAATCTCGACGGGTAATAGGGATGTTGCCGAGCAAAAGGCACTCTTCTTTGTCTCTGATATAGCTCTCCTTGCAGAAGAGTTACCAGAAAAGAGTATGAGATATGCCGTCGTCAGCGCGACTACCGGACAACCTTTACAGAATGCTTCACTCCGGTTGACATTCCCGGACAGCCACCAAAATTCAAGTAAATCGGCTGATGTTATCACGTTGCATTGTAATGATAAAGGAGAAGTCATTTATCACTATACGCGCCAGAATCCTGAAGTTGATGTCTATACCCCAAATGATCATTATTGTCCGAGAATGGATATATGGGGGAGTTATATCTATTATAATCGCAATCAGCAAAACGATCAAATCAAGTTATTTACCGACCGTAAAATATATCGTCCAGGACAGACGGTTTCTGTGGCAGCTATTGATTATACCATAAAGAATGGGATAGATACAAAAGTGGTTTCGGGGGGAAGAATAAAATTGACCCTGAGAAATGCCAATAATAAAATGATAGATGAAAAAGAGTTGACTACGGATGAGTATGGTACCGCTTCAACTACTTTTACTTTACCTTCAGGTGGCCTTACAGGCCGATATGCTGTCTTTTCAGATAACCATCATGGAGAAACTGCCGTGGCTTCTTTCAATGTGGAGGAATATAAGCGTCCTACTTTTCAAGTCGTTTTCCCAGAAGTCAAGCAGATCTATCATGCAGGCGATACTGTCATGGTGAAGGCTGTCGCTAAAGGTTATACAGGGGTTCCTGTTCAGGATGCCAAAGTAAGTTATAGAGTTATGCGCCGGCCGGTTCTGTGGTGGAGAGCCTTTGGTATGAATGAGGGCTTGACAGAAGTCTATTCAGATACGACGGTTACCAATGACAAAGGAGAGTTTACTGTTCTCATGCCTATGGTAGTAGAAGGACCGGAAGAAGGATCTGCTCGTTTTTATGATTTTGAAGTCAATGTAGACATTACAGATGCCGGTGGAGAAACTGAATCCGGCCAACTGACTCTGCCGCTGGGGACCCATTCCACAGCCTTTAGTAGTAATCTTCCGGATAAAGCAGAATCGGATAGTTTGAAAACAATCATCTTTCAGTATCGGAATGCTGCCGGAAAAGATATTCCTGCTGTTGTGAACTATCATTTTGATGCAGGCCCTGAACAGACGGCTGGTACGAATGAGAAGAGTATGCTGAAAGGCGTTTCCGGTTTAACATCAGGAGTTCATACCCTATGGGCCATCTGTGGGACAGATACGTTGAAACAAGAGATAGTCCTCTTTAAGATGACTGATAAGGAACCGGCAATCAGCACTCATGACTGGTTCTATCAGTCCTCGAAAGAATTCCGTAAAGATGGCCGTCCTGTCTATATCCAGGTAGGAAGCAGTGATCCTGATCAACATATCCTGTATACAATTTTTTCCGGAAATAAAGTTTTGGAAAGTGGCAGTATAGACCAGAGTTCTATACTGCATACACGTGGTTTTGTCAATCATCCTGAATATGGGGACGGAATCCGCTTGACCTACGTATGGATAAAGAATGGAGTAACTTATACACATACGACAACGATTGAGTCTCCTCTTCCCGATAAGCGTTTGATCTTGAGATGGTCTTCTTTCAGGGATTTCCTGACACCTGGTCAGAAAGAGACCTGGACTTTGAAAGTAACAAATCCTGATGGCAGTCCGGCATCACCGCAACTGTTATCAGTACTGTATGATGGAAGTCTTGACCAGATTCTGAAACATAACTGGAATTTTTCTTTGGGTCTGAGCAGAAATCTTCCGGAAGCATTCTGGCAATCTGCCTGGGACAATCTTTCCCTCGTGAATGTATATGGAAGAGGATCTTATAAAATTTTTG
This sequence comes from Prevotella sp., assembly GCA_036768895.1. Lineage (GTDB taxonomy): Bacteria > Bacteroidota > Bacteroidia > Bacteroidales > Bacteroidaceae > Prevotella. The sequence goes on along the minus strand of DAIPMC010000041.1, from coordinate 7,524 downwards.
AGAATCGTTCTTTAGAACTCAGTGCTTTTAATCCCATCTATTTCGAAACAGGTAACAGGCTCAACTATTCTTCTTTTCCACAAGTAAGGGCATTTGGTGGATCGAAATATTCTGCATCTCGTGGGATGGCTTATGATAATGCACCGGTGGCTCTGATGTCAAAGCAGGCCGTTCCGGCTACAGCCATGGACAAATCACAAGAAACTGATGAGAAAGTTGGCTCTTCAAGTCCAAATTCGGTAAGCAGTTTTCGAGAGAACTTGAAAGAAACAGCATTTTTCTATCCTGCCTTGACAGCAGACAATAATGGCAATATAGTAATCAGATTTACTCTTCCAGAAAGTGTGACGACCTGGCATTTCATGGCTTTCGCTCATGATAAGTATATGAATTTCGGTCAGTTGTCTGATACGTTGATAGCCCGGAAAACAGTTATGATTCAACCGAATATGCCTCGTTTCGTCCGTGAGGGTGATTTGGCAAATATTACCGGCAGGTTATCAAATACTTCCTCAAAAATGGTTACGGGTATTGCACGCATAGAGTTATTAAATCCGGAAACAGAGAAGATCGTCTATTCCGAATCACACAGTTATACGATCCGACCGGAAAAGACTGCTGTGGTCGGCTTTAATGTTGATCTGACCAATCATTCTGATTTGACCCGGAAACTGGCTGGTTTTGACCATAGTCTGCTGATCTGCCGGATGATAGCTGAAGGAAGCGGCTATCGTGATGGTGAGCAGCATTATCTGCCGGTCTTACCCAATACGGAACTTGTAACCAATACTTTGTCCTTTACTCAGAATAAACCTGGTCGGAAAACAATAGACCTGACGGCACTGCTCCCTGCAAACTCTATAAATAAGAAGTTGACGGTGGAATATACCAATCATCCTTCCTGGTTGATGATCCAGTCTCTGCCTTCTATTGCTACACCTGATCATGATAATGCTGTAAGTCTGGCAGCTGCCTACTATGCGAATGGTATAGCTGCTTATCTGATGCGTCAGAATCCTGTTCTGAAAAATGTATTAGAACTTTGGAAGCGGGATCATTCAGGGGAATCGACTTTAATAAGTCAACTTGATCAGAATCAGGATCTGAAGAATCTCGTGTTAAGTGAAACACCGTGGGTTCTCGAAGCTGATCGGCAAACAGATCAGAAGCGGAAACTCTGTGAGCTTTTTGATGATAACCTGATACAATCCAGACAAAATGAAGTTTTGACTAAACTTCGCCAGCTTCAGCATCCTGATGGATCATGGGCTTGGTGGCCGGGAATGCGTGGGAGCATTTATATGACAGAGGCTGTGAGCGAAGCTCTCGTACGGTTGAATGTAATGACTGGCAACCAACAGGAAACTGCGGAAATGCTGAAACGAGCATTCAATTGGATGACGGATAAGTTGCATGATGAGGTTATTCGGCTCAAGGATGATCGGAGTCGTGGATTTAAGGATGCCCTGCCTTCAGAGGAAGCCTTGCGTTTCCTGTATATGGATGCTATTGACGGCCGGTCTTTGTCATCTAAGGGAGAGACTGATAAAGCCTATCTGGTGAATCTGATTGCAGATCATGGCTCAGCCATGACTATTTATGGAAAGGCAAAGACAGCAGTTATCCTGGCAAAAAACAATCATGTCCGTGAGGCGAAGGAATATCTGCAGAGTATAAATGAATATTCTGTCTATACGGATGAAGCAGGTCGCTATTTTGATACAAGTAAAGCCCAATATAGTTGGTGCGATTATAAAATCCCCACAGAAGTAGCAGTGATAGAAGGCCTGCGTATTCTGGATCCGAAATCAAAGGCTATTGATGAGATGAAGCGCTGGCTTCTTCAGGAGAAGCGTACCACGTCTTGGGATACACCTGTCAATGCGGTGGATGCGGTTTATGCCTTTGGAGTAGATAGTTTGATTCCATCAAAGAAAGGAGACTTCTCAGTGATCAGTATAGATGGGAAGAGATTGGTCACTTCACCAGCTTTGGCAGGATTGGGTTATGTCAAGTCTTCTGTAGTTGACAGTCATCCAAAGATTCTTACTGTGGACAAGACAGATGAAGGAATCAGTTGGGGCGCAGTTTATGCCCAGTTTATGCAGAAAAGTACGGATGTTCAGAATTCCAGATCGGGGATGACCATAACTAAGGAGATCTTTTCTCCTTCAGGTTCAAAAATTGGTGATGTCTCTTTGCAAGTTGGCGAGCGAGTGAAAGTCCGCCTGACGATTACCTGTGACCATGATTATGACTTCGTGCAGGTCTCAGATCATCGTCCGGCTTGTTTTGAACCTGTTAATCAGTTGAGTGGTTATCAAAGGAATTACTACTATGCTCCAAAAGATGAGGTTACGAATTATTTCTTTGATGGTCTTTCAAAGGGCAGTCATATCCTGGAGACGGAATATGTGGTTGATCGTACTGGAAGTTATCAGAGTGGTACTTGTACGGTGCAGTGTGCCTATAGTCCTGCTTATGGTGCTCATACAACGGCCCAGACCTATGTGGTAAAGTAATATAAAGAAAGGGGAATCTGATTTCATGTCATAGGATTTCCTCAAACTAGGATATAAGCGTTTCAAATTGTAAAATTTAAAGAATATCGAATAGGTAAAAAATGAATTATAACAGATTAGTTTTAGCATTTTTATTATTAGCTGGAAGTATGGCAGTTTCTGCTCAGCATGTGCGGGTTCAGAAATCTACCATTGATTGCGGTGAGGTAATATACAAGCATCCGGTTACGGCAGTATTTCAGTTGAGTAATCCTACTAAGCATAGTATAAAAATAGAAAAGGTGCGTACCGGTTGTGACTGTGTTGCTGCCAGTTATCCTGAGGAGCGGATTGATAAGTGGAAAAGATTCGAGGTTTCGACTGTCTATAATGCTACATTATTAGGACATTTCCGCAAACCGGTTGAAATCTACGTACAAGGTGATGTGCATCCTGTTACACTTTGGATGCAAGGAGTAGTTGTCAGGGATACAATACGGAGCTTTGACGGGAAATATCCCTACAAAGTAGGAAAACTGAAAGTAGATAAGAATGAGGTAGAGTTTGATGTTCATAAGGGAGACCGCCAGGTACAGAAGATCTATATCTTTAATCCTACTCAGGATATTGTCCAACCTGTCATGATGCATTTGCCAGACTATCTTTCATCTATCTGTTCACCTTCAAAACTCTCCCCCGGACATGCAGGAGTTGCTCTTCTGACATTAAATTCACATCGGTTGCACGATTTTGGATTGACTCAGACAAGTGTATATTTGGGTACTTCTCTTGGCGATCAAGTATCACCGGATAAGGAAATTATTATCTCGACAGTTTTGCTTCCCTCAGAAGATCATCCTTCAGGTCGTATTTCTGTATTGTCTCCTAAAATGTATCTTTCATCCAGAAAACTTGATCTTGGCTCGTTTGGCTCAAAAGAAGAGTTGAAAGGAAAGATCAGAATCATAAATAAAGGCAAACAGATATTGGAAATCCGCTCTCTTCAGATGTTTTCTCTTGGACTGAAAGTTTCTTTGAATAAAACAAAGATTGAACCAGGAAAAAGTGCTGTCCTGAAAATCATAGCGATTAAGTCCGGGCTGCAGAAATCTAAAAGTAAACCTCGGATTCTGATGATCACCAATGATCCTGTACGTGAAGAGGTGGAAATTCCTATTTTTGTTAAAAAGTAACGATGGCATTCCTTGTAGGGATAATTTGATAAGTAATGTCTGAAAAAGAAGTTTGACATCTTCTATTTGTTATCTCAATATGTAAGGAGCATCCTGATAAATCTGTCAAGTATGATACAGGTAGAAATAGATAAGAGTAGTGGCTTTTGTTTTGGTGTTACCAGAACGATTACAAAAGCAGAGGAAGAATTAGCTGCAAGCGGGACGCTTTATTGCCTTGGTGATATCGTCCATAATAGTATGGAAGTGGATCGTCTGCATCGGAAAGGCCTGATAACAATTGACCATAAGCAATTAAAGCAACTTCATGATGTGAAAGTGCTCCTTCGTGCTCATGGAGAGCCGCCTGAAACATACGAAATAGCGAGGGAAAATAACATAGAGATCATTGACGCAACGTGTCCTGTTGTCTTGCAACTGCATAAACGTATCAAGAAGCAATATCTGAATAATCCGGATGCCCAGATTGTCATCTTTGGGAAAAACGGCCACGCTGAGGTGTTGGGATTGGTTGGACAGACACAAGGTAAGGCAATTGTCGTTGAGAATATTGAGGATGTAAAAAAACTCGATCTTTCGTGTGACACTTATCTTTATTCACAGACCACGAAAAATCTAAATGAGTTTCATCGAATCATAGAATATATTCAAGAACATATAGCTCCGGGAGCTATCTTCAAGAGTTTCGATACCATTTGCAGGCAGGTAGCCAACCGAATGCCGCATATTGCAGAATTTGCTTCATTGCATGACCTGGTCCTTTTTGTCTGTGGGAAGAAAAGTTCTAACGGTAAGGTACTGTTTCATGAATGTTTGCGTGTAAATCCCAATAGTTATCTCATAGACAGGCCTGAAGATATTCAGAAGATTTGTCTGAAAGATGTCCATTCTATTGGGATCTGCGGTGCTACCAGTACTCCGAAATGGCTGATGGAAAAGTGTGCTGATTATGTTCGATTATATACCCAGGATCATTGAAAGGCCCGTTTGACTTAAGACTTGACTAATCTCTAATAGTGTATAGCGCCTTAGTTGGTTTGAGTTGCAGTTTGGTAGTGTCTTAATAGCCAATCGGTTTGCTCTTGAATCGTCATCTCACTGTTGTCCAGTTCGATGGCATCGTCTGCTTTACGTAAAGGACTGATTTTACGATGAGTGTCAATATCGTCACGTTGCCGGATATTCTCAAAGATGGCATCATAATCTGCTGGCATGTTCTTGGCCTTTAGTTCCTCATAGCGACGTTGAGCACGGACTTCAGCTCTGGCAGTAACAAATATTTTCAGTTCGGCATCAGGAAATACGACGGTGCCGATATCTCTGCCGTCCATGACTATTCCTTTTTGCTTTCCCATCTCTTGCTGCTGAGCTACCAGAGCCTCACGGACGAAAGGCAGGGTTGCTATCGGGCTTACGTGAGAAGATACTTCTAATGAGCGGATCTCTTTTTCTACGCATTTCCCGTTGAGATAAGTCTGCAGATACCCTGTATCGTGGCTAAGTTGGAAATGAATATGAATATTGGGCATTTCTTCTTTTAACGCATTGGTTTTAATGCTTCCATCACTACTAAACAGGTGGTGATCAAGGGCATAGAGGGTTACGGCACGGTACATAGCCCCGGTATCAATGTAGATATATCCTATTTTATGAGCTAAGTCCTTAGCCATTGTACTCTTTCCACATGAGGAATAACCATCAATGGCAATAGTAATCTTTTTCATTATTCTGAATGCTTTGTTTTTTCCTTCCTGTTATCAATGGAAGTTCTGATGTTTTATTAACCTGGAAACCGGAACAACTATATCCTTTTGAGTAAGACGGATGTCACAGAAATGGCACTGAGCTTGTTTTGATATGGTCGTAGATGACTTTTTCCATTAGATTTCTTTAATTATTCGGCAAAGGTACGGCTTTTTTCAAATAATTAGGTAAATTTGCCATAGATTCCGTTTTGAAAACGGAAGGAAATGTAAAATATACCTTTCAGGTAGTAAAATCGATAAGGCCATCATGTATACATCAGAAGAAATCTTACAGAAAGTCAATGCTTATCTTGCCCAACTCTCTTATAACCGACATCCTGCATCTCTTTATGTCCCTGTTCAGTATGTTCTGTCAATGGGGGGTAAACGGATCCGTCCTACATTGATGTTGCTTGCTTATAACCTTTATAAGGAGGATGTTGACCATATCTTGATGAACGCCATCGCTTTAGAAACTTATCATAATTATACACTTCTTCATGATGATTTGATGGATAATGCTGATATACGGCGTGGACAGATGACTGTCCATAAGAAATGGAATGCAAATACGGCAATTCTTTCTGGTGATTCGATGCTGGTGCTTGCATACGAGCGGATGGCGAAGTGTGATGATTCCTATTTAAGACCTGTCCTGGATCTCTTTACTGAAACAGCATTGGAGATAGGAGAGGGACAGCAATATGATATTGACTTTGAAACCCGAAATGATGTTTCAGAGGATGAATATATTGAAATGATTCGCTTGAAGACCAGTGTTCTTTTGGCCTGCGCTTTGAAAATTGGGGCAATCCTTGCTGATGCCCCAGAACCTGACCAGAAAAATTTATACCTCTTTGGCGAGCGATTAGGACTGGCTTTCCAGTTGCAGGATGATTATCTGGACGTTTACGGAAATCCTGATATTTTTGGTAAACGGATAGGTGGTGATATCTTTTCCAATAAGAAAACGTATATGCTTATCAATGCTTTGAATAGGGCCAATAGTGAACAGCGTAAGGAATTGGATCATTGGATACAGGTAAAAGAAACTGACAGGACAGAGAAGGTGGAAGCCGTTACCCGTCTCTATAATGAAATAGGAATTGATCAGTTGGCATTGAAAAAAATTGATTATTATTTTGAGGATAGCAAACAATATCTTGATGCTGTAAATTTGCCGGATAGCAGAAAACAGATTCTTGCAAATTATGCTCAAAGACTTATGCATCGTAATTATTAACTGTCATGATATTACCGCATTTTGTTTGTATCGATACACATGCTCATTTAAATGGAGATGAGTTTAAGGATGATTTGCCGGAGGTTATTGCCAGGGCAAAGAATGCAGGTGTGGCAAAAATATTCCTGCCTGCTGTAGACTGGCCGAGTGTTGCCGGAGTGCTGAAAGTGTCTGAAGACTACTCTGGGTATGTTTATCCGATGATCGGTCTTCAACCTGAAGAGGTGAAGGGTGATTGGAAAGAGGTGCTGGAGAAGATGAAAGACTTGTTGACAGAAAGCCTTTCTACTGAACAGAGTGATATATCAGGTCTTCGGCATCGTTGCCCTTTTATAGCTATCGGTGAATGTGGATTGGATTTTTATTGGTCCCGTGAATATGAGAAAGAACAGTTAGCGGCTTTTGAAGAACAAGTCAAGTGGTCTGTAGAAACTCAGTTACCTTTAGAGATTCATTGCCGGAAGGCACAGAATGAACTTCTGCATATCATGAAGCCTTACGAGAACGAACTTCCTGGAGGTGTCTTCCATTGTTTCACAGGTAATCAAAAGGAAGCTGAGGAATACCTGCGTTTCTCTCGTTTTTCCTTAGGTATAGGAGGTGTTTCTACTTTCAAGAGCAGTCATCTGCGTACAGACTTGCCTGCATCAGTTCCTCTTTCACGTATAGTTCTGGAAACAGACAGCCCCTATATGGCTCCTGTTCCTCATCGTGGAACTCGTAATGAGAGTTCCTTCGTGATAGAGGTGTTGAAAACACTTGCTTTGAGTTATGACAAGAGTGTAGAAGAAGTAGCTTCTGTTACTAATGAAAATGTAAAACGGATTTTTGGAATAGAGGCT
>DAIPMC010000156.1:0-3477 GCA_036768895.1 Prevotella sp. | reverse complement strand
AAAGCAGCTGCAAGTACTTGTGTATCATCACAATCGCTGAGATTTGTTGGTAATGTCTTTTGATTTGATAGGGCATAGATAATCAACGACCGGTTGCTGATACTTTTTGATGCTGGGAGTTTAATGTTTGTGTTGATGTGAGCGGGTGCTGTTAATGTATATTGTGTTATAGAGTTCATCTTCAAATTTGGATAAGGATTATGTTCAGATAGAAATCTGTCTATTTCCTGATCATGACCGGAATGTCAAGGAATTTGTTCTCATCTGCTCTGGTTTCAAGGGCTTTTGTTGATACTTTTTTCGGGCCCGGAATCAGAGGACTGTAGTAAAGGACATGACGAATTCGATCCCTTTGATCTTTTGATAAAAAGTCACTGGTACAGATGGAATAGTCCATTAAGTTGCTTGCATGGAAAGTCTCTCCGGCGCAGTTATGACGGATATCCATCTCGCTAAGGTAATAATACGGGCTAATGAGGATATAATGACTTAGCCATGTATCATATTCTTTCTTGTTATAGCTTGGAGTGTCTTCGCAGTAATCGGTGTCGTCACACGAATTCAAGATGTTCCCGTCTCCATCTTCTGCGAAGACGTGATGGAGACCAAGATAATGACCTAGCTCGTGAGCGAGAGTGGCGCTGATATCGAGGTTACTGGAATTGAAACCATTAACTGTTGTGTATCGATTGGAATCAAATCTTGAATTTCCGAAGATTGCGTTAATGGATGAGCAGTATACAAATTTTAGATTGCTCTTGTCTCGTGGTACTTGTTTTGGCGCAATCAGTCCTTCCAACTTATATGAATCATTTGTGGTATAGGGCAGATCGGAAATTCCTAAGATGGTAGAACCATTTTTGGTAGTATTCTTATATGGGAAAACCATGATGTTGATATAATGGTTCGGATCCCAGAGATGTTCCATATATGCAGGGTTGTTGGATTTACTGTTCATGAAATCTTCTACATCAATACTGTCTCCTGTCCAGTCAACGTAGTCAACACCCGGATTCTTTAACCTGACATAAACAGTCTTTCCACTTTCATCCTTTTCTGTGGCATCTGTGGCTAATACGAAGTCAACGTTAATGTCTTGACTGTGATGGTCGTAAGAATTATACTTCCCTCTCCATAGGTCATTTACATTATCAAGTATGAATTTTATGCGTTCTGGAGTAAGAACATCTTTAGTATCGCTTCCCTGCATACAGAAGATATGAAAAATGACGGGTAATTGGTAGCGGTAGGTGTCAGTGATGAGATTGGTTTCTCCGGACCTGTCTTGATCGTAATTCTTATCCGTTTTTTCGGTCAGGTTCTCGGGGTTAATGTTGACCGGATGTACGATAATATCATTGCTGGAACTGCATGATGTTACAATGAAGGATATTATTATAGCAGATAGAATCTGCAAAGGTTGCGTGAAATATTTCATTTTTTCTTTTATTGATTCATCTTTTTAGGGTAAGTCTTATCATCCAATTATTGTTCTTCTGGTTTTTCTTATTAGAATCTTTAATTCGATTTCTGGCTTTTTCATTTCCCAATGCCCTATATTCTGGTATCTACGCAAAGTTAAGTATAAAATTATGACAGGAATATTTTGTTCATAACAGCATTTTGCAACTGTCAATCCATGTATCTATAATATCATGGAATCTCGATTATAAGTTGTTGTGTTAGGTGAAAAAGTCAAATTAATGCTAATAAATTTCGGCAGCTCGTGAAAAAGCACTAATTTAGCAGTTGAATGAAAACCTTCTGAATATGAAAAAAGGATTGATTGGTTTTTGGTTGTTTGTCCCCTTATTGCTTGCTTGCTCTACTTCACATCTTTCAACAAAAGAACGGCTCGAAAAGAATAGTTTAATAGCTCAGCAAGTAAAGAATCAGGTGGATAGCCTTGACTTTGATGCGGAGGTTACTTATATGTATCCGAGCCGTGGACTTGGAAGGGCATTGGATTATGGATGGAATGTACGTGTAAAAGGGGATTCAATCTATTCTTACCTTCCTTATTTTGGGCGGGCTTATCAACTTCCTTATGGTGGTGGAAAAGGATTGAATTTTTCTTGCCCCATTCAGTCGTCCAAGATTCATCGGGATGGAAAAGGAAAGATCAGGGCCACTTTTTATGCGAGAAATGACGAAGATAGGTATATCTATACTTTTGATATTTACGGTAATGGAAATTTTGATCTTAACATACGTGCCGACGAACGAGATCAAATCAATTTCACGGGCAAATTAAATCTTGACAGAAAATAAATTCAATATGAAACGCCAACTCTTTTTAGGGATTATCATTATCCTCGCCTTTCCTGTTTTTGCTCAGAGCAGTTCGCAGGCTTACAGCGTATTTTATCAACGAGATCATGTCCTTTATCATTCCGGTGATGAAATGAATGTTATAGATGTGGATTTGGAATGGCCTGAATTTCTTGATTTTTCGGAAGAACCGGTTTTACAGCATGAGCTCGCTCGGCAGGTCTTTGGCTTGGATGCTACTCATTTTATTGATGGCTATGTAGACTTTTTAAGGCAGTATGGTCAACCGGTTAAGGATTCCTTGACGACAATCCCGGATGACAGTCGTTTTTGTTATATAACCTGTAAATTGCATATCATAGGTTATGATCCAGGACGTTTTATCTCTTTTGAAATGTTGAAGAAAGTTGAGCCGGGACCTAATTCATCACAAGCGAAAAAAGATACTACTGAACTTTTTACTTATGATCTGATTCATCATCAGATTCTACATACAAAAGATTTGATCCGTATGTCTCGATTGTCCTTAGGCTCTGACCAGGCACGACTTTTTCAATATCTACTTCTCTCACATTTTAATGAGTCGGTTCCAGATGATTTTCAGGCAGATGTGTTGGTTTTTGAAGCTTGTCTGAAGAAATCGGGCATATTCTTCAATGTTTATCTTGGCAATTCAGATCATGACTCCTTGAAGCGTACTTCGGAGATCTCATATCAGCAGTTAGCTCCCTTTGAATCAAAGATGTTAAAATCAATATTGAATGCTTCTCCTTCCGTTCATCTGCCTTCTGGTACGGAGGCTGAACATTATTTTGGGTCGGGAATCGTCTATGATAAGGTAGATTCTATTCCCCGTTATGTTCATGGACAGGGTTCCGTTACCCATGATTTGTCTGGAATGATAACTTTAACTCCTGAAATTGTGGACAATCTAACCAGCCATAAGATTATGGCGCGTTTTGTGGTCGAACCTGACGGAAGCCTCTCCAATATTCGCGTCCTGGCTTCCGGAGAACCTTCCCTGGATAGGGAAATCGTAAATGCTTTACGGCAGTTACCGCGTTGGCAACCTGGTGAAAAAGATGGCAAGCCGGTAAGATCCTCTGTCATTATCCCTGTAGCTATCCGTGAATATAAATGATAGGACTTTTTGAGTAGGATTCCGATGACGTTATGCTCTTGACAGCAGAATCTGGCAAAGTGACT
>DAIPMC010000155.1:1807-3482 GCA_036768895.1 Prevotella sp. | reverse complement strand
CTGTATTCCTTCCGGAAAGTAAACCGGATAACTTAAAAGGGTGCGGGGCCAGTCGTATATAGATAGGTTTATACAATCTTTCCGGGAGAAATTCAGCGGCTTCTCCCTGGATACGATGGTCTGTTGTGCAAAGCCTGTATTTGCAAAAAATAGTATGAGTAATAATGTAATCACGTGGTTTCTCATGGTCATAAACTTTACCTGAATTTTTTGCAAACTTAGGCGAAAAGCCTTTGACAGACTATGAAAATAGTGTCAAAGGCTTGTATTTTAGACCTGCGACCGATTATTTACCTATATTCTTGATATATTCGGTAGGAGTTTGATTGAATACAGATTTAAAAACCTTACTAAAGTAAGCCGGATCGGAGAAGCCTACTTCATAGGCAACCTCTGCAATGGTCATGCCTCCGGACTGGAATTTTTCCACAGCCATTTTCATCCGGATATTTAAGATCAGTTTGTTGGGTGATAAATCGGATATCGCCTTAATTTTCCGGAAGAATTGTGTACGGCTCATGCCTAATTTATTATATAGAACTTCCATGGATAATTCCGGATCCTGTGCATTTTCTGTAATTAATTCTACCAGTTTTTGCATGAATGGGTCCTCTACTGTGATTTCCTCTACCGGAACTTCTGTCCTCTCTAACTTCTGGCAGAACAAGTCTCTCAGTTTTTCTCTGTTTTTGATGAGGCTTTCTATTTTAGCCAGTAGTATTTGCGCATTGAATGGCTTTAATATATAGTCGTCGGCTAAAGCCTGATACCCATCTTTTACATGCTCTTCCAGGCTTTTTGCTGTTAGCAAGACTACCGGAATATGAGCTAAGGCCATATCATTTTTTATAACCCGGCAGAGTTCCAGTCCGTCCATTACGGGCATCATGATATCACTGATAATCAGATCGGGTATCTGCTCTCTGGCTATATTTATGGCACTTTTTCCTTCAGGAGCTTCCTGCACATTGTAGGTCTTGGATAGTTTGGAAACGATGTATTGGCGCATATCCTCGTCATCTTCTACTACCAGAATCCGCAGGCGGTTATCAGAATCTTCGGGTATTTGCTGGTGATATTCCGGTTCTACGGACAATACACTATTTTTTTCTACTTTCAATGTATGAGTAATTGCCTGGTCAGTATAGATAACATTGGAATTGGCGTAGTGTTCCTTTCCCAGTTGCAGGCGTATGAAGAACGTCGTTCCTTGTCCGGGCGTACTTTCCAGCCATATCTTGCCGAAATGCAGTTTAACCACGTATTGCACCAGATTAAGTCCGATGCCATTGCCGAACATTCCACCTTTGTTGCCATTTCCTATCTGAAAGAAAGGATCGAAAACTTTGCTTTGGTTTTCAGGAGATATACCTTCCCCGAAGTCTTTTACGGAAAGAACAACGCTGTTTTCCTCCATATTGGATTCTAGCTGGATCTTTCCACCTCTGGAAGAGTGCTTTATTGCATTTGAGAGCAGATTAAACATTACTTTACTCATCAGGTCTACATCTACCCACAAATTGTTTCCATAATAGTTGTTGGAGTACGAAATGGTAAGTTCGTGCTTGTTCAGCAATTCGGAGAAACTGTCAATCTGTTCAGTAATAAATACAGGTACATTCAGGCAGCTTAGTTTCAGTTGCATGGCTCCATGTTCTAATTTGCGGAAATCCAT
>DAIPMC010000155.1:0-1708 GCA_036768895.1 Prevotella sp. | reverse complement strand
GTTCGTGAGAGAAATTAGTGAATAACTCAATCCTCATCTGGTAGTTCTTCTCGATATTCTCTTTTTCTATCTGTTCGATTTGGCGTTTGTACTTGGCTGTTTTCTTTTCATAAAAATAGCGTGCTAATACTGCCAGAAAGACGATGATGAATAAGATATAGAGGGCCTTTGCCCACCAGGTGGCCCAGAATGCAGGATGTACCGATATGATAATGGTTGTTTCTACCGTGCTCCAGATTCCTTCGTTATTGCATGCCTTAATACTGAAAATATACTTACCTGCCGGAAGATTAGAGTATATTACTTCATTATTTTCAATATAATGCCACTCTTTATCCAGGCCTTTTAACTGATAAGCATATTTATATCCCTTGGGGGAGATGAAGTCGAGCGCAGAGTATTTGATTCGTATAGATGAGTTATCATACGGCAGATCAACCTTGTTTCCTTCATTGAAGTTATTGATTTCAATATGGTCGGGTGCATTTTTAGAATTTAGTGACTCCACCAGGGATATCTGTACCAAAGGTGCCGTCTTTCTGTCATGAGACAAACGTGTCGGGTCCAGTTCCGCCAGTCCGTTGTTACCGCCTATATAGATGTGTCCGTTGCTGGCTTGCAACAGTGACTTGTGCGAAACTTCATTCAAAGGAAAGCCGTTGCCACGCGTAAAATTTACGATGATTCCATCCGGTTTGATCTGTGACAATCCGTTGATGGCAGATACCCATATATCCTTGCTGGTACGATCTTCCAGGATGGCACAAATGGAATTGTGTACTAATCCGTTATCTTTATTATAATGATGTATTTCCTGTTTTTCCAGATTACATTTATATAATCCATTGTCATAAGTACCGATCCAGATGTTCTTGGCGTGATCCTCGTAGAGTACACTTATATTCTTGTCATTCAGTTCTTCGAATGTGGTTCGTTCACCTTTAAAATAGTGTTCGGGATTTTCAGGTTGATGCCTGAATATCCATAAACCATTGGTACGAACTCCCACTATCATGTCATCTTCATATCGCAGAATATCCTGTGTCAACATATACCGGGTAGTGGCATTATAGTTGGTCGATAGATTCCGATCCAGCTTTTGCGTATTCTTATCCCAGTAAGACAAGTCATCTTCTGCTATCCATAGGCGATTTTCTGCATCTCTTGCCATTGCACGAATTTGTTCTTCACCACTCATTGGGGCGATCACTTTGGTTATGGAACGGGTTTTCAAGTTGAGTGAATAAACTCCCATATTTAAAAAATAGAGATAGAGCTCGTCTGGTGAATTCCGGTAAACATAGTATAAGTCCGTATCGTGTTTGGGAGAATTACCTCCGGATATATTTACTTCTTCTATATGCTTCGGATTGTTTACATCCATGGCTATAAGCCCCTTGCTATGTCCAATCCATAATTTACCTTGTGATTCGGATAATGAACCTACTACTTGGATTCCGGTGGCCTGCTGAGGGGAGGATATTAAAGAATGATGAGTAAAAGTAAACAGCTTGGGATGATAATAAATGGCTCCCTGACCGAAAGTTCCTATCCATAATGCTCCTTGATTATCCTTATAGACTGTCATTAGGCGGTCGCTTATAGCAAGGTGTTGATCAACTTTGGTATAAAAGAAAGAGTGCTTAATATCATAAGCCACCAGTCCGCGGTCGGTTGCAAGCAGCAAGGTGGAATCATTATATTCTGT
>DAIPMC010000154.1:0-3524 GCA_036768895.1 Prevotella sp. | reverse complement strand
ACTAGAAGAAATCATACAAAGATTGAAAAAGGGCGAGCCTGTACAATATATATTAGAAAGAGCTGACTTCTGTGGTCATACTTTCAAAGTAGCACCGGGAGTACTCATTCCAAGGCCTGAAACTGCCGAACTCTGCGAACTGATCATCCAACAAAAGACTCGAGGGAACATTCTGGATATCGGCACCGGAAGTGGATGCATTGCCATCACACTTGCATTAGCCCTGAAAGAGAATGCTCAAGTCACCGCCTGGGATCTTTCAGAAAAAGCCTTGCATATCGCAGAAGATAATGCCCGAAAACTCCATGCTAACGTGAACTTCATTTGCCAGGATGCCCTTCAACCTCCGCCAGGCCATGACCTCTGGAATTGTATTGTCAGCAATCCACCTTATGTAACAGAGAAAGAACGGGCAGATATGGAAAAGAACGTCTTAGACTACGAACCCAATATGGCACTCTTTGTTTCGGACGATGATCCTCTACGTTTTTATCGGAGTATCGCAAGATATGCAAAGACAGCACTTCAGCCTGGAGGAATACTCTATTTCGAAATCAATCCGCTCTATGAGGACACGATGAAATCGCTCATTTATAAGGAAGGGTTCAGGCATCCGGTCATCCATGAAGATCTTTTCGGAAAACCAAGAATGCTGGAAGCTCATCTTTAAACTATAGCAAAAGACCCAAAATTCAAACTTCACGAACATTTCCGTTCAGCTTCGAACGAATAAAAACACTTATGAGAAGAACTATCAGACAAAAATCAGAAGAACAGGCATTAAATATTCTCTCTTCCCTATGCGCTTCTTCAGAATACTGTTCCAGTGATATGGAAGAGAAGATGAAACGTTGGAACATGCCGGAAGAGGCACGTACGAGAGTTCTGGACCAGCTTATTTCAGACGGTTTCATCGATAACGAACGATATTGCCGTGCCTTTGTCCATGATAAGATCACATACGCGAAATGGGGACGGAGAAAACTTGAACTGGCTCTGTATCGGAAAGGTATTTCAAAAGATGTCTCCAATCCTATTCTAAATACGATTCCGGATGAAACCTATATCAAAATCCTTAAGCCTCTGATCAATACGAAGATAAAATCCGTTCATGCCAATTCCATTTATGAACGGAACCAGAAACTCTTCCGCTTTGCAGCTGGACGGGGATTCACGACTGATCTGATTCTGAAATGTATCCCAGATGGTGATGAGATGGAAGTATTCCCTATGGACATGGAAGAAGAAACTGATGATTTCACCGATCATAAAGATACCACAGACCGCATCTCCAATACCTTCGAGGCTGAAGAACAGGAAGACCGGATATCAGACACCTTCGGCGAAGACGATAAGATCGACAGGGTCTCTACGACCTTCGGAGCGCAAAAGCCAACAACAAATAAGAAGAAAGGTACATGACCACCAGTTTACTCGAAAGAATCCTTAACCTTATCGCACCCAGGGCCTGTGCTATCTGCGGCAGACGACTGGCTCCAGGAGAAGAAATGATCTGCTCATCCTGCAACTATTCTCTTCCACGGACCTATCAGTGGCAGCACCCTTATGATAATGAGATGGCTAAGATATTCTGGGGAAGGATACCCATTGAACGTGCTGCTGCATGGATTTACCATCATGGAGGGTCTCAGGAAGCACGCATGATTTACGCTTTGAAATACCGAGGACATCCGGAATTTGGAGAAATCATGGGGGAAATGCTTGCTGAAGAGATTGCCCCATCAGATTTTTTTGAGGGAATCGATGCTCTTATTCCTGTACCCTTAGCACGAAAACGGCTGCGCCAACGCGGTTACAATCAAAGCGATGAAATCGCCAAAGGTATCAACAAGATTACCAATATTCCTATTTGGGACAAGACCGTCACACGAAGTCAGTTTACGACAAGCCAGACTCACAAAGACCGTTGGGAACGGGCAGATAACGTAGAATGTCTTTTTCAGGTACATCATCCGGAACAGATCCAGGGCCATCATCTTCTTCTGATAGATGATATCTGTACGACCGGTGCGACACTTACTGCCTGTGCACAGTCACTTATGGAAGTTGAAAACGTCAGATTCAGTATTCTGACTTTAGGGTATGCAAAAAGTTAAATACGACATCCTATAACTTTCAACCAGATCACCATCATCCAAAAAATGTAAATTAGTGTTTTCTAAGACACTTAATTGAAAAAAGTATTGTACCTTTGTACAGAAATCTATATCACTTCTAACATTCATCATGGACAACTTAAAAAAAGTTTTTGCATCAAAACTTCTTCAGATCAAGGCTATTAAATTACAGCCTAACAATCCCTTCACGTGGGCATCTGGCTGGAAATCCCCTTTTTATTGTGACAACCGGAAGACTTTGTCCTATCCCAAACTCAGGACATTCGTCAAACTCGAATTTGCACATCTTATTCAGGAACAGTTTCCTGAAGCAGAGGCCATTGCCGGTGTTGCTACCGGGGCCATACCGCAAGGTGCACTCGTAGCCGATGCTCTCAACCTGCCCTTTGTCTACGTCCGTTCTAAGCCGAAAAACCACGGACTTGAGAATCTGATTGAAGGCGAACTGAAACCAGGCACCAAGGTAGTAGTTCTGGAAGATCTGGTATCTACCGGTAGCTCTTCCCTCAAAGCAGTCGAAGCTCTCCGTAAATACGGTTGCGAGGTTATCGGAATGGTTGCCTCTTACACCTACGACTTCCCAATTGCAGAAAAAGCTTTCAAGGAAGCAGACGTCCGACTCTATACATTGACAGACTATGATCATGTCGTGGCAGAAGCATTGGAAACCGGTTATATCGCTGATAGTGATGTGGAGATCTTACATGGATGGCGTAGAAATCCGGCAGACTGGAACAATGACTAATGTAATCAACCGTTCACTGTCAGAAATAAATTATGTACATCAACTTATATTCCAAAGGCCAAGCTTGAAAAAAACAATATGGTAAAAATAGAAAGTAGCATCAAGCAGATACCCTACGCACAAGAAACCGTTTACAAGAATCTTTGTGACTTGAATCATCTTGAGCGTTTAAAGGACAAGATTCCCGCTGATAAAGTCGGAGACGTCTCTTTTGATCAGGACAGTATCTCTTTCAAAGTACCCATGGCTGGACAGGTTACCATGAAAGTGGTAAACCGCGAAGAACCGAAAACAATCAAGTTGGAAACTGAGAAAAGTCCGGTCCCCCTGACTTTTTGGATACAACTCCTGCCAACGGATGAGAATTCATGTAAGATGAAACTCACTGTCAAGGCTGATGTCAGTCCTTTTCTGAAAGGGATGATTTATAAGCCTCTGCAGGAAGGTCTGGAAAAGATAGCCGATGCCTTAGCGCTAATCCCATACGAGGAGTAACAGACTGTTCCTTTTATCAAAAGAACAATCTTTATCCGGTGACAGAGAAAGTCATGAAAGGAACTTTCAGGCAAACGGCCTTACGAGATAACACCCGCAAGGCCGTACCTGTATTAGATAACAATGGAATATAAGAGAGAACCTAT
>DAIPMC010000040.1:21011-21590 GCA_036768895.1 Prevotella sp. | reverse complement strand
ACAAATGTAACATTTATTAAGGGGGCTTGCAAGATGCCTATTTTGGACGCTTACAATAGGAATATATTACTGTCAAAACCTCCAATCTCCCAAAATATATCTGAAGGAAAGAGCATAAAGCATCCATTAATTTCTGGTACTTCGAACAGGGCATTTCGAGGGGGATCCTTGCGATTTGGAAATTTATTTGGAAAGTATTTTTCGAACAATTGATCTCCCAGTAAACTCCTTCGAAAACCTAAGGTGTGCTTAAATGATGGTTGTATCTCATTTTTGAAATTATATTGTTGTGGCGTAATGCAACCGATCTCTCTATGTTCGTTTAAATCTTTGCATAAAGGAGTTATACAGTCTTCTTTTAGTTTTATGTCACTATTCAGGAAACAGAGGTATTTTCCACTTGCAAAATTTGCACCAATCATATTTCCTCCACCAAAGCCAAAATTCAGTTTGTCTCTAATGATTATGCACTTATCATTCAATTGTTTTTTAAGCAATTGAATATCTTCTTCTTGGCTGCAATTATCTACAATGATAATTTCATAACTTGCTTTTCTGTAGTGCTGAAAGATTGAGTTG
>DAIPMC010000040.1:0-21001 GCA_036768895.1 Prevotella sp. | reverse complement strand
CGTACAAAGGTAATGATTTTTGAACTAAATGACATCACCTTGTTATATTTTTATATAAAAATACAACTTAGTGTTTTAATATGAAGTAAAGTTGGGGCATCGTGATGACGGGCAACTAAAAATATTACTTAGTGTACTAAATAATACCTATGTCATCTAGGGTTGTCAATAGGCTTCTCTGTATTTGTTTTCTTCCTTATCTTCCAACATGGATAAATAAGAATTATATCTGCTTTCTGCAATGTAATGCTCTTCCACAGCTTTTTTTACTGCGCATCCCGGTTCGTTCTTATGGGTACAATCTGAAAAACGGCACTGTTTCGAAAATTCAAATATCTCACGGAAATAACTGGTTAGTTCTGCTGGTTCGATATCAAATGTTCCGAACCCTTTGATTCCAGGAGTGTCAATGATATAACCGCCTCCGGGTAGTTCCAGCATTTCACTGAATGTGGTAGTGTGTATACCTGTATTATGTGCTTCGCTGATTTCTGCTGTACGAAGATGTGCCTTGGGTATGAGCTGGTTGATCAATGTTGATTTTCCTACACCACTGTTTCCGCTTAATAGGGTGATTTTATCCTTTAGCATCGGTTTCAAGGCTTCTGTTCCTTGACCACTTTTTGCTTGAATTTCTACGCAGGGATAACCAATATTGTTGTAGAGATCAATCATCATTTTCTCGTAGTGCAATTCGTCTTCGCTTAACAGATCTTGTTTGTTGAAAACAAGAGTGACGGGTACGCGGTATGCTTCTGCTCCTGCCAGGAAACGATCAATGAAAGTAGTGCTGGTAATAGGATAATTGATTGTTATTATCAAGAAAGCACTGTCCAGGTTGGCAGCAAGTATATTACTCTGCTTTGACAGGTTAGGCGCCTTTCGGATGATATAATTTTTACGGTCGTCGATAGCAGTAATAAGGGCAGTACCTTCCGGATTTGTAATAATCTCGACATAATCACCTACAGCTACAGGATTTGTAGAACGTATTCCTTTCAGGCGAAAATTACCTTTGATCTTACTTTCTACAATACGTCCTTCAGTTGTTTTTACCGTATACCAGCTGCCGGTATTCTTGATGACAAGTCCCTTCATTTATACGGTCATGATTTCTTTCTGTTTGTCAGACAGCAAGTGGTCTACACCCATGATGTATTTGTCGTGTACTTTCTGGAGTTTGTCTTCTGCGTCTTTTTCCAGGTCTTCTGAAAGTCCGTCCTTAATGCCTTTCTTGAGTTTCTCTTTATATTCGCTTCGGGCACTGCGGATTTCTACCTTTGTCTTTTCACCCATCTTATTGCACTGCTTGACAAGTTCTTTACGGCGTTCCTGGGTAGGTTGGGGAAGATTTAAGCGAATCACTTCACCGTTGTTTTCTGGTGTTATACCTACGTCTGAGTCCATGATACCTTTTTCTACAGCTTTGATCTGCTTGCGGTCCCAAGGACGGATTACAATGGTCCGTGCATCAGGAATCGAGATATTGGCAACCTGATTCAATGGTACCATCTGACTATAGGATTCTACCTTTACTCCATCCAAAATGGCTGCATTGGCGCGTCCCGCACGGATACGTGCCAGTTCTTCTTCTAGAAAACACGTAGCTTTTTTCATACGGTCTTCAGCACTTGTTAGTGTTTGCTTAACGTCTATCATAAGATTTTTTATTAGATTCGTATCGACAAAATTAGAGATAATATTCCGATTATGCAACTGTTTGAGTGCATTTTTGATAGTCCCTGATTGATTTTCTATCCTTTAAGATTCATACTCTTTTCATTGCTGTCCGGAATATTTACATTTGTAAAGGATTTCCCTGAGTTTTACTTGTTTTGGAATACTTTTCTTTGCTGATTTATTAGTATGGAATACCTGCTTTTTGATACTCTTTTTCTACCTGGTTGGTCAGATCAACGAATTGATCTACAGATAATTGTTCTGGCCTTTTCGTCATGATCTCCTGTGAAATGAACTCTTTGTTGATTTGATCCTTATGGAACATTTGCCGGAAACTTACCCTGAGCATCTTACGACGCTGATTGAACACAGTTTTCACTAATCGCTTGAAGAGTTTTTCATTACAACCTAAATCTGTCACTTGGTTGCGTGTCATTCGGATTACAGCACTCTTTACTTTTGGAGGTGGATTAAACACATTCTCATCGACTGTGAAAAGATACTCAACATTGTACCAGGCCTGAATAAGGACGGAGATGATACCATAGGCCTTTCTACCAGGCTCGGAAGCAATCCTCTGTGCCATCTCGCGCTGGATCATGCCGGTGCAACAGGGAATAATATCTTTATAATCAAGCATTTTGAAGAATATCTGAGAAGAGATATCGTAGGGATAATTACCAGTCAGAACGAACTGGCGGCCGTCAAACACTTTAGAAAGATCCATTCTTAAGAAATCTTCCCCGATGATATTTTCCTTCATAACAGAGAAATGCTCATTCAGATAAGTCACGGATTCTGAATCAATCTCAACGACTTTCAACTCACGTGATTTTTGCATGAGATACTGAGTGAGTACACCCATACCCGGTCCGACCTCCAAAATGGGAATTGTTGGGCATGCATCAACTGTGTCAGCGATGCGTTGTGCAATGTTCAAATCCGTCAGGAAATGCTGACCGAGATTTTTCTTGGGCTTTACTTTGTTCATATTTTAGCTTCTCTACTTTACAAAAGTAGTAAATCTTGATGATAAAAAAGGCTTTAGATGATAAAATTGTGTTTTCAAGGTGGAAATATTTTTATTGACAAGTCTTAGAATATGAAAATAATGCTCATTGCCATAGTACTGGTAAGCTCATATTACCGTTGCGTGGTCTGATTGTATGCTGTAATTAGTTGACAGCTTTCGTTGTTAAATCATCATTTCGTTGACAAGATTATTTGTTAACATCAAATTAGGTTGTCAACTTGGTGTTTTTTATGATCATTATATTCAATGAAAAAGGCGGAACAACTTTTATTGTCTCGCCTTATTATTGTTTTAAATGAATTTTCGACTTCTAAACAAGATTACTTGTTGCTCAAGTTAATCTTGTCATTTACTTTAATAGCCTGTGCAATCATGATTGCTACTACGGCTGCTGAAATTAATGTTACCATAATCTTTTTACCTCTAAATTAAACAATCTTTTTACTTCTCTCTTCTCTCTCTTGTATGATCTACTCACTTAGTAGATTCTGTTATCCTTTTCTAACTTCTTAGTTTTTCTTTTCAGTTGCAAAGATACAAACATTTGATTGTGCGCGATAACAATTCTATCATAAAATTGTCTTAATTGCTTTTTTATTGATGTTAATCAATTAGTTTCTGAATAAAGAGCTTGTTTTCGACCTGTTTACCCAATTATAGTCCTGAAAAAGAATTTCATTTCATTTTTTTTATCTATATTTGCAAAGTATGAAGAAAAAGGTTTTGACTCAGATCCTGAAGGTAGTTCTGTCGTTATTTCTCGGCGGTGCTATACTTTATTGGATGTATCGGGACTTTAACTTCAGACAAGTAGAGTATGTGATGTTTCACGGTATGAATTGGACATGGATGTTGTTGTCCCTTCCTTTTGGTATTTTTGCCCAGGCTTTTCGTGGCTGGCGTTGGCGTCAGACACTAGAACCGGTAGGTGAGAAACCTCGGGCATCAATCAGTGTGAACTCTATATTTGTTTCCTATGCTTCTAGTCTGGTGGTCCCTAGAATTGGTGAATTCGCACGCTGTGGAATCCTCCGCCGCTGGGATGGCGTTTCTTTTCCGAAGGCCATAGGTACAGTTGTGACAGAGAGAGCCATTGATTCCCTGTTGATTCTATTGATTACCTTTCTTACCATTCTTTATCAGATTCCTGTTTTTCACACTTTTTTTATGGAAACAGGTACAAGTATGGGGACTTTTTTCTGCCAGTTTACTTTTACGGGTTATATCGTAACGGGAATATGCGGGATAACGGTGATTATCTTGTTGTATTTCCTGTTAAAAAAATTATCTATATATAAGAAGGTAAAAGATGCTTTCAAAGGTATCTGGCAAGGGGTTATATCTTTGAAAAAAGTAAAGAATGTACCCTTGTTCATTTTCTTTACCCTTGCTATCTGGATTAGTTATTTTCTGCATTATTACCTTACCTTTTTTTGTTTCCAGGCAACTTCACATTTGAGCCTTTCTTGTGCCCTTGTGACCTTTATCGTAGGTAGTATTGCTGTAATTGTTCCTACTCCAAATGGAGCAGGGCCATGGCATTTCGCGGTTAAAACGATGCTGATATTGTATGGGGTGGGTGCTACTGATGCACTTAACTTTGTGTTGATTGTACATAGTATCCAGACTTTGCTAGTTGTGTTGATAGGCATTTACGGTTGGCTGGCCTTATCTTTTACTACTAAGAAAAAGGCAGTTTTGAAAAAAGAAGTATAGAATCTTGCTTGTAGACTTATGGATATCAGCCTGACTTTCGAAGGAGTCTTCTGTAAGAGTAAGATATGGATGATGATCATATAAATCATTTCTTTTAGGACAGTTGACTGCAGCTTTTTCTGACAGAGAATTAAAAGATGATTCAACTTTAATTAATATACAATGGAAGAAATCAAATGTTTAAAACCAGAGGCAATCTGGCATAATTTTTATGCTCTAACGCAGGTTCCACGTCCTTCTGGACATCTGGAGAAAGTACAACAGTTTCTGCAGGACTTTGCTAAGCAGGTAGGAGTAGAGGCTTTTAAGGATCCAGCCGGTAATATTGTTATGCGTAAGCCTGCGACCCCAGGAATGGAAAATCGCAAAACAGTTTTATTACAGGGCCACATGGATATGGTTCCACAGAAAATTCCTGAGAGTACCCATCATTTTGAAACAGATCCAATAGATGCTTATATCGATGGGGATTGGGTGAAGGCAAAAGGTACAACGTTGGGTTCTGATGATGGCATGGGTGTCGCTACTGCGATGGCTGTGATGGAAAGTAAGGATATGAAGCATGGGCCTGTCGAAGTCCTGATTACTCGTGATGAAGAAACCGGAATGTATGGCGCCAATGATTTACCTGAAGGGGAACTTCATTCAGACATACTCTTGAATCTTGATTCAGAACTCTGGGGGAAGTTTACGGTTGGCTCAGCTGGTGGAATAGATGTAAATGCAGAACTTGATTATAAAGAGGATGCGAATCACCTTGATGGGGCAGTGAAGGTGACTCTGAAAGGTTTGCGTGGTGGTCATTCCGGTCTGGAAATCAATGAGGGCCGTGCAAATGCAAATAAAGAGATGGTTCGTCTCGTGCGTCAGGCTATCGCACAGGAAGGCGCTCGCCTTGTATCCTGGCATGGCGGAAGTATGCGCAATGCTATACCTTTTCAGGCTGTAGTTATACTGGCTCTGCCAAAGAAAAACATCAGTAAGCTTAAGCAGACCGTAGAACAGCAAAAACATATTCTGGAGGATGAATTTAAGGGTATAGAGAGCGATATACAATTCTTTGTTGAAGAGGTCGCTGTACCAGAGACTTGTGTACCTGAGGAGATTCAAGATAACTTAGTGGATGCCATTTTTGCTTGTCATAATGGTGTGCTCCGTATGGTTCCTGCTTTTCCGAATGTTGTAGAAACGTCAAGTAATCTGGCTATAATAGATATAGATGATCATAAAGCTCTCTTTAAGATCCTTGTCCGTTCTTCCCGTGAGGATATGAAGGCATATATGGTAGAGCAACTTATAAGTTGTTTCAGCATGGCTGGTATGAAAACAATTACTGGTGGCGATTACAGTGGCTGGGATCCGGTTCCTGGGAGTCCGATTGTGGAACTTGTAAAGAAAGTTTATTATGAACAGAATGGAGAAAATCCGGTTATCCAGGCTGACCATGCAGGTCTGGAATGTTCTGTGATCCTGAGTAAATACCCAGGCCTGGATATTGTTTCCTTTGGCCCTACAATATTATCACCGCATACTACCAATGAACGTTGTCTGATATCTTCTGTCATTCCGTACTGGAATTTGGTTAAGGAAGTATTAGCTGAGATTCCTGAAAAATAAGAAGCAGACAAGTTGTGGTCAAGCTCTCATATAAGTGGATATTCTTATATGATTACTATTAAGAGACAGGCGGGAATTAATTTTTAAATTATTTTCCGCCTTTTGCTCTATTTATGAATTATTTTGCGTACTTTTGCAAAACTATTAAAAAATTAAAAGTTTAAATGGACGATTATCACGCGACAAACAGGATTAGTCAAGTGTGAGAATGGCTTAGATGCTAATTCCCATACTATGATTTTTTATGGAGATTAGCACAATGAGAACATTTTGGAATATCGATAAAAACCTTAAGGCAATCGACGCATGGAAGCCGGATTGCTGGATTCAAGTTACCTGCCCAAGTGAAGAAGACCAGCAGTTGCTGGAAGAAGAATACCATATTCCCGATTATTTCCTTTCTGATATCAGTGATACTGATGAGCGGGCCCGTTATGATTATGATGACGGTTGGATGTTGATTATCCTCCGTATTCCCTATGTGAAGGAGATTCGCTCGCGTACACCTTATACAACAGTACCACTGGGTATTATCCATAAAGGCAATGTTACGATTACAGTGTGTTATTATGAGACGAACATGATGATTGATTTTATCAGTTATCAACAGAAGAGGGGAGTTGGTTTTACAGATTATGTTGATCTGATTTTCCGGCTATTTCTTTCGTCTTCTGTATGGTATCTGAAACGTCTGAAGCAGATTAGTTCCCTTATTGAGAAATCTAAGCATAATCTGGATCGGGAGGTGAATAATGAAAATCTGATAGGCTTGAGCCGGTTACAGGATTCATTAACTTATTTTATTACTTCTATCAGAGGTAATGAAAGTTTGTTGCAGAAACTAAAGTTTAAATTACAAGTAGATGAATTGGATACTGATTTGATAGAGGACGTCAATATCGAGATGATGCAGGCAAGGGAGACCTCTAGTATTTATTCTAATATTCTTGAATCGACAATGGATACCTATTCGAGTATCATTAACAATAATATGAATACTACCATGCGTACACTTACATCAGTGAGTATCATCATGATGTTTCCTACACTTATTGCATCTCTTTTGGGAATGAACTTAATCAATGGGCTGGAACGTAATCCTTATGGTTTTCTCATAGCTTTGTTCCTTTCTATTTTTGTGTCAGGCTTATCATGGTGGATTTTACGCTATAAACGTTTGCTTTAGTCGAAATACATTAGAAAAATCAGTTTTCTTTAGGTTTTTACGAAAAATTTATATAAGTTTGCATAGTATAAGCTTTGTACCAGTTGCATGAGCTTGAATTTATAGTCACATGTTAGAACGTGTGCTTGCATTGAAAAACCATATCATAAACTAACAGTAAATGATGGACTCTCAAGAGAATACCCCATTAAAGGGTAAAATAGAAGAAGAGAATCAGACAGAACAATCTGTCGTATCCGGAGAATCTGTTCCTGTAGAAAATACAACGACAGACGAACAGTCAGAACATGAGCCTAAAGAGGTTCATGAGGAAGCAGCTACCTCTCAGAATGAGACAGAGCAGCTCTTAGAGACAACTTTAGATGCTGCCCAACAGACAGAAACTGAGTCAAAAGCCAGTGATACTGACCAGACTTCAAGTGTGGAGGATTCAGATGTTTCTGATCCAGAATCTCAAACTTCTGAGGAGAAAACTCAGGAGGGGGATAATGAATCACTTCAGAAAGAGAAAACAGAGAATGATGATCCTGCAATGAAGGCCTATACAAGTAGGCAAGATATACTTGCCCGAGTGACTGAAATTGCCAGTGGAAAAGAAAATCCGGATAAGGCTGAAGTTGATCATTTAAAGACTTCTTTCTATAAATTGCTGAATGCCGATCGTGAAGCTAAGATGAAAGCTTATATTGATGGTGGCGGAGATCCTGATCATTATGCTGTGTTGCCTGATGATGCAGAGGAGGCCTTTAAGGCTGAAATGCAGATCATAAAGGAAAAGCGTGCTCAGATTTTTCAAAGACTGGAAACGGAGAAAGAAGAAAATCTGAAGAAGAAAGAAGATATTATTGAAAAGATTAAGGCTATGGCTACCTCTCCTGAGGCCGCAAATAAATCTTATCAGGAATTTAAAGCCTTTCAGCAAGAGTGGAAGGAAATTAAAGCGGTCCCTCCTGAAAGGGCCAATGAACTATGGCGAAACTACCAGTTGTATGTGGAACAGTTTTATGATCTGCTCAATCTGAATAGGGAAGCCCGTGAATATGATTTCAAGAAGAACCTGGAATTGAAGACTAAGCTTTGTGAAGAGGCTGAAAAACTGGCAGAGATGCCGGATGTGATAAGTGCTTTTCACCAACTTCAGGAACTGCATCAGGAGTATCGTGAAACGGGTCCTGTTTCAAAGGATCTTCGTGAAAAGGTGTGGGCTCGCTTTAAGGCTGCTTCTACTGTTATCAATAAGAAGCATCAAGAGCATTTTGAACAGATTCGTACTCAGGAAAAAGAGAATCTGGAGAAGAAAACTGCTCTTTGTGAAAAGGTTGAAACTATTGCCGATGAGGAAAATAAAGGTGCAGGTGACTGGGAAAAGCATACAAAGGAGATTATTGCTATTCAGACGGAGTGGAGAAAGATTGGTTTTGCTCCACAGAAGATGAATGTGAAGATCTTCCAGCGTTTTCGTGTTGCTTGTGATAAATTTTTCGATGGAAAAGCTGAGTTCTTCAAGAATCTGAAATCGGTATTTGCTGAAAATATTGAGAAAAAGAAAGTTTTGGTAGAAAAGGCTAAGAGTCTGACAGATAGTACAGACTGGCATTCTACTACAGATAAGCTTATCGCCCTGCAGAAAGAATGGAAGACCATAGGAATGGTTCCCAAGAAGGAAGGGGATAAACTTTGGGGAGATTTTCTTTCAGCTTGCAACCACTTTTTTGAGGCTCGTAATGCTGCTAATGCTGGTACCCATAAGGAAGAACATGAGAATCTTGATAAGAAGAACGAAATTATCGGTAAGTTGCAAGACTTGCTGAAGAATCCGGGTGATAATGTTCAGGATGAGGTTCAGAAACTGGTTGGTGAGTATAACGATATAGGTCATGTGCCTTATAAGGATAAGGATAAAATCTATAAAGTTTATCATGATGTTCTTGATCAGATATATACGAATCTGCATGTGTCTGTGACTCGTCATCGCTTGGAAAATTTCAGAAGTAATCTTAAGAATGTTGCAGAGCGGGGTGAAAGTGCTCTAGATAATGAGCGTGGCCGTCTGATGCATCGTTATGAGTCTCTGAAACAGGAGATTAATACTTATGAAAATAATCTTGGATTCCTGAATCCAGCCAGTAAGAAGGGGAATAGCCTGATTGAGGAGATGAACCGTAAGGTTCAGCGCCAGAAAGATAATCTGGAACTGGTAAGACAGCAGATAAAAGCCATTGACCAGAGAAACAGGGAAGCAATTAAAGGGAAACTAGCGGGGAAGAAAGTTGCGTCTCCTAAAGAGATAAAAGATCAGCCTGTTGATACCGTTTCTGACGGGAATAAGGATACAGACCAGTCTGTTTCCCAAGAGGCAAAAACTGATTGATATGTATTCCCGTAGGAATTGATTTAGGATCCAGTAATGGATTTTAATTATAGAAGGATTTCTTTTTATCTTTGGATAGGGGGAATCCTTTTTATGTTTATCTGACTTGATACAATTCGTATCCAATGGTCCCATTCTTGTTTCCGCTAAATCGATTCTGTGTGATTTTATGTATTTTAACATTGCTCTTCCTTCTCAAACCATAAAAATTACTAACTTTGTTCACTATGCAGATAGAGGAAATTAAGGACAAACGGATTGCTGTACTTCTTTCCGGAGGAGTAGATAGCAGTGTGGTCGTTTATGAATTTGCCCGGTTGGGTTTGCATCCTGACTGTTTTTATATTATGATTGGTCCTGAGCAGAAAGAATCTTGGGATTGTAACAGTGAGGAAGATCTGGAGATGGCTACAGCCGTGGCAAAGAAGTATGATTGTGCATTGCAAATTGTCGACTGTCATAAGGAATATTGGGAGCAGGTGACGAAATATACGATGGATAAGGTGAAAGCAGGTCTGACTCCTAATCCGGATGTGATGTGTAACCGACTTATCAAATTTGGCGCCTTTGATGAAAAGATGGGATGCAATTATGATCTGATTGCTACAGGACATTATGCGCAGACAGAAATGATCGATGGCAAGAAATGGCTTACCACCAGTCCTGATCCTGTGAAGGACCAAACTGATTTCCTGGCTCAGATATACAATTGGCAATTGAAGAAGGCGATCTTTCCTATTGGACATTATGTGAAGAATGAAGTGCGTGAGATAGCTGAGCGTGAACATTTGGCTACAGCCAAACGCCGGGATTCTGAAGGTATTTGCTTCTTGGGAAACATTGATTATAACGAATATGTACGGCGTTATCTGGGTGAGCAAAAAGGCGATGTTATAGAATTGGAAACTGGTAAGAAGATCGGCGAGCATGATGGGGTGTGGTTTCATACTATCGGCCAGCGTAAGGGACTAGGATTGGGTGGAGGCCCGTGGTTTGTAGTCAAAAAAGATACAAAGAACAATATCCTTTATGTCAGTCATGGGTATGATCCTCAGACCGTTTATAAAACAGAGTTTAAGGTACATGATTTTCATTTTCTGACAGAACCGGTAACTGATCGTCAAGTCACGCTGAAGATTCGCCATACACCGGAATTTCATTCAGCAACTGTGGAGCGTTTGGGCGAAGGAGATTATCTTTTTCACCTTGACAATCCTATCCATGGTGTGGCTCCGGGGCAGTTCTGTGTAGTTTATGATATTAACCACCATCGGTGTTTTGGAAGTGGAGAAATTACCCTATAAATAAAAAAGATTATGATTTTAACAACGACTCCAACGATAGAGGGACACCCTATTCAACAGTATAAGGGTGTGGTAACGGGTGAGACAATAGTTGGTGCTAACGCTATAAAGGACATGATGGCAAGTTTCCATGACTTTTTTGGAGGTAGAAGCAAAAGTTATGAACGTGTCTTACAGGAAGCTAAGGATGCTTCTATCAAGGAAATGTCCGATCGTGCTGCCCAATTGGGTGCCAATGCGGTCGTAGGAATAGATTTGGATTATGAGACCGTAGGTCAGTCCAATTCCATGTTGATGGTGACTTGTAGTGGTACCGCCGTGGTTTTATAGTATATAAGCAAGTAAATATTGGGAAAGATAAACTCTTTTTGTTTCCGGCAGAAGCTAATTTAAAATGCCGGAAAGAGAGAGTTTAAGGCTTTATGCGTTTAAAATCATCTACAAGGATATCCCAATCATCACAAAACTGAGTCATCTTTTTATAGATAAGGTTGGCACCTTCCTTGGTCAGTGCAGAATCAGGTAGAGGGCCACTGTTTACTGCTACTGTAAAAATGTTTGCTGCAACACCCGATCGTACTCCGAGAGGAGCATTCTCTATGACTATACCTTGCCACGGCTGACAATTGCCACATTTTCTCAGTCCCATCAGATAAGGATCAGGATAGGGTTTGCCGCGAGTAACATCGTAGGCTGTAACGATATGTTTTTCATCAAAGAATTCTCCGAAATCGTGGAGTAGTCTTTTGATTAGAGGGCGTTGTCCACTTCCTGTTACAACGCCAATCGTGACTCCGGATACTTTAATCTTTCGCATCAGATCAATTACTCCGGCAAATATCGTTGCTGTAGGTAATTGATGAAAATAATCAGTTTTTACATCATATATTTTTTGTGCCTCTTCTGGTGTGAGATTTTTGTTTAATTGCCTTCCTGCAAAGTCACGTATGGTATCAATGCCTCGGGCGCCTTCTGTTGCGTATGCATCTTCGGTGGTCATACGGATACCAAATTGTCTCATGCATTTGGTCCATGCAATAGCATGGTTAGGCATGGAGTTGTAGAGCACTCCATCCATGTCAAATAAAACGCAGCGGATACCTTTTTCTGTTTCTTCAGTTGTGACCACTCCAGATGCTTTAAGATGGTTTTTGTATTTGCTTAAAGCTTCTTGGATGTTTTCTTTATTCATGTTATAAATAGGATGGAATGAGTCTCCCTTTGTATATGTCCGAATGTTGATGATGGGGTACATATACTATGGAAGTTTCATCCTTAGATCCAGTTGGGATATTTTTAATGTTTTCCGGGGAACGAATTCTATAGTTCAGAATCCGTTTCCCGGAGTAAAAATTATTTCTCTTTATTTAGACGTTCCCGGATAGCAGTACTTTCAGTTTCATATCCTGGCTTATTCAATAGAGCAAACATATTCTTTTTATAAGCTTCTACACCAGGTTGGTTGAATGGATTGACGCCTTCCAATAGACCGCTGATACCACAAGCTTTCTCAAAGAAATAGATAAGTTGGCCGATATAATATTCGTTTAGTTCTGGAACACTGATGCGAATATTAGGGACGTTACCATCTACATGAGCCAGACGTGTACCAAGTTCTGCCATTTTATTTACCTCATCAATACGTTTTCCTTCGAGGAAATTCAAGCCATCGAGGTTATCCTCATCATGAGGGAACAGCAGTCTGTGATTAGGCGTTTCGATAGAGATAACGGTTTCGAATATAGACCGTTCACCTTCTTGTATCCATTGACCCATCGAATGGAGGTCTGTTGTGAAGTCACAGGCAGCCGGGAATAGTCCTTTGTTTTCCTTGCCTTCACTTTCACCATAGAGTTGTTTCCACCATTCACCGATATAGTGAAGTTTGGGCTGGAAGTTCTCAATGATCTCAATCTTTTTGCCTGCTTGTGTATAGAGGGCTTGTCGTGTGGCAGCGTATTGTGCAGATGGATTATCTTCGAAAGATGTATCAGAGCCAGTAATCTGCTCCATGTCACGAGCGCCTTCAATAATCTTTTTGATGTCATAACCGGCACAGGCGATGGGTAGTAATCCGACAGGAGTAAGGACGGAAAAGCGACCACCGACATTATCTGGAATAATAAAACTCTTGTAGCCTTCTTTATCGGCACATATCCGTGCAGCACCCTTACGGGCATCTGTGATAGCGACAATAACTTTCTGGGCTTCTTCCTTGCCACGTTGTGCTTCACACTGTTTCCTTAGCAGACGGAATGTCAGTGCTGTCTCTGTTGTCGTACCTGATTTGGAAATGTTGATGACACCGAATTTTTTATCCTTTAGATAAGTTGTCAACTCTGAGAGATAATCTTCTCCAATATTATTTCCGGCAAAGAGGATATTCGGGTTTTTCTGATCATCATTTACAAGCCAGCTGAAAGAATTTCCTAATGCTTCAATGACGGCACGTGCACCCAGGTAACTGCCACCGATACCTGCGACAACAATAGTTTCACAGTTAGCACGAAGAATACTTGCTTCATCTTCAATTTCCTTGAGGAAGGCTGGAGTGATGGAAGATGGGAGATGTAACCATCCCAGGAAGTCATTTCCGGCACATGTGCCGTTTTCGAGTGCTTCTTGGGCAGTTTCTACTTTTGACTCATACGATTTTACTGCACCATTCTTCAAAAACGGTACAACTTTTGTAATGTCTAAGCTGATATTTTTCATTAAAATTGTATTTTAATTAGTGGACAGGATCCACCGAAAATTATGAATTTTTATCGGAACGCATCTGCCAGGAGTTTGATTTCCGTACTAGGATCAATACGATTGTACAGAATATCATAGACAGCGTCAAGGATAAGCATCTTCACATGTGTGTGGCGGTTGATTTCTTTCATACATTTTGTACCATAATAGCCTTCTGCTATCATTTCCATCTCGATCTGAGCACCTTTTACAGAGTACCCCTTTCCTATCATCATACCGAAGGTGCGGTTACGGGAGAATTTTGAATACCCTGTCACCAGCAGGTCACCAAGGTATACACTGTCATAAATACAACGGTCACAAGGATAGGTAGCTGTCAGAAAGCGGTTCATCTCCTGTATGGCATTTGACATCAGGACAGCCTGGAAGTTATCACCGTATTCTAGTCCGTTGCATATTCCTGCGGCGATGGCATAAATATTTTTCAGAACTGAACTGTATTCTATTCCGATGATGTCGGTAGAGACTTTAGTACGGATATAATCTGAGTTTAATACCTGTGTTAAAGTTTTTGCTTTTTCCAAATTGTGTGAAGCGACAGTTAAGTAAGTGAGACAATTTTGTGCCACTTCTTCTGCATGTGATGGTCCTCCTATGCAGGCCAGATTTTGATAAGGTACTTGATATATTTGATGAAAGTATTCAGAGCAAACCAGGTTTTCATCTGGAATGATTCCCTTGATTGCTGTAATGATAAATTTATCCTTTAAAGGAGATTTCAGATTCTTAAGCAGACCTTTTAGATAAGTTGATGGTGTGACGAAAACAAGGGTATTGTATTGATTTACGATTTCGGTAATGTCATTGGAAAAGGATATTTCCCGGACATCGAACCGAGCATTTGACAAGTAGGCAGGATTATGTCCAATCCGCTTGAAGTCCTCGATGCGGTCAGCTCTGCGGACATACCAGCCAATATGGTGAGTATGACTTACAATCATCTTTGCAATTGCCGTCGCCCACGAACCATCACCTATTATCGCTATCTTACCTACATTAAACATAAGTCCTTCACACAATTAATCTTACGAAACTTTTAAGTCCTCGTATAAATTCTAATCAGTTGTGTGGATGAATAGATCAAGCCATCACAACTGATAATTTAACGATTTATGCAAAAAATGATCAGGCCTTTTCTGCCTTAGTGACCTTCATTGCAGCATTAATCCACTTCTCTATTTCATCAACGGAAGGTTTGTCGTAGCCCAATTTATATTTTTTATTGACTTCTCCAATCTTCTGTTGTAGACCCTGAGCTTTTTCATCACGGATATCAGAGATCAAATTAAAACCACATTTGCGAAGTACATACATCCAGTTTTCCGGGACTCCAACTGCAGCCCATTCCGTGACACTGCTTTGTGGAATTTTTGGTTCTGGCTTCATCTGCGGGAAAAGCATGACCTCCTGAATATATTCCTTGCCAGTCATCAGCATAACCAACCGGTCAATACCAATACCGATACCACTAGTGGGAGGCATACCGTATTGTAGGGCGCGAAGGAAGTCCTGATCAATAATCATCGCTTCATCATCACCCTTGTCAGCCAGTTGCATCTGTTCTTTGAAACGTCCTTCCTGATCAATCGGGTCATTTAATTCGGAATATGCGTTTGCCAATTCCTTTCCGTTGATCATCAGCTCGAAACGTTCTGTCAGTCCTGGTTTGGAACGGTGCATCTTTGTCAGTGGAGACATCTCCACAGGATAGTCTATAACGAAAGTAGGTTGGATAAAAGTTCCCTCACAGAATTGACCGAACATCTCATCGATAAGTTTACCTTTGCCCATGGTCTCATCTACTTCCATGTTAAGTTTTTTGCAAATCTCACGAATCTCGTTCTCGTCCTTGTCGTTTACATCATAGCCTGTCTTTTCTTTGATAGCATCAAGAATAGGAATACGGCGATAAGGAGCTTTGAAACTAACAAGATGGTCACCGATCTGGACTTCCGGCTTGCCATTGACAGCGATGCAAATGGTCTCCAGCAGGTTCTCAGTAAATTTCATCATCCAGTTGTAGTCCTTATACTGGACATAGAGTTCCAAACAAGTAAATTCCGGATTATGATAGCGGTCCATACCTTCATTGCGGAAATTTTTGCCGATTTCATATACTCCTTCAAAACCGCCGACAATGAGCCGTTTCAGATAGAGTTCAGTGGCGATACGCATATACATATCGATATCCAGTGCATTGTAATGGGTAATGAATGGACGTGCGCTAGCTCCTCCGGGGATGCTTTGTAGAATTGGAGTTTCTACTTCTGTATATCCGGCTTTGTCAAAAAAGTTACGCATGGTGCGCAGTACGGTGGCCCTTTCCATAAAGGTTTTCTTGACACCATCGTTGACAATAAGGTCAACATATCGTTGGCGATAACGCAGTTCGGGGTCGTCAAATTTATCATAGGCAACTCCATCTTTATACTTAACGATAGGCAGCGGCTTCAGACTCTTGCTGAGAAGGGTCAACTCAAGGGCGTGTACTGTAACTTCACCGGTCTGAGTCTTGAACACGAACCCTCTGATACCAATGAAATCACCAATGTCCAGAAGTTTTTTGAAAACTTTGTTATACATATCCTTATTCTCATCTGGGCAGATGTCATCCCGTGTGACGTATACTTGGATCCTGCCTTTGGAATCCTGTATCTCCATGAAACTGGCTTTACCCATAATGCGTCTGCTCATCATACGGCCAGCAATGATTACCTCGCGCTTCTCTTCTTTATATTCAGATTTGATATCTGTGCTGAAAGCGTTGGTAGGATATTCTGCTGCTGGATAAGGATTGATTCCCATTTCCCGAAGTTCCTGCAAACTTTGTCTGCGACCGATTTCTTGTTCGCTAAGTTCTAATACGTTCATTTCTTCAACTTTCTATCTGTTACTTTGATTGCAAAATTAATAAATTATTCCGAAAGCATCGTGTGTTTTGTGATTTTTATTCGTCTCTTAGGCATATCTTTATATCACACTTTATATTCGTAAGTACCCGCTTTCGTTTCTTCTCCATTCTTCCTTTTTAACATAAGAATACCAAAATATAATCTCTTCATAAATTTATATGCTTGTTTTTTAGTAAATTTGCCAAACAAAAATATCAGATTCATGGACATCGAAAAACAAAGAGAAATTTTAGAGAGGGAGGACGGGCTTTCAAAAACCTTGGGCATGGAATTTATTTCTACGCCTGAACCGGATACTTTGATTGGAAAAATGAAAGTTGATGATCGCAATAAACAGCCTTTTGGTTTTCTGAGTGGTGGCGCTTCACTGGCATTGGCAGAGAACTTGGCCGGTGTAGGCAGTATGGCGGTTTGTCCTGGAAGGATATGTGTGGGTATCAACGTAAGTGGTAACCATCTGAAATCCGTTCTTTATGGAGATACAGTTACAGCTTATGGATACTTGCAGCATAAAGGGCGTACATTGCATGAATGGCATATTGATATTCGCAATGAAGAGGGTGATTTGATATCTACCGTACAGGTAACAAACTATGTGTTGACCCCTCATCATCCAAAACCGGAGGTAAAGGAAAATACAGCAGAGGATTCTGTAAACCATGAGTAATTATGTAGTTTATCACTTACCGGGTACGGATCACAGTGTTTACATGTCCTCTCAATCACAGCCGGTAATTTTGGATTCCGTGGCGGATTTGAATGACCGTGAAGGGTTCGTTATCGCTCCGTTTACTTCTTCTGACGATAATCCTGTACTTCTCCTTGTTCCTGATCATACGGAAATCCTTAAGTTCAGAACGGAGAAAGAAGATATTTTAGGGAATAGGGATGTTGCGACCTCTGGTAAAGTTCGTGATATATCCAGTGAAAGAGATACTTATCAGAAGGTTTTTAAGGTGTTTCATGATCAGCTGGAAGCAGATGAGTTTCAGAAGATTGTCCTGGCCAGACGATCTCGGCGCTATCTGGATAGGATTCCCGCTCCTGAGGATCTTTTCCGGAAAGCCTGTTTGCTTTATCCTCATTTGTTTGTGGCGCTCGTTTCTACAGAGCGGAGTGGAACCTGGCTGATGGCTACCCCCGAGATTCTTCTGAAAGGAGATGGAAAAATCTGGCAGACCATGGCCTTGGCCGGTACGATGAAGGCAGAATCACAAGTCTTGCCTGATCAACTCAATGATGAGTTGGTTGAAAAGGCGGATGCTATTTGCCGGCATGATGGCGTCCTCCCATATAAGGATGCTATGTTGAGGCATAAGGATCGTGCTTTACGGAATGTCCTTTGGACCAGGAAAAATGTACATGAGCAATATCTCGTTGCTGACTATATTGAGAAATGCATTCGACGTTTTTCCAACCGACTTGAAAGGACCTTGCCCTATACGATGCGTGCTGCTGACCTACTGCATCTGAAGAGTGATTTCAGATTTACATTACCAGATCATAACTGTTTGGGTGATCTGTTGGATACGTTGCATCCTACACCGGCTGTATGTGGGCTTCCAAAGGAGAAAGCGCGTCGGTTTATCCTTGACAATGAATGTTTTCCACGTCGTTATTACAGTGGATTTCAGGGTCCGCTTTCTTTTCAAGGGGAGACGCATCTTTATGTTGCCTTGCGTTGTATGCAGATTACGGACCAATATTGTGATTTATATGCTGGAGGGGGTTTGTTGAAGGACAGTTATTGTGAAGATGAGTGGCTGGAGACAGAAGCAAAATTGGGCACGATGGAACGATTATTGTGATTGTTGTCGAAATATTAAGGAGAAAATGTATAGTAATAAAGAGAATGTCAATATATTAACCGACTTGCTGGTCAAGTATGGAGTTCATTATGCAGTGGTTTGTCCTGGAAGCAGGAATTCGCCTATTGTACATAATCTTCAGGTTTGCCCTTCTGTTACTTGTTTCCCATGTACAGACGAGAGATCGGCTGGTTTTTATGCCTTGGGGATGTGTCAGTATACCAATGAACCTGTTGTGGTTTGTGTTACTTCTGGTACAGCCCTTTTAGATCTCTCTCCTTCGGTGGCTGAGGCTTATTATCAGCACCAGCGGTTGATAGTCCTTTCGGCTGATCGTCCGGAACGATGGATTAGTCAGCTGGATGGACAAACGATCCGTCAGGAGGGAGCGTTGGGTAATTTTGTCCTGAAAACAGTTTCATTGCCAGAGCCCCATAACGAGGAAACTTACTGGTATTGTAATCGATTGGTCAATGAGTCATTATTGGCATCTTCCCATCATGGTGGAGGACCGGTACATATCAATGTGCCGATTACAGAACCTCTGTATGAATATACAGTCAGTCAACTTCCTGAAGAGCGCTTGATCCGTTCTTTCCCGGGAAGTATATCTATAGAAGGGCGGGATTTTATTATCCATCAGTTTTTGAAAGCAAAACGTCCGATGATTGTTATCGGTCAGGATGATCCGTTTACCTATAAAGGGTTGGAAAAGAGTTTGCAGATTATTTCCCGTTATGGTGTTTTATTCAGCGAACGACTCAGCATACCGGACTATGATATTGTGCATTTTGATGAAGTCCTTTCCGGAAATACAGATGAACGGTACCAACCGGATTTCCTGATCTTCATGGGTTGCACGTTGGTCAGCAAACGATTAAAAGTTTTTCTGAGAAAAAATCCTGATCTGGAGACATGGAGGGTATCTATGGATGATACAGTATACGATACGTTCAAGTCGTTGAGAGGAATAGTTCAAACTGATTCTGCTGATTTTCTGGAACATCTTGCCGCGGAAATCGAAAAGACAAAAAAGAAAAGCTTGCCTTTTCACGAAATTTGGAGAAAGGCTTTGGACATCGCCGAAAAACGTGCTGCTGATTATGAACCGAAGTATTCTGAGATGGCGGTCGTAAAGTATTTCGAAGAACAGGTGGAAGATGTGGATTATGACTATCAGGTGCAATATGGCAACAGTAGTGCTGTCCGGCTGGCGAATATCCTCGCTTGGCATCATGTCTGGTGTAATCGGGGTGTGAATGGTATAGACGGTTCGCTTTCAACTGCTGCAGGAATGTCGATTGTCTGCAAAGAGATGGTTTTCTGCATCCTTGGTGATTTGAGTTTTTTCTATGATGCAAATGCACTTTGGAATCAGAATCTACGAGGTAATTTCCGTATTATCTTGATGAATAATGGTGGTGGTGCTATTTTCAATCAGTTTGATGGGTTGCATAACAGTCCTGCACGTGAAAAACTGGTCAGGGCTGATCACCATACGACGGCTCAAGGCCTTTGTACACAGAATGACATTGGCTATTTTCAAGCTCATTCAATAGAAGATATGCAAATGGGGGTTATTCAACTCCTTACGAGAAAGACCAATCGCCCGATGCTTTTGGAAGTGTTTACAGATTCGGAAACAGATACGAAAGTTTATGAAGATTATTTTAAAAGGCAGCCTGTGGAAGGCCAATAAAATATCGAAAAGAAAATTTTCCTATTGATGAATAGGAAAGTTGACTAAGACTTTTTTAAAAAGAAATGATATGGAAGAAAAGGAAAAAAGAGAATGGAAGACCATTCCAGGTTTTGATTTTAAGGATATTCTTTTTGAAGAATACAATCATATCGCAAAGATTACGATTAACCGTCCTCGTTATCGTAATGCTTTTACTCCACTGACTGTCTGGGAAATGAGCCAGGCATTCAGCTACTGCCGCAATACATTGGATATTCGTGTTGTCATATTGACGGGTGCAGGAGACAAAGCTTTCTGCTCTGGAGGTGATATGCACGTCAAAGGACGTGGTGGATATGTAGGGAAGGATGGTGTTCCCCGTTTGAATGTGCTTGACGTTCAGATGCAGATTCGCTATCTTCCTAAACCTGTCATAGCTATGGTAAACGGCTATGCTATTGGTGGAGGGCATATCCTGCATGTAGTTTGTGATCTGACTATTGCCAGCGAAAACGCCATTTTCGGACAGACGGGACCGAAGGTAGGGTCTTTTGATGCCGGGCTCGGGGCTTCTTACTTGGCCAGGATCGTGGGGCAGAAGAAGGCCCGTGAAATCTGGTTTTTATGTCGGCAGTATTCGGCTAAGGAAGCAGAGCAGATGGGACTTGTAAATAAGGTAGTCCCATTTGACCAACTTGAGGATGAGACGGTATCCTGGGCTGAAACGATGATGGAGCGTTCTCCGTTGGCTTTGCGGATGATGAAGGCTGGTTTTAATGCTGAACTTGATGGTCAGGCTGGCATCCAGCAATTGGCCGGAGATGCTACCATGCTGTATTATACTCTGGATGAGGCCCAGGAAGGCGGTCACGCATTTCTGGAGAAAAGGAAGCCGGATTTTGATAAGTTTCCTCAGTTTCCATGAACTGCGAATAT
>DAIPMC010000039.1:20929-21769 GCA_036768895.1 Prevotella sp. | reverse complement strand
ACCCTAATTAGTTGATTTTTTATATTAACCTTTGATACGACTTTATTTGAATCCACCAATACAACATGATTTGGAAGGAGTAGGGGATATGAACAGGCTGAAAATTCCTTGAAGAGTATGTTGACCACCCCTATGTCATTTCATGTTATCGAGCTTACGCTCTTTGAGTTGTATCAGCAACTACTACCTAGTCCCAAGTCGAAATGGGACCAAGTCAAAATTGAGTAATACCAAAAGAGGCCTTTAAGAACTTTCGTATGCTGGCGCAGAAATCTAGTACACCTGTAAATGTTAATTATCAAGCAATCTAATATAACTGCTTTCTATTTGAGCATCTGGTTCTATATCAGATTATACCATGAAATTCAGATATTGAGAAAGTTCCACCAGTGATGTAAATCTCTTGATTGGGGAGTTGTCTTTTTCATGCTTTCGCCCATTCTTTCTGCCATTGATAACGGCCGTAAACATATTCTGAATGATATCAGCTGTATTGATCATAGAATATTTATATCCTTCAATTAGTGTTACAATTTCATCGGTAAAGGAACGTGAAAGAAAACAAACACCAGAAAAGTCGAGAATGATCTCTTCGTCCTGAGGAATATCCTTCAGACCAAGTCTGGAAGCATTTACACGTGAGCGACCTTCCTTACCTATATAATCGTATACTTTTATTATCTTTGTCATCATTCTATTCTCCTATTCAATATAATCCGTATATTTGAATCCTGGCCTAACTTCTATCGGTATTCTCAAGAGAATAATAGGGCCTTTGGGAATTATTTAATCCTTTACATTATACTTCGTCCTCATCCATGATACCGAGTTTCTTCCTCC
>DAIPMC010000039.1:19872-20919 GCA_036768895.1 Prevotella sp. | reverse complement strand
ATACTGCCAATAGTGTAATTAACAGGTGTTGATGGGATTAATATGATATTGTTTTCTTGCATGGAAAAATCTTTCTTCTTGCAAATATAAAGAAAATCTAATTATCTTCCAAGATTTTCCTAACTTTATTGGAATATTCAATCCTTTACATTATACTTCGTCCTCGTCCATGATACCGAGTTTCTTCCTCCAATAGCGACTGTAGATTGCACCCAACGGATTGTGGGCGAGAAGGCGGTCTTTTACTACGAGCGTTGTAACCGGGCCTTTACAGTTGGCATTGAAGATCGCATCATGGCCGACACATAATCCACAACTGATGAATAGTTCTACCTTTTTGTCATTGAGAAACTTGGCCTGAAACTTCGGGTTGCACATTGCTTCATGTTCCAATTCCGGCTTGACTTGTTTCAGTCCCAGTTCTTTCTTTGCTACACTGCAATTCTTGCAACAGATACTATAAAACTCAAAACCTTGGTTCTTGAAGAACCGCTCTATGTAGTGTGCCTCATCGTTCAGTCCGATGCAGAATGCCATGCCGAGTCGCTTGTAACCCATTGCCTTGGCGAACTCTGCTGTTTCCTGAAGTCGAGTGATGTTGCTATAGAAAGTTGCTTCCACGTATGCTGCGGCTTTCATGATCTGTTTCTCATCGTCGGTATAGGCAGCAATAATCTCATCGGATGTCAGGTTCGAACAATTGATGCCTTTTGTGTAACAGGCATGAGATTTACAACTAGCACATTTATCCTTCATATTCTATAAACCTATAAAAGTCTTTCGGGCCAGTTTGCTATTGACTGACTCCAGAACAGGTGTGTGTGTTGAATTAAAGAACTGATTGGTGGTTGACATAAATCCTTTTATTTTTTGACGTAATATTGACGCAAAATGATATAAAAGTGATTTTGGGAATAAAAAAAGGGAAATATTAATTTCCCTTATTTCTTTGAAATGCCCTTTAAATAAAGGCCTTTCGATGGGGTGGGAGGAGGGACTCGAACCCACGACATTCAGAACCACAATCTGACGCTCTAACCAACTGAA
>DAIPMC010000039.1:10346-19768 GCA_036768895.1 Prevotella sp. | reverse complement strand
CCGGTGATGTCGTTCATGGGCGAGGCGGCCCGGCAGCCGCGCTGGCTGCAGGAGCTGCTGTACCTTTAGCTGCATTAGTTGTAGGTACTCCCTGTGCGCTTTGGCCAGGCATTTCAGGCACTGCTGTATTCGTCGTTGTAGCTGATTTCTCCATGACACTTTCATTTTCTGTGGATTTCGGAGCAACATAAGCACAAAGAACGCTGATGACAACCATCGCAACGGCCAGGCCCCATGTGGCCTTTTCTATAAAATCGGTGGTTTTGCGGACACCCATGATCTGGTTAGAAGAAGAGAAGTTAGAAGCTAATCCACCTCCCTTGGATTCCTGGATCAAGACGATGCCAATCATCAGAATTGATACCAGTACAATGATGATGATTAATACTGTATACATTTCTATCTTTTATTATTATTGATTATTAATTTTTCTAAGAATCGCATTTGGTCTACAAAGTAAGTGTTTTTTTTTGGATAATTCAAATATAATCGTTTAATTATTTCCAAAGCTTTCTCATATCGACCTTGTTTGATATATATTCGGGCTAGAGTTTCTGTAAAATAGCCTTCATCTATTACTTCTTCGTCATCTTCTTTCTTTTCTTCATCATTTTTCTGAACAGATTTCTCTTCATTCTGATCTGAAGTAGGTTGATCTTGTTCTTCTGATGTCTGGAGATTAAATCCTCCACCATCACCCAGAAAACTGTCGATGAGATCCTGGCCTTTCATCTTAGGCGTAAATTTTTCTTCTGCCTTTTGTTCTTCATCACTTTCATTTGCCATCAGATAACTGACATAGTCGACGGCTGCATCTGCTGCCGTGGGCTGGCGATGCCTTTCCTTTTTCTGCTCCTCTTCGCTTTTTGGCGGAATAGAGTCGAGGAAGTTGTCAATCAGAGTTACAGTCCGGTCTCCTCCGGCTGTTTGCTCCTGCTGGAGTTGCTGCTGCTCACTGTCCGGTTGCTTTTCTGTCGAAATATCAGGGAAGCGGTAATGTGCTGCTTCTACCATCTTGAAGATGACTTTCCGGTCAGTGATGGATATGGCTGCACGACGCAGTTCTTCATCAAAAGACTGGTCATGAAGAATATACAGATTCTGCAAGAGGAGCAGGCGCACAGGCTGATAGTACGGATAGAGCGCCAGAAGGC
Organism: Prevotella sp.; assembly: GCA_036768895.1. GTDB lineage: Bacteria > Bacteroidota > Bacteroidia > Bacteroidales > Bacteroidaceae > Prevotella. The sequence continues at coordinate 18,614 of DAIPMC010000039.1, read as the reverse complement.
TTCGGAGGTCGTAAAGGGTCTCCTTATCCATTTCTTCCGGATGTTGTATCAGTCGTGTCAGTTCCATATTTACCAGTTTGCTACTGTTGCGTTGAATATTTGGTTAACCAGGTCTTTTATGATTTCTTCCACCAGTTGCTGCTGGACAGAATTCAGGCTCTTTGTAGTGTCATAAGTTTGTGAGGCCGTAAACTGCTTCTCAAAATCCTGGCTATGATTGGCATTGTTGGTAAAACGTACGTTTACAGTAATACTCAACTCCGTCTGAGCAGAATAACCTTCACTCGAAACCGATTTATTCCGTTGCGAGTAATTCGTGATCTCACCAGTGATGACCATATCACCGTTCTTCTTTATCTGTTGCAGGTGTGTATGGTTGGCAAATTCATCTTTCAGGGCATTATTGAACATCGGTCCCATCGGTCCCCATACATAAGTGGAACGGATAGGGAACTCATCTATCTGTATGGTCTTTGTCTTGGCATAGTCAATACTGGCACCATTGAGTTTATAACTGATAGAGCAGGCAGCCATTACCGTCAGTATGACAATACCTATAAGGGGAAAGAAGAGATGATGAAAAAGTCTTCTTTCTGGTTTATTTGTTATTTTTGCTTTCCAAACCATATTGTTTGATACGTCTGTATAAGGTGCGGTCAGAAATACCTAATTCCTCGGCAGCCTTTTTTCTGTTGCCATTATTCTTTTCAAGGGCTTTTTCTACCATCTGCCGTCCGAGATCATTCAAGTTCAAGGATTCCGGTTCATTGATTTCCTCTGCTATAGCTTCTTCGGCTGTCAGGGTATTGGGGATATTTCCTAAATTGGTATCAATGACCGGATATTCTCTGTTTGCAGCAGAACTGTTGGTTCTGGGATTTAATATAGGCAGCCGGGAACTTCCTTTTTCCGTTTCAATGCTGGAGCGGCTGAATCCTGATGCTCTGATAAGATCGCGAGCCTCATTGACCTGTTTGCGTACTGAGTTGAGGTCTCTTCTCAGATCACTCACATTGCCCCGCAACTCATACAGGATCTTATAGAGTATTTCCCTTTCGCTCTCATAAGAATGGGCCCCGGGTTTATTGATGGTTGCAAGTTGTGTGCTTTCGACATCCTGAGGAATATAATGGCTGAGAACTTCAGCATCAATCTCCCGTTTGTCACAAAGTATAGACATCTGTTCAGTGATGTTCTTTAACTGCCGTACATTACCGGGCCATTTGTATTTCAGCAGTACCTGTTTGGCATCTTCTGCAAGCGTGATCTTTGGCAAATGGTATTTCTCAGCCATCTGCATGGCAAACAGCCTGAAAAGCAGGAGAACATCATTGCCCCGGTCACGAAGCGGAGGCATTTGAATGGGGATCGTGTTCAGACGATAATAGAGATCTTCCCGAAAACGTCCCTCACTTACTGCTTTTCGCATATTCAGGTTTGTTGCAGCAACAATGCGGACATTTGTATTTAGAATTTCCTGCCCACCTACACGGATATATTCTCCTGTCTCAAGAACTCTAAGAAGTCTTGCTTGTGTAGCCAGAGGCAATTCTCCGACTTCATCAAGGAAAATAGTACCCTTGTTTGCTACCCCGAAGTAACCCTCACTTTGACCGATAGCACCTGTGAAAGATCCCTTTTCATGACCGAAAAGTTCACTGTCTATCGTACCTTCAGTGATAGAACCACAGTTGATGGCAAAATATTTTTCTCGTCGGCGGGGAGAATTGTCGTGAATAACACGCGGGATAATATCCTTACCCACTCCTGATTCCCCTACGATGAGTACGCTTAAGTCTGTTGGTGCTACCTGTAGAGCGATGTCGAGAGCATAATTTAATTCTTCGCTGTTTCCAACGATATTATATCTTTGTTTAATCTTCTGCAGTTCAGTTGTATTCATTGGAGTGACAAAATTACATCTTTTATTTGAGATAACTGCAATTCTGGCAGATTTTTTTGTATATTTTTAGCTTTGAACTAAATACTTCAGTTGGTTGAAGCCGAGTCGGTTCCTCGGTCTTTTATTTTCTGCTATTTGGGAATGCTCCAATAGTTGAATTTCATTCTCGGAGTATCAGAAATCTGAATGTTCGGAATTTTGTGGGGATTTCTTCTTTTGTCTCTGTTCGAATTTGATGAGTAACAATCCGATGGCAATCCAGATACATTCTCTTACACGAATGATGAGAGCTACAAAGATGCCGTCTGTAGTTGTCATGGCCAGTCCCTTGGTAGACAGAAGGAATCCTCCTTCGCGGCCTCCCAGTTGCATGGGCATAAAAAAGAGGGCATTAGCCAGCAGACTGGTAAAGGCAAGGATCAGAATACAATTAATATAACTTGCATGAGGGGCAACCACCAGAAGTGCAAAGTAGATCTCGAAAGCACTCAGTACACGGCATGACAGTTCCAGAAAGACGGCAGATACGAAACTCCCGTGACTCTGGGCATGCAGTGCTGCGATCTGATTATCGATATTATCGAGCTGTTGCAGGTGTTTTGCAATGAATTTCAGTGTTTTTCTCTTTAAGCCGGGGATATGACTGACCAGTTCTATACACTTCAACGCCAGCCCCTTCCGATAGCCTACCATGAAGAACCAGATAGCCAGACAGCAAAATGTTCCCACAGCAAATAGCAAAATGCCCATAGCCGTAGTGACTGGTTGGGTGATTATATACAGCAATATGGCCAGAAGCCAGAACCAGAAATGACTGAAGATATGAGTCATGGCAAAAAGGATAACAGACGATGTAGCCCTTTCTGTTCCGATAATCGGTGCCAATGACATGATCCGATAAGGCTCACCACCCATCAGTCCGGCAGGGGTGGCATCGTTGAGTGAAAATCCGGAGATCGTGAGTTTGTAGAGATAACCAAAAGGTACCTGTTTCTCTGGTTTGGAACCATCTGGGTTACGCTGGGACCGGAGTATGATGTTCCATGATTCAGCATTGATACCATAAAGAAACGCCCACAGGAATACACTTGCCAGAAACCAGTATCCAGCTCTGCATAATCCTTTCCATACTTCATGGAAATCGAGTTGGGTTATCATGATGGCAAACATGAGAATGCCCACGAAGAAAAAGATATTCTGGTATTTCTTCTTCATTGGTTACTCAGTTGTCTGATGTTGGAGTGGTTGTATCCGGATCTTCTTTTGACTCGTAAGGAACTGAAGGTTTCTTATCTACGAATGGCGTATTAGAATGCTTCTTAGGTATACCGAAACGTGTTTTCTCGCTTTCGTCTTTTCTCTCGTGATAGAGTTTCTCTAACGGATGCTTATAGGCTTCGTCATAGCAGACCCGGTTACGAAAGGCGTCTATAGCCAGATAGATAGCCTGACGGAAATTATTCGGATCTTCGATGTTCTTACCGGCTTTGTCGTATCCCACAGTCTGATCACTGGCTGTAACGATCAAGGGAAGTCCTGCGTTGTACAGGACTCCATATTCGGGAGAGAGTGCCTTGAAAGGTGCAAATCCCTGGTCATGGTACATGGCTAAAACGCCATCAAAATGAGAGAAAGCTCCCGTCCCGAAGAAATGGTCAGCAGAATAAGGCCCGAAGGCTTCTATTCCTTGATCAGCCAACTCGTTGATAGCCGGGATGATGGTTTCTTGCTCTTCTTTTCCAAATTTTTCATCTTCGTTGGTTCTTGGATTCAAAGCCAGGATTGCAATACGTGGATTGGAAATTCTGAAGTCTCTGCGTAAAGTGTTGAAAAACAACGTAGCTTTCTCTTTGATATTTTCTTTTGAGATAGCTGCCGGGATGTCTTTCATATTCATACCTTCTGTTAGGCAAGCTATCCGGATCTGTTGGTTAACGAGAATCACGAGTGCTTTCTTCCCCTCTCCGATACAGGTTTCCAGATAGTGAGTATTACCCGGGAAGGCATAGCCTTCTACTTGTATGTTTGAATCGTTGAGAGGAGCAGTGACCAGGACATCATAGGCGTCTTCCCTGAAATCACTCATTGCGCGATCAAGTGCTTTTATAGCTGCAGTTCCGGATTCCGGAGTTGCCTGCCCAAGATCTATCTTGGTCTCTTCTTCGTATGTAGTCAATAAATTGATGCGACCGTCTTTTGCTTCATCGGCAGAATTGATGATAGAGAACTGGGTATTCAGATTTAAAACTTTACGATGATAGACGGCAGCTTTAGGTGAACCGTAAATAATCGGTGTACAAAGTTCCAGCATTTCCGGTTCTTCAAAGGTTTTAAAGATGAGTTCATATCCGATACCATTCGTATCGCCGTGTGTAATAGCCACACGAATTTTTCTGTCTTCCATATTGATTGATTTTATATGTTATTATGCTGTGAGCGCGCCGTTAGAATAGGGTAAAACTCACAGTTGCTTCTTTCTTACTTTGACTCCTGCTTCTTCTTGCGGGCAGTAGTAAGCAAACCGCAGGCAGCCTCAATATCCTGTCCTCTGGAAATGCGGATAGTTGAGATGATACCATGGTGGTTCAGATAATCCCGGAAAACTTCCATTTTGTCCTGATCTGTTCCTTGTAGAGAGACACCGGGAATCTGATGGAAGTGCAAAAGGTTGACACGGCAGTCCAGACCCTCAAGGAGTTTGACAATCTCTCTTGCGTGTGTTAAAGAGTCATTTACTCCTTTAAATAGAATATATTCGAAACTTAATCTTCGCTGATGCGAGAAATCATAATTTCTCAGCAGTTCGATAACAGTCCGGATATCCATTCCCTTTTGTGCAGGCATTAATTGTGCACGCTGTTCTGGAATAGGAGAGTGTAAACTGATGGCCACCTGGCAATCGCTTTCATCGAGGAAGTGCTTGAGTTTGCCTTTGATGCCTACGCTGCTTACCGTTATACGTTTTGGGCTCCATCCCCATCCGTAGTCAGCTGTCAGGATATGTGTGGCACGGAGTACATGATCAAGATTGTTCATCGGTTCTCCCTGTCCCATGAACACGATGTTCGTGAGTTGGTCCACTTCCGGAAGGGAATAGATCTGGTTGAGAATATCAGCTGTAGTCAGATTACCCTGAAATCCCTGTTTGCCTGTCTGGCAGAAGAGACAATTCATCTGGCATCCTACCTGACAGGAAACACATAGTGTGGCTCTGTCATGTTCCTCAGGGATAAAAACGGATTCTACGAATTTTTGTGTTGTATCTTGGCTGCTAAGGCTTCTGTCTGTTTTGACAGGGAAAAGATATTTGATCGTACCGTCCTTGGATTTGCTGCTTTCCAAAGGCTTGGCGCAACCGATGCAATAACTTTCTTCAAGTTTGATGCGGTTGGCTTTTGAGAGATTGGTCATCTCATCGATACTCTTGACATGCCGGGAATAGAGCCATTGTGCAATCTGAGTGCCGGTAAAAGCCGGCATTCCCAATTCCTGTACAACTGCTTTCAATTCTGAGAGAGTCAAGCCTAAGAGCGGTGTTTTTTCTTCATTCATATTTTGCAAAGGTAGTCATTTTTGGTGGATTTTATTATAGAACGACGTTGATTTTACAGATTTTTGTTAACTTTGCGATATGATAGGTATGAAGAGATCAGAAAGAGGAGAAGGTTCTCAATTTTCCGTTGTGAATACCTGTAGATGTAACAATCTGATACTCTGATACTCCGGCTTAATTAATTCCATTAAATAACCAAAATTTATGAGAGAACAAGTAGATTGTTTCGTACCGCAAGCGATGCAGCAGTTGGCGAAATCGACACTAAAAGCATTTTCAGAAGACCGGCTGGTCCGTCATGTCATTGTAGAGAATGAAAATAGTGAGGTCTCGGGCCGTTTAGCTTCTTCTGAGGCTATCCGTCAGATAGGAGAGCAGACAGACACTGAATATGTTCTCCTCTGTACAGAACCTACACCGCTGTCCTTAGGACAGAATGCTATCAGACGACTGGTGACTGTTGCTCGTAACATGGATGCTTCAATGGTCTACTGTGACCGTTATTCTGTATCAGGAGGGCATCGGACGCAGCATCCTTCCATCGATTACCAGCAGGGGAGTGTGCGTGATGATTTTGACTTTGGCTCTCTCATATTGGTCCGGTCTTCTGAATTACATGAATATATTTCCCGTTGTTCTTCCGCTGATCCGGCTAAGGAATATCAGTATGCAGCCCTATATGACCTGCGGCTTTTCCTGAGTCGTAAGGAGGGCGCGATTTTCCATCTGAATGAATATCTGTATACGGAAGAAGAATTGGATACACGCCGGAGTGGAGAGAAACAATTTGACTATGTGGATCCCAAGAACCGGACGGTTCAGTTGGAGATGGAGCAGGCTGTGACGAATTATCTTAAGAAAATCGGCGCATTCATCAATCCGTCGGAAAATATGCAGCCGGATTTTGACAAACCTGAATTTGAGAATGAGGCGTCTGTGATTATCCCGGTGTACAACCGTGATAAAACGATTGCAGAGGCAGTAAAGAGTGCCCTGAACCAGGAAACTTCCTTCAAGTTTAATGTCATCGTGGTCAACAATCACTCTACAGACCGTACAGGAGAGATTCTCGACAAATTGGCCCGGTCGGAAGATCAGGCAGGCGGTGCTGCTTCAGGACGTCTGGTACAGATTGTGCCGGAGCGCACAGACTTAGGTATCGGAGGTTGCTGGAATGAGGCCGTCAACAGCGATGCCTGCGGTCGTTTTGCCATCCAATTGGATTCGGATGATCTTTATTCGTCTCCTCATACTTTGCAGCGTATTGTAGAAGCCTTCCGCCAACAGGGTGTGGCGATGGTAATCGGTTCATATAGAATGTGCGATTTTGATCTCAATACATTGCCTCCCGGCCTGATAGACCATAGGGAATGGACGGATCAGAATGGCTGTAATAATGCGCTGAGAGTCAATGGACTTGGATCGCCCCGTGCTTTCTTTACGCCGATTATCCGTGAGGTTGGTTTCCCGAATACCAGTTATGGTGAGGACTATGCCGTTGGACTGGTTTTCAGTCGCTGTTACCGTATCGGCCGCATCTATGATGAACTTTATCTATGCCGCCGCTGGGGTGGAAACAGTGATGCGAACCTGAGTGTGGAGAAAACGAATGCAAACAATTTATATAAGGATCGTCTGCGGACGATAGAGATTATGGCCCGCAAGCAGTTGAATTCAGGAAGAGACTGTTCTTCAGAGGATGATCCTTTGATCCAATTTTTTAATCGCCAGTTGGGAGCCTGGCCGGCAGCGGAAAAGCGTTATCGTGATTTGTCCAATGTGCAAACCAAAGTCCTGGATACAGATATCCGGTTGCAGTTTAATCCTGCAAGGATGGTTTCCACCGGTGCAAAGATAGACCGGAGTACACTTGCAAAGCGCCCATGTTTCCTCTGTCCTGAAAATCGCCCGGAGGAACAGATGGTGTTGCCTCAACCCAATGGTTTCGAACTGCTGGTCAATCCGTTCCCTATATTGCCGGTTCATTTTACCATTCCGAAGAAAGAGCACTGCCCGCAACGCATACAAGGCAACTATGGGAAAATGCACCAGTTTGTTGAGCAGTACGGAAACATGATGATCTTTTATAATGGGCCGGAGTGCGGGGCTTCTGCTCCTGACCATGCCCATCTGCAGGCTGGCACGAGCGGTCTGCTCCCTTTACAGGCTAATTGGCAGAAGTTGAGCCGTACCGTGGAAATTGTGGAGAAGTTGAATGATAAGGAAGAAATGGGCGTATGCCGTGACTTTGTCATTCCGTTCTTTGTCATCCGCAGCAGGAGTGAGAAGAGTGATGAGTGTCTTTTTTCTCATTTATATAAAGCATTGTCTGATCTGAGGCCCTGCGGACCGGGGACATCTCATCCGGAGCCGATGATGAACATTGTCTCGTGGAAGGATGGTGAGGATTTCATTTCTGTGATTATTCCACGGAGAAAGCATCGTCCGGACTGTTATTTCGCAACAGGAGTCAGCCAGATTCTGGTATCACCGGGTGCTCTGGATATGTCCGGTCTGATCATTACCCCACGTAAAGAGGATTTTGAAAAACTTACTTCCGGGAAGGCTTCGGCTATTCTTCGGGAATGTGGGGAAAGTTCTGAGAATATAAATAAAGTAGTCGCTCAACTGCGGAAAATAAAAGAAGAGGAGGTCTGATGGACGGAACATTTTCATCTACGGCCGTTCCTTACCATAAGGAGCCGGAAGTGTCTGTCGGAATCGTTTCGGCAGCACAGATCCACTTTATCCTGAATGGGACATACCTGATGAACGATGAACGTGTAACAGGTGAACAGCGTGTGGAATTCTC
>DAIPMC010000039.1:0-10336 GCA_036768895.1 Prevotella sp. | reverse complement strand
ATGACACGGTAAAGTTAAAATGGGCATATATGTGTTACGAGACAAAGATAAGTGATATTGATACCTTGCCACACCGCCCATTTAGACCACCATCCGCATGGACGCCTGGACCCAACTCGCATCGCTCGCACATCTCGCCGAATTGACACTTGATGATGTCATTATCGGAGTAGGGTTCCACTGGGAGAGAAAGGAAACGCAAGTTTTTCCGGGAACACTCCGACTGGTAATAAATGGTGATAAAGTGTGTGCGATAAATGAACTTCCGGTTGAGGAATACCTGAAGAGTGTCATCTCAAGTGAGATGAGTGCTACGTCCTCCTTGGAATTACTCAAGGCTCATGCAGTCATTTCCCGGAGTTGGCTGCTCGCCCAGATGGAAAAGCGCAGACAGGTTCAGAAGGTTAGTGGACATCAGAATTCGTCCATTATTAAAAAGGAGGACGAACTGATCCGGTGGTATGACCGTGATGACCATACGCTTTTTGATGTTTGTGCGGATGACCACTGTCAACGCTATGAAGGGATTACAAGAGAGACATCGCCGGACGTGGCTGAGGCAATACGTCTGACACGAGGTAAAATCCTCGTGGATGACAATGCGATCTGTGATGCCCGCTTCTCCAAGTGTTGCGGTGGCATAACGGAAGAATTTCAGTATTGCTGGGAGAATGAGAAAAAGCCTTATCTTTCCGCTGTCCGTGATGTAGACGAAAAGGGACACTCTGATTTTCCTGATCTGACTATCGAAGCGGAGGCAGATAAATGGATCCGTTCCCAACCGGCTGCATTCTGTAATACCCATGATCCGAAGATATTGAGTCAGGTGCTGAATGACTATGATCAGGAGACCAAAGACTTTTACCGTTGGACGGTAGAGTATACACAACAACAGATCAGTGAACTGATCTCAAGCAAGTCGGGTATGGATTTCGGAGAAATCAAAGACCTGCAACCAGTGGAACGTGGTAAGAGCGGACGACTGTCAAAAATGAAGATCATCGGAACAAAGCGGACGCTCACCATTGGCAAGGAGTTGGAAATCCGTCGTATTTTGAGTAAGAGCCATCTCTATAGTTCCGCTTTTGTAGTTGACAGGCTGGATATAAATGAAGAGGGTGTTCCAGCCCGTTTCCGTATACTCGGTGCAGGCTGGGGACATGGCGTAGGACTCTGCCAGATCGGTGCAGCCGTGATGGGAGAAAAAGGCTATACGTATGATCATATCCTTCTTCATTATTATCGAGGTGCAGAGATCCTGAAGATCTATTCTTGACAACCAGAATATAGAGTAAGGTCAGGATTCTGTGCTATGAAATTAAAGTAAGATCCGACAGGGATCATTTGAAAGTGATTTTCCTGTCGGTATACAATAGGTTATATATAATGAACAATCATTTGCAAGACTTTCCGGTGAAAGACAGTACTGCCAGACCTTGGGTCTGGGTACCTTCCCTATACTTTGCGGAAGGTTTGCCTTATGTGGCAGTGATGACCATTACCATTATCCTCTACAAGCAATTGGGATTAAGCAATGCCAGGATTACCTTTTATACTTCCTGGCTTTACTTGCCGTGGGTGATCAAACCTTTATGGGGCCCTTTTATTGATCTGGTCAAGACTAAACGGTGGTGGGTAGCAGCGATGGAACTTCTGATCGGTGCTGCTTTCGGAGGGATTGCTTTCACCATTCCGACAGGGTTCTGGTTGCAAGGATCACTTTTCTTTTTCTGGGTGATGGCCTTTGCCAGTGCGACACATAATATAGCAGCGGACGGTTTCTATCTGTTAGGATTGGAAGATCAAGATCAGGCTCGTTTTTCCGGTATCCGTTCGACCTTCTATCGTCTTGCGACAATATTCGGGCAAGGTATCCTGGTGATGATAGCCGGCAATCTACAGTTGATCTTCCGGAATAATATCCAGTATTCATGGAGTCTGCTTTTCTATGGTGTCATGGGACTTTTTCTGGTTCTGTGGCTTTGGCATAGTTATGTACTACCTCATCCTAAAGAAGATCAGAAAAGTTACGGGGGAGTTTCAGAGATGTGGAAAGGGTTCAAGGACAAGTGTATCACTTTTTCCACTAAGTTTCCTGTGAAGAACGTGATCGTGAGTTTGTTTTTCATGTTATTATTCTGTTTTCCAGCCGGTTTACTGATTAAGGTCTCATCTCTGTTTCTGATCGATGCCCCACATAACGGTGGTTTAGGGTTATCTCCCCAGGAGTACGGTCTGGTTCAAGGAACGATAGGGGTTATAGGTCTGACTTTAGGAGGAGTTTTAGGTGGATTCTGTACAGGCAGGGATGGTTTGAAGAAATGGCTTTGGCCGATGGTATGCGCCTTTACATTACCCAATCTGTTATATGTATATCTGAGTTACGCCCTGCCTTCTAATCTTATGATTGTCAATGTATGTGTTTTTCTGGAACAGTTTGGTTATGGGTTTGGTTTTACAGCTTATATGCTTTATCTTATCTATTACAGTCAAGGAAAGTTCAAGACCAGTCATTATACTTTGTGTACGGCCTTGATGGCATTCTCCATGATGATTTCCGGCCTTTTTGCCGGAGCACTTCAGGAACTGGTTGGATATCGCCATTTCTTCATTATTGTCATGTGTTCATGTTTTCTTACTTTTATTGTTTCTTTCTTTTTGAAGATTGATCCTGAATTCGGGAAAAAGAGGAAGAACGAAGTGGTAGGACAGGAAGATGGAGAGCAAACAGATGATTAGTCGTTTACGGTTTTTTGTATAGGTCTGCTTCAGAGCAGATTATATTTAGCATCAGGGAGATAATCGATAAGATATCTTCCAGTTTTAGTTATGGGAGTAAGATTCCAGTTTAGACATGAGAGAGAGTATTGAAAAAGTCTGTTATGACAGAAAAATGATAATAAATGAAAAATTTAAGATAATGTGTTCATGTTGCATTGTTTACCTTTGGAGCCATGGAAAAACGAGGTAACTATGTAAACATATAATAACATGAAATATTTTAGATTTTTTAGTTTGTTGTTTTTAATCATGATGGATCAGAGTCTTTTTGCCCAGCATCATTTGCCGCCTGTATGGGGGAATGAAACGGCTGAGTATGAATCAAGAACGATAGCGTATATAGCACCGAAGCGGATTGTCTGGAAAAGTGCTACAGGAGATGCTACGATTTCCGGGCTTGACAATCTTCTGAAGCCAGGCATAGGGCAGGCCGTATTATCGGATAAAGGCTATTGTCATCTGAAAAACGGTAAGACCGGGAGGGTATCGCTTCTTCTTGATTTCGGCAGGGAACTGCAGGGCGGAATACAGATTGTAACCGGAGAGTCAGCTACTCATGATGTAAATATCAGGGTACGTTTCGGGGAATCAGCCTCAGAAGCGATGTCTGATATTGATGGCCATAATGGAGCTACCAATGACCATGCCATACGGGATTTTGTGTTGCCGTTGCCTTGGCTGGGGGTAGCAGAGCATGGAAATTCCGGATTCCGGTTTGTACGGATTGATTTACTCGGTGAGAATACAGACTTGCTCTTGAGGGAAGTCCGTGCATCATTTATGTATAATGACTTGCCCTATAAAGGGTCTTTTGAGTGTAATGACGAGCGTCTGAATAAAATATGGATGACAGGTGCCTATACGGTCCAGTTAAACCTGCAGAACTATCTCTGGGATGGTATCAAGCGTGACAGACTGGTATGGATCGGTGATATCTATCCAGAAGTAGAAACCGTGAATACCGTATTCGGATATACCAATATCGTCCAGAAAAGTCTGGATTTAAGCAGGGATCTGTATCCTATACCCCAATGGATGAATGGGTTCAGTTCTTATTCTATCTGGTGGTTGCTGACCCAATACCAATGGTATATGAATAATGGAAATCAGGAATATCTGGAACAGCAACATTCTTATATCATAGCCTTATTGAATTTGTTGATGGACAAGATAGGACCTGATGGAAAGGAGAACCTTGATGGCAGCAGGTTCCTGGACTGGCCTTCAAGTACCAATGAGAAAGGTATAAATGCAGGTTTGCAGGCTTTGATGGTTCTGGCAATGCAGACCGGAGAGAAGTTGTGTGGATATTTAGGAGAATTTGATATGGCACATAAATGCCATGTTGCAGTTTTAAAACTAAGAAAATATATTCCAGACTGTAATCAGTCCAAGCAGGCAGCAGCCCTGATGTCCCTTGCGGGTACGATGAAAGCTAAGAAAGCTGACCGGAAAGTGATTTCTGTGGGAGGAGCCAAAGGTTTCTCTACTTTCTATGGTTATTACATGCTGGAGGCTATGGCTAAAGCCGGTGATTATCAGGGTGCAATGAATATTATCAGCCAGTATTGGGGAGGAATGCTGGACTTGGGAGCGACTACTTTCTGGGAAGATTTCGATATAGACTGGATGAAGAATGCAGGCCGTATAGATGAACTTGTCCCTGAAGGAAAGATAGATGTACATAAGTGCTATGGTAATTATTGCTACAAAGGTTTCCGGCATTCACTCTGTCATGGCTGGGCCTCCGGTCCGACGAGTTGGCTGAGTGAGTATGTCCTGGGTGTGAAAGTGTTGGAGCCAGGGTGCAAGGAAGTTTTGATCGATCCTCATCTTGGTAATCTGGAATGGGTGAAAGGCTCTTATCCCACACCATACGGAATAATAAAGATAGAGCATCATAAAAGTGCTGACGGGAAAATCATATCTGATATTTCAGCCCCGAAAGAGGTGAAGATCATAAGGAAATCCAATCATGAATAGAATTACGGAATGTTTGTTAGTGCTCTTTCTGCTATGCGCCGGAGGCAGGGTGTCGGCGAACATAGAGAAATCAAGACCTATGCGTATTGAGGAAGAGCATTTCAGGAATATACCGGATACCCAGCCTCTAGCTGTATACTGGTATTGGATGTCAGACAATATCTCTCGTGAAGGAGTGATAAAGGACCTGTACGCGATGAAGCGTGCAGGTATTACGCGTGCATATATCGGGAATATCGGTGGTCAGAATGTTCCTTATGGAAAGGTGAAGTTTCTGTCACCGGAATGGTGGAATATCCTTGATACGGCATTGAAAACGGCAACGAAACTGGATATAGAGATCGGTATCTTCAACTGTCCCGGATGGAGTCAGTCGGGCGGTCCCTGGATCAAACCGTCAGAGTCCATGCGCTATCTGGGTTCAAGTCAGGTCAGTGTGCAGGGACCATCCTCTTTTCATGCGCTGTTGCCTTCTGTAGGCAGTGATGCCCAGGATGTCAGGGTTCTGGCCTATCCTGATATCCGTCAGGACTGCACCTTCGTTCCCCTTCAGAAATTAGGAGAGTCTTCGGTTATTGATCTGGAGAGTAAAACTCCAGCAGTGGTCCGGAGTATGACAATTCAGACTGTTCATGCACCGTGTCAGACTAACGCGGAACTGTTTGTGAAAGAAAACGGACATTACCGCTCCGTGGTGAAGTTTGTCATTGACCGGAGTAATGCTTCCATCAACGTAGGATTTGATCCCTACGCTCCGGTAGTCATCTCACTGCCAGAGGTAAAAGGCAGTGAATTCAGGTTGGTTATCGATCCCAAGAGTGCCGGAATGATCGAGAGTGTAAACCTTTCCGATCTCCCCAGAGTAGAACGCTATCCGGAAAAGACACTGGCAAAGATGTGGCAGACACCGCATCCGATGTTCTATGACTATCTCTGGAGGAGGCAGCCGGAGAGTATGGATAAGAATAAAGTAGTCCCTGCCGGAAGGGTGTTGGACATTACGAAATACATGGATTCCAAAGGCATGTTGTCATGGCAAGTTCCTGAGGGACAATGGACTATCATGCGTACCGCGATGCTGCCGACAGGACAGACCAATTCACCGGCAAGTCCGGAGGCAACGGGTCTGGAAGTGGATAAGATGAGTGAGGCACACGTGCGTACTCACTTCAATGCTTTTCTAGGAGAGATACTGAAACGTATACCCGCAGCAGACCGGAAAACATTCCGGTTTGTCGTCGAGGACAGTTATGAAAGTGGCGGCCAGAACTGGACCGATTCCATGATTCCCGATTTCAGAAAGCGTTATGGCTATGATCCGATACCCTATCTGCCCGTCTTTCAGGGTGTCGTTGTCGGTTCGGAAGACCAGTCAGACCGTTTTCTTTGGGATGTTCGCCGTCTGGTAGCTGATGAGGTAGCCTATAACTATGTCGGAGGATTGCGGAAAGTGAGTCATGAACATGGCCTGACGACCTGGCTGGAGAATTATGGGCACTGGGGATTCCCCGGTGAATTTCTTCAGTATGGTGGTCAGTCTGATGAGGTGTCCGGAGAATTCTGGAGCGAGGGGGACCTTGGTAATATAGAGAATCGCGCAGCCTCTTCCTGCGGACATATCTATGGCAAGAAGAAAGTGTGGGCAGAATCGTTTACGTGTGGAGGACCGGATTTCACCCGTTATCCCGGAATCATGAAACCCCGTGGAGACCGTTTCTTTACAGAAGGTATCAACTCCACTCTGCTGCACCTCTATATAGAGCAACCCGATGAGCGGGTACCCGGCATCAATGCTCCGTTCGGGAATGAATTCAACCGTCATAATACATGGTTCAGCCAGTTGGATGTTTTTGCCAAGTATATGAAGCGCTGTAATTATATGCTCCAGCAAGGGAGGTATGTGGCAGATGCAGCCTATTTCATCGGAGAGGATGCTCCGAAGATGACCGGTATCTGTGAACCCTCGTTGCCTGAAGGATATTCTTTTGACTATATCAACGGTGAAGTACTCATGAAGGATGCGACGGTGGAGGATGGTCTGCTCACACTGAAGAGCGGTATGCAGTATCATGTGCTGGTACTTCCGAAGATTACTACGATGCGTCCGGAAATGCTGCGACAAATCCGGAAACTTGTTGGGGAAGGTCTGACCGTCCTCGGCCCGGAGCCTGAACGGTCACCGAGTCTGCAGGACTATCCCCATGCTGATGATGAAGTCCGGACTATGGCCGGAGAGTTGTGCAATCCTATTACAGATTTTGGAAACGGTTATTATGGATATGGTCAGGGTCGGGTATACCCTGAGCGGACACCTCTGGACAAAGTCTTCCGTGACCTGAATGTCCTTCCCGATTTCAAGAGCAACGTCGACTCCCTGTTGTTCATACATAGGAAACTGTCTGACGGTGATCTCTATTTCATCTCCAACCAGAGTGGCAGAAAAAAGAACTTCAACGCTTCTTTCAGAGTCAGTGGTTTCCAACCAGAGTTGTGGAATCCTCAGACAGCAGAGATCCGTCTGCTTCCTCAGTATCAGGAACATTCGCAGACGACGGAAGTACCCATGGAACTGCAACCTTTTGAAAGTGCCTTTATCGTCTTTCGGATTCCGTCTTATGGGGTTCGTAAACAAGCAGGAGAAAATTATCCTTCAAGTCAGTTCCGGATGACCGTCGCCGGTCCATGGAAGGTGACATTCCAGGAAAAGAGAGGAGGTCCAGAAGGCCCGGTGGTCATGGATTCCCTATCAGACTGGACAAGAAGTTCTGATGAGCGGATCAAATATTTCTCAGGTGAAGCAGCCTATACAACTTCCTTTGAGATGAAGAAACTGCCGGAAGGAGAGATTTATCTGGACTTAGGTAAAGTGATGGTCATGGCAAAGGTGAAGTTGAATGGCCATTATATCGGTGGTGTGTGGACCAGTCCTTATCGCCTGAATGTTACAAAATATCTCAGAAAGGGTGAAAACCAATTGGAAGTGACAGTAGTCAATGACTGGATGAACCGGCTTATCCGCGACAAGAGTCTGCCGGAACAGGACCGGATTACCTGGCAGACCTGCAGTGATCTGAAGGCGGATACGCCACTACAGTCATCCGGATTGTTAGGGCCAGTGAAGATTCAGTCATATCCATATCGTATGCTCCGCTGATGCTGATAGGCATGGCAGGGCACAATTTTAGAAAATCAATGAAAATATACCAATAATATGATGATGAAAAGTAAATATATATTTATTTCCGGTTTGTTTCTCTTCTTATTCTGTGTCTGTACACAATCCTATTCCCAGTCCACCATCAGTGATGACTGGGCTGTGACAGATGCTTTGGGCAGAAAGGCACCGGACTATCAGGACGTTGGTGGCAAGAAGAAAGATAAATTTGTAGCCCTGTTTTATTGGACATGGCATCAAGGCAATGACGCTCCGTTCAAGGTAAGGAATATTACAGAGATTGTGCGTCAACATCCTGAGGTGATGAGAGATTACAACCATCCTGCATGGGGTAATAACCGTCCATTTTTTTATTATTGGGAGCAACCTCTTTTCGGTTATTACAAGACTACGGACGAATGGGTCCTTCGCAAGCATGCTGAGATGCTGGCAGATGCCGGAGTGGATGTCGTCTTCTTTGATTGTACCAATGGCGATATAACCTGGAAAGATTCATACGAGGCATTGATGAAAACATGGGATAAGGCGCAGAAAGATGGGGTGAATGTACCCAAGATTGCATTTATGCTTCCCTTTTCTGCAACTTCTTGTTCCCTTTCCTCATTACGTCAGTTGTATAAGGATGTCTATCAACCGGGACGTTATCGTAATTTGTGGTTTATGTGGAAGGGCAAGCCCTGTATCATGGCCTACCCGGATAATTTGACTAATTCACCAGAAGATCGTGCCATTGCGTCATTCTTTACATTCCGTCCCGGGCAACCGGATTATGTCTACGGACCTTACCGTAATGACCAGTGGGGATGGCTTGAGGTATATCCTCAGCATGGTTATGGGGCTTCTTCAGATGGAAAATATGAAGAGGTTCCGGTAGGTGTAGCCCAGAACACGAGTCCGGCAAGCAAAGGGCACTGCAGTGCTTTCAATGTAAAGGACGCCTATGGGAGAAATTTCAGTAAGCAGAATGGTTTTGATCCTCGCATAGACGGTTATCTGTATGGATGGAATTTTCAGGAACAGTGGAACCGTGCTTTCAAGTTGGATCCTGAACTTGTTTTTGTAACCGGTTGGAATGAGTATATAGCCGGGCAATGGCTTCCCAAAGACGGATGGAATGGCAAGCCTTTTTCTTTTGTAGATGAATATAACTGGAATTGCAGTCGTGATATTGAGCCTAACAAGGGATGGGGTGATAAGGGTGACGTATATTATCTCCAACTAGTCGATAATATCCGGAAGTTTAAGGGAATGGATAAGCCAACTCCGGTTTCCGGTATGAAGACCATTCGTTTGAAACAGATTGAAGATTGGGATTCTGTACGTCCTCTTTACAAAGCTTACCGTGGAAATACTTTCCATAGAGACTCCAAGGGGAGAGGTGACTGTTACTATACGGATCATTCAGGCCGGAATGATATTATCGGAGCTAAAGTGGCCCGTGACAGCAAGAATGTTTATTTCTATGTGCAGACAGCAGACGCTCTTACCTCTTCGAAGGATAAAAACTGGATGATGCTGTTTATAGATATAGACCGGGATAAGTCTACCGGATGGAATGGCTATGACTTTATCGTCAATCGGGTGAGTCCGAGACGAGGTAAGGTGATAGTTGAAAAGAACTGTAAAAATAAATGGATGTGGAATGAGGTCGCCAAATGTAAGTTTGTCGTGAAAGGAAATGTCCTCGTGTTTTCAATACCACGACGCGTATTACAGGCAGTACCGGGCAAACTGGACATGGAATTCAAATGGAATGACAATATGCAGGACGAAGGGAATATCATGGACTTCTATATAAGTGGTGATACCGCACCTGGAGGCCGTTTCAATTATGTGTATAAGGAGTGATCAATCAGATCACCCTTATTAAGATGGTTACAAATATTGTTATATTTTCGTTCTGTATGGGATTTGAACCAAAGTTCTCTTTTTTCTGAAAACGATTTGTCTTGTGTTTTATTTAGTGGGTCTTCTTTAGAATAAAAAGTATATCATGAAAACCTTAAAATTAGCGGTTATCTTTCTGTTCCTGTTGATAACAGGTTCCCGTATAGCAAAAGCTCAGCATCTGCAGCCCTCTTATGGTATCGGTATGGACATCTCCAATTTGCATGTTCAGAGTATAGCACAGGATAGTGTTGGTTATATATGGATGGCTACCTCACGAGGTTTGAATTGTATTGATGCCTATAAGAAATCACGTTTTTATTTTCATAATTCTTTTGAGAATTCACTTTCTGATGATAATACTTATTTCTTGCATGTATCCTCAAATGGAGATCTGTTTGTGTTCACAAGATTCAACGTTGATCTGTTTAATCGTTTCTCCAGGAATTTTATACACCTAAATTCAAGTGAATAATGCAACTGATTAGAACAAGAGGAAAGGTAAGAATA
>DAIPMC010000038.1:20810-21796 GCA_036768895.1 Prevotella sp. | reverse complement strand
GAATTTGATTTTAAATCTGAATTTGTATGGCAAATATACGAAAAATGAAGGAGACAGAAACTCTGGTAATTGATTTTTATAGGTTTGTCAATAGAACTTCATCTTTTTGTAATAACAGAACTCGGATGAACCAGAATGTCGGGTTGACTGTAGTTTGAAATTTCCTTCTGAGTTGTTTTTCCTGTTAGTTTGAAATATCAGGGAAATAAGTCATAGGCTTTATGTTTTATTGATATGCTTTCTAACTTGAAAGGATATAATCTGTTGGTTATGAGTTTCAGATTGTTTAATTTACGAAATGGTGCATAGCGGTACACCATAATGCACCATTTTGGTACACCATAATGCACCATTTTGGTCATAATGAATTATTGTTCTGAAAATCAAGTGTTTAGATTATAATTTAAGTTAGTAGTTCTTTTTTCAACTCAGAATGACTCATGAAAAAAATACTCCCGAAAGTTGAATAAAAAACTTTCGGGAGTATATTATGAAAGATTCTTCCTTCAGAATCTTGTTTATTTCTTTATGTTGGCTTGTTCCAGACCGTAGTGTTTCTTTCCGTCAAGTATACGGAGGATAACAGCGAGGATGATAGAAACAATACCGAAACTGGCAAAAATCCACATCGTACTGGTAAAGTTGGCATTACCATTCTTGGTGTTTGCCTGTAGGACATTACCAATCAGCATCGGAACGAGAGTCAGCCCAATATTCTGAATATAGAATGTGATGGCATAGGCAGACCCCAGTTGCTTCATCGGTATGATCTTTGGCATGGAAGGCCACATCGCACTGGGTACCAAAGCGAAGGCAATACCGAGAAGGATCATGAGAATGATGGCAAATGCTCCTGTATTGAGGATAGGCAATGCGAAACAGATGTGAACAGCGGTTAAAAGTACAGATCCGATGATCATCAGTGTTGCACCCTTTCCTATCCGATCGTAGATAGAACCGAAGATAGGTGTCAGGAAGATTGTACC
>DAIPMC010000038.1:18116-20800 GCA_036768895.1 Prevotella sp. | reverse complement strand
CTTAAAGTTCCAGCAAGCCCAGCGGCTATACCTGCTGGGATCATTCCTGCAAAGGAAGGATTGACATTATATTTGGCAATCATCAACTTGGTAGCAAATTTCAAGAATGGGAATACTGCGCTGTAGAAAAGAAGGCAGAGGAGTGCAATCAGCCAAAAACCGGGATTGGTGAATATTGCTTTTAGATCACTGAATTTGAATCCTTCTTCTTCCTCTTCATCTCCTGATTTCGTCGCAGCAATGGACTTGTTCAACTTGGTATCCATGACTACATACACCAGGAATGCCAGGAGACCGATCAACAAGAGTATGGCACCGAAAAGAACCGGTGAGGCTACATTTCTATAATGGTGGGCGATAATAGGACTGAGTCCTAATGCTCCTGCAGTACCCAGACGGGCCATACCGACCTGGATGCCCATGGCCAATGCCATACTGTAGCCATTAAACCACTTTGCTATAATTTTCGAGACCGTAATTCCGCACATTTCACAACCTACACCAAAGATAGCAAATCCCAGTGAGGTAATCCATACCTGGAGTTTATAGTCTACACCCAGAATACTCAGGGTATGATCGGGAGTGATGAACTGCAAAGAGTAGAATTTGATGAAGGCACCGATCACCATCAGTGAACATGCCAGTACGCCAGTGAAGCGTACACCCATTTTGTCCAGAATGATGCCACTGAAGAAGAGCATTAGGAGAAAGACATTGATCAGTCCGTATGAACCGGCGAAGAAGCCGTATTCGGAACTTGACCAACCTAAGCCGAAGCCGCCGCTGGCGACAGGTGTTTCGAGCATATCTTGCAGAGGTGACATCACATCGGTGAGGAAGTATCCCATCATCATGGTGAAGGATACTATAAGTACTGCTGCCCACCTTGCACCGGCAGAGTCACTGAGTTTCTTTTGAATTAGTTCTACCATATTTTATTCTTTTATTTATTTGTTGAGTTTTCTCTGATTTCAACCTGGATTTCAGAAATGTTTTTTCTTTGAATCGGTTTTATTTTTTCAACCAACGGTCAAGCCAATTGAAGAAAGTCCTTTGCCACAGAATGCCATTCTGAGGTTTCAATACCCAGTGGTTTTCATCAGGGAAGAGCAACAGTTCGGCAGGAATACCTCTCATGCGTGCAGCATTGAATGCACCCATTCCCTGAGTGTATGGAATACGGTAATCTTTTTCTCCGTGAATGCACAGGATAGGAGTATCCCAGTTGGCTACAGCAAGATGCGGGCTGTTCTCATAGGTTTTTGTTGCATTTGCCGTACGATTCTTGTTCCAGTAAGCATCGTCATATTCCCAGTTGGAGAACCAGTCCTCTTCCGTATCAGTATACATACTTTCGAGGTTGAAGGCTCCATCATGGGCAATGAAGCATTTGAAGCGTTTATTGTGATGGCCTGCAAGGTAGTAAACAGAGAAGCCTCCGAAACTGGCTCCTACGCATCCCAGGCGATCTTTGTCTACATAGGGTAGATTAGCACTAGCATCGTCAATTGCAGAGAGATAATCTTTCATGCACTGACCTGTCCAGTCGCCACTGACTTCTTCGTTCCAGGCAGATCCATAACCGGGAAGTCCACGACGGTTAGGGGCTACGATGACATAGCCGTGGGCAGCCATAATCTGGAAATTCCACCGATAGCTCCAGAATTGGGATACCGGGCTCTGCGGTCCGCCTTCGCAATAGAGAAGGGTAGGATATTTCTTTGCCGGATCAAAATGAGGCGGCAGGATGATCCATTCTTGTTCTTCTTTTCCATCAGTAGTCTTTCCCCAGCGTTCTTGGACTTTCCCCATGGTGAGTTGGTCAAGGATATCTTTGTTCTCGTCAGTGATCTGACAGACTTTTGCTTTCTTTGCCTTTTTAGTTGGTGTGACGATAAAGATATCATCCGGATGGGAGATACTGTGTCGTGTTGTCAGGAGTTTTCCGGTGTTCCCCAGCATCTGCAGGGATCCATAGTCATTCCATCCATCAGTCAGTTGGCTGACTTTCCCCTGGAGGTTAGTCTGGTATAGGTTGACACATGCATGCCAGCACGCCATGAAATAGAGAGTCTTCGAATCATGTCCCCACGTAAAAGCATCCACGTTAGTATCAAAGTTTTCAGTGACATATTTCTTTGCACCTGTAGCCAGGTTATAGACACAGAGCCGGTTACGGTCACTTTCGTAACCGTCACGTTTCATACTCTGCCATGCAATATATTTCCCGTCAGGAGAAAACTGTGGGTTTTCATCATAACCGACACTCATATCTCCTGGTTGGTGATTTACAGCCTGGTCGCGCATACTCTTTGTCGGGTCGATAGCTGGTTCTTTATAGCCGGCAGGCTTACATAGATTTTTGGTCTGACCTGTGGCGATATGGTAAAGATAGATATCTGCATCTGTGGATGTTGCATATTCTACACCTGTTTTTTTGCGGCAAGTATAGGCTATATCCTTGCTGTCAGGACTCCATGCCAATTCTTCTATTCCTCCCCACGGAGCCATCGGACATTCGTAGGGTTCTCCATTGAGGATATCTGTTCCTTCATCGATTCCTGAAGCATTGACATTTGCCAGAAACGGGTGATCCATGGTTTCCACATAGTGATCCCAGTGCCTGTAATTCAAGTCTGTGATAACTCTTCCTGAAGCTTTTGGCAAATCAGATGGATTCTTCT
>DAIPMC010000038.1:13545-18106 GCA_036768895.1 Prevotella sp. | reverse complement strand
TAATTTACAGATTGAATCTCAGCTGTATACGCCAAAAATGCAATTTTCTTTTCCATCTTTATTTCAATCTTATGCCCCTGTATCGTAATCTTTTTGGTACTTCGCCGCTATTCCATGATAGGGGATACTTTTGATAAGGATTACCTGTTTGCCGTCAGGAGAAAAGATGAATCCTTCGATGTCCGTTTTTGAATTTGTAAGTTGTCTGCGGTTAGAGCCGTCAGCATCAGTGCTCCATATCTGTCCGTTGCGGATGAATGCGATGGTCCGGTTGTTGATCCATGCAGCATCACTCTCGCTGGTAGCATCTTCAGTCAACTGTTTTTTATGTTGCCCGTCGGCATCCATTACAAAAAGGATCTGGTGGCTTTTATTCTCTTTTACGCTATAATAGCCTACTTGATAAACGATCTTCTTTCCGTCAGGGGAGGCTTGAGCTGTCCCGATGCGTCCCATAGCCCAAAGAGCCTCCGGAGTCATCAAGTCACTCGAGAGTTGGATATTGTTCTTTCCAATCATAGTTTGTGCATTCAGACCACTGCAAGCCATCAGTAAAGCAGCAGTCAGTGAAATTATTTTATTCATAGAATATGATTTTAATTACAGACGGAGTGAAAAACTATTCACTCCGCCTCCAATTTCAGATATTAAAGTCGTTTTTTCTTCTGTTCCAGTTCGTTGCGTTTCTGTTGCATCTCCTGTTGCTGCTGCAGTTGCATCTGTTGTATAGCCTGTAAGCGTGAAGCGATACCGCCGGATGATTTCTTCGGACTTGCAGCATTCTTGTTATAATGTGATTCAAGGATGCTGAGCAGTTTTTCATCGTTAGTTGTCTTTCTTAGTGCATACATGATGATAGCACTGAAAGCCAAACTGATGAAGTAATAGAAGTTCAGTCCTGATGAATAATCATTGAAGATAAAGAAGAAGAACAGAGGCATCAGGTACATCATCCATTTCATCATCTTCATCTGATCAGCCTGCTGACCTACCATCTGATCCTTCTGCAACTGCATCGTGAACCAACTGTAGACAATCTGTGCGATACAGAACAGGATACAGGTCAGTGAAAGATGGTCGCCGATGAGCCACACGTTCTTGTTCCATTCTATAATCGGATCGAAAGTACTCAGATCGTGCATCCACAGGAAACTCTGCCCACGTAGCTGGATAGCATTCGGGACAAAGTTGAACATGGCAATCCAGATAGGGGCCTGAATAAGTACCGGCAAGCATCCTGATAACGGACTGACGCCGTATTTGGCATATTCTCCCATCATGGCCTGCTGTTTCATCATCTGATCTTCCGGTTTGTTATATTGCTTGGTAGCCTCATCCAGTTTCGGTCGTAGTACGCGCATTTTAGCCGAACTCATATAACTTTTCTTGACCATAGGGTAGGTGATTACCTTCAGGAGCATGGTAATCAGAATCAGTACGATGCCCATCGGGAATATCTTACTCAACCAGTCAAATATATATATGGTGAACCAACGGTTGATGATCCGGAACAGAGGCCAACCCAAATAGATTAGTCGTTGCAACTGGAGTTTATGACCGAATGTACTTTCCTTCTCTACATGTTGCAGAAGCCGGAAATTGTTTGAACCAAAAAAGAATTCAAATTCAGATGGCTTTTTCCCTGTAGGGTCGAAGTATGTTTTCATCTTCGCACCGTATTGCTTCAGATAGCCGGATCCCTTTTCCTGAGGGATACTGGTCATGAGGGCATTTTCCTTGAAATTGCTTTTGGAAATGATTACAGCACTAAAGAATTGGTTCTTGAAAGCAACCCAGTCAATAGGTTCCTTGATAGCCTGATCAATCTTCTCTTTCCCCTGGTTGATATAGTCTGTACCTCCGTTAGCCTTGTGATAGGTAAGACTGGCATATCGGTTTTCAAAAGTAAAACCACGTTCCTGTTGCCGACAGTGTTCTGACCAGTCTATGTCCATGAGGTTTGTATCCGGAGAAAAGAGATTAGCCATTCCTGTCACACGTAATTTCATGTGGAGCAAATAGTCTCTTCCCAGAAGGTAGGACAATGTGATATACTTATCCGTACCGGCCTTTGCCGTCATGGTGACAGTAGAGTCAGTGACATTGGAGGGTGTGAAGTAGAGGTCGCTGGTCACAATGTTGGCGTCCTTGGCAGCCAGCATAAATTTCAGACTCTGGTCCTTCGCTTCGAAAAGGGTTACATTTTTAGAATCTTTTGAACCATCCTTTACCTTAAGGTTATGGCCTATATATCCTTTAATGATAGCTTTCTCGACTACACCACCTTTCGTGTTAAAGGTAAGGGCTACTTTTTTGTTTTGGAGAACGATTCTTTGATCTTTTCCTGTCAGTGCTGAATGAAAGAGAGCTGTCGTATCAGCTTCGATCTTCTTTCGTGTTTCTGCTTGTTTCTGAGCAGTAGCAAATTGTGCGGTCTTGACGGCTTTAGCCTGTTGAGCATTAGCAATAGAATCTTTTACGAAAGCGGCTCTCCGCTCTTCATCAGAAGGTTTTGCCCACCAGCTGAAGCCTATCAGAACTACGGCTATGAGTATAAAGCCGATAATGCTATTTTTATCCATTTATTGTTCGATATTGAAAGATGAAAATACACTCATCTGATTTATTATTTCTGGTTTGTCTTTTTCTCTTCCTGAAAAGCTATTGCGTGCTTGATAAAATCCAGAAATAAAGGATGAGGTTTGAGGACAGTGGACTGGTACTCCGGGTGGAATTGTGTTCCTATATACCATCTCAATTTTGGAATTTCAATGATTTCTACCAAATCGCTCTCTGGATTCCGGCCCACGCACATCATGCCGTTCTTTTCAAATTCTGATTCATAGTCATTGTTGAACTCATAACGGTGACGGTGACGCTCGCTGATATGATCCTGACCATAGATGCCGTATGCCCGTGAACCTTTCTTCAAGTCACATTCGTAAGCACCGAGACGCATGGTACCACCCATATTCGTGATGTCCTTCTGTTCCTCCATGATGTCAATGACATTGTGAGGAGTCTTCTCGTCCATCTCGCGACTGTTGGCATCTGCGTATCCCAATACATCGCGTGCAAATTCTATCACCATCATCTGCATGCCATAACAGATACCTAGGGTAGGTATATCATTCGTGCGTGCATATTTGGCAGCAATGATCTTTCCATCTGTACCGCGCTGTCCAAATCCCGGACAAATAATGATACCATCCTGTCCGTTGATTTTTTCAGCAATATTTTCTTCGGTAATATACTGAGAATTGATAAAATTGATATGAACTTTATAATCGTTGTAGGTCCCTGCAATGTAGAGACTTTCCCGAATACTTTTGTAGGCGTCTTGTAAGTCGTATTTCCCAATCAAACCGATATTAACGGTATCCTTGGCACCTTTCATGCGTTGCAGAAAGGCTTTCCATGGTTTCATTTCCGGTGTAGGACCCACAGGTATCCCCATTTTCCTTAGAATGGCTGCATCCAGACCTTGGTTCTGCATGTTCACGGGAACTTCATAGATACTGGGCAGGTCTTCACTTTGAATGACACAGTCCAGATCTACATTACAGAAATTGGAAACTTTCTTCCTGATGTCATCATTCAAATGCTTTTCTGTACGAAGAACAAGAATGTCAGGTTGGATACCTACGCTTTGTAGCTCTTTGACCGAGTTCTGAGTAGGTTTGGTCTTTAATTCATGTGCTGCCTTAAGGTAGGGTATATAGGTAAGATGTATATTGACTGCATTCTTACCCAATTCACGCTTTAATTGACGTATGGCTTCCATATAAGGTGCACTCTCGATATCACCTATTGTTCCACCGATTTCAGTAATGACGAAATCATAATGGTTTTTCTGTCCAAGTAATTTGACATCACGCTTGATCTCGTTGGTAATATGCGGAACCACTTGGATCGTCTTACCCAAATAATCACCCCGCCGTTCTTTATCAATAACTGACTTGTATATACGGCCGGTGGTCATAGAATTAGCCTTGGTCGTATGAATACTTGTAAATCGTTCATAATGACCGAGGTCGAGGTCTGTTTCCATCCCATCTACAGTTACATAACATTCTCCATGCTCGTAGGGATTCAGAGTACCTGGATCAATGTTAATGTACGGATCAAACTTTTGAATGGTGATATCATAACCCCTTGCCTGAAGGAGTTTACCTATTGATGCAGAGATAATTCCTTTCCCAATAGAAGAAACTACTCCACCTGTGACGAATATATATTTTGTTTCAGCCACGATAAAAATATTTAAAATACCTTAGTTATAACTAATCTGCAAAGGTAGTATAAAATAATGAAAGTGCCAACCGTTTTGTGCGATTTCATACAACTGTTCTTTCGTTTTTTCATTTTTATTTTCTACCTTTGCCGCCAACTGAAAGATAAGAAAAAAATGAAATATCGTCTTTTGATCATCTTGCTTCTGAGCTCGGTTCTGGTAGTAAAGGCACAGAGAACCGGTGGAAGATCGGGGAAAAATAATACAAGTGAACCTGAATGGGTTCGAAACTATCTGGATTCTCTGAACACGTATGAGGGGTGGCTG
>DAIPMC010000038.1:0-13496 GCA_036768895.1 Prevotella sp. | reverse complement strand
AAGGATACCCTGGCGGCCCGTAATCATCTGATGATTCAAAACAAGAGTTTCTGTCTCCTTTCACCGCTTACTTTTTATCATTTTCCAGCCATTCATCTTTTAGGGTTGTATTCTGGTGAGGATTCGGATCATGTCGTGAACCGATTTCTGGATCGGACATTGATGAACGTTTATCTCAATTATCCTCAACTTGTTCAACAAAGTGTGAAAGTGTTGATTGCCAACTCTTCTCATCTTGATCGTCTGGAACCTTCGACTCAACAGATTCATCCTGATTTTGTGGATATCGTATCTCCTAAGGCACAGGAACCTGATGCTGTTCCGATGGATATTCTAGTTAAAAAGCCTAATTTCTGGACATTCCAGGGCGATTATTATCTGCAGTTTATGCAGAACTTTGTTTCTTCCAACTGGTATAAGGGAGGCCAAAGCAATTATTCTACGTTGGGGAATATCGTATTTCAGGCTAATTATGATAATCATCGACGGTTTGTATGGAACCATAAGTTAGAACTGAAGTTGGGATTTCAGAATTCACGTGCTGATAGTATCCATAGCTTGTCCGCGACAGAAAACATGATCAGATATACGGACAAACTGGGATTGCAAGCTACCCAAAAATGGTATTATACTTTTCAGACGATTGCAACAACTCAGTTTACGGATACCTATAAGAGCAATGACCCTACTGTCTATGCCGCATTCATGTCTCCATTTGATATGAACTTCTCAATAGGTATGGACTATAATGTTGATTGGTTTAAGAAGCGACTTACAGGAACGGTACATATGGCTCCTTTGGCACTGAACTGGACGTATGTCAAACTCAAGTCTCTGGCTACCAGATATGGTATTCACGAAGGAAGACGTACCTTGATTGACTATGGTTCTGAGTTTACTTTGGACTTGAACTGGAAAATGTCAGATTTGATAAAATGGACTACCCGGCTATATGGATATACTTCATATAAGCGGACAGAACTGGAATGGGAGAATACCTTTGTCTTCCAATTGAGCAAACTGATATCTTGTAATCTTTTTGTCTTCCCTCGGTTTGATGATGGTGTGAGCCGTGGTATTCATGGGTATTGGCAGTTTAAAGAATATATGAGTGTTGGTTTCTCTTATAGCCTTTAAAAGAATAATAGATCTTATTCTAAGGCCGGCTTGGTGTTGTGCCTGATGATCTGCCGGTTTATCCGGAGACAGGTCATGGCTGACAAACAGAAAAGGGTATATTTTTATTGATAAAAATATACCCTTTTTGAATCGTTGTATTTAATGTTATTTACGGATTCCTCGTCAGAATCGGAAATCTACTTCTACATCTACGACTGAGTAATTGTTCTTCTTCAGACTTCGATCATTGACGAAGGCATATTCGCCGTTAATTTCAAAATTGTGATCGAACTCATAGTCTAATCCTGCTTCATACTGGGTTCTCATTTTGGATGTGTCACCTGTCGGCTGATACATGTCGTAACGGACCTTAGCGTGAAGGCGTTTCTGGATAATCGGGGCAATGACCAGTGCATAAACACCTTGGGCCTGACTTCCGTTATCAGAGATCGTGCAGTCATTGGAAGTGTTGTCATTAGTGTTACTTAAAGCTTTAGCAAAGGCCTGGCCTGTGGAATGGACAAATTCAGAACGTAAAGTCCAGTCGTTAAAGAGATATTCGGCAGAGAAGGCGTATCTGCGCTGTTGCAGACTCCTTACACCGTTGTGGTCAATGGTTGGCCCTTGAGCACTTGTTGTGGTCCAGGTGCCTTTGCGGGCATAGCTGCCTGTCCAGCCAAAAGCTCCCAGACGCATGCCGGGAACTGGCATTACCCAGATACCGCCGATAAGATCTTTTTGTTGGTCAACATCTTTTACATTTATGCCTTGACCGTTGAATACACCTACCTGATAGTGCAACAGATTCCTGCCTTGGGCGTTTTTAAGGAAGTCTCCTTGCATCTGGAGCCCAATATCCCGTCCGTTAGAACTGTGTTCTCCGTTCCGGTCAGAGAATCCTGCCAGTTTCTCGACTGCCTGCCCATAACTCATAAATCCCTGGTCTATAGGGTTCATCGGATTTTCAAAAGTGAATGGTCTTTTGAATTGGCCTATTTTAACACGAAGGAAATCGTATTTCTGCCATTCTGTGTAGAGGTCAACTAATCTTGGTGAACTCCCCAACGTAGAGGTGTTGCCATTGACCTGAAGTTGGATTCTCCAGAAGAAATCATTTTTGATCCGGCCGTCAAGCATGATTCGGCCTAATCTGAGGTTAAACGAATTTGCTTTTGCTCCGTCTTGTCCGCTATACTGATACTGTGTCATTCCATATCCGGATAGTTTGATACTGTTAATCCAGCTGGGTAATTTCGTCTGTGCGTTAGCAGTACAAACGATGGCAGCAGTAAAAGTAAGGAATAGTCCTCTTTTTAAGTTTGTCATAAATGTATAAATGGTTATTGTTAGATTTGAAGACAATGATCAATCTTTTCTTTTTTGAAGCAGAACTACATTTTCCACGTGAGGAGTATGTGGAAACATGTCTACCGGCTGAACCTGCATGACTTCATAGGCGGGGTCAAGAACGGACAGGTCGCGGGCCTGGGTAGCCGGATTACAACTGACATAGACAATTCGCTCCGGTTTTGCATTGAGAATAACTTTGATGACATCCGAATGCATACCGGCCCTGGGTGGATCTGTGATGATGACGTCCGGGTGACCTTGTTCCTGAACAAACTGGTCAGTAAGGATATCTTTCATGTCTCCTGCAAAAAAAGTCGTATTGGTAATAGCATTGAGATGGCTGTTTACCTTAGCATCTTCTATTGCCTCTGGAACATATTCGATACCGATTACCTGACGGGCTTTCCCAGCTATAAAGTTGGCAATGGTTCCGGTTCCTGTATAGAGATCATAGACGGTTTCCTTTCCTGTCAGACCGGCAAATTCCCTAGCCACGCTATAAAGATGATAGGCTTGTTCCGTATTCGTCTGGTAAAAGCTCTTCGGACCGACCTTGAACTTGAGACCTTCCATCTTTTCGAAGATATGGTCTTTACCTTTGAACACCTGGATGTCGAGGTCACCTATCGTGTCATTGCATTTCTGATTGTTGACGTAAAGGAGAGAGGTGATTTGAGGAAACTGATCAGCAATATGCTGCAGAAGAGCCTTTGCTTTTGATTCATCGTCAGGTTGATCATAGTGGAATTGTATCAATACCATCCATTCACCGGTATTGGAATTACGGAACATGATATTCCTTAACAGACCGTGTTGGGTTCGTACGTCAAAGAATGTCATTCCGGAAGCAAAGGCATAGTCTCGTATTTCATTACGAATCATGTTATGCTGATTATCCATCAGCCAGCATCTTTCGATAGGATAGATTTTATCAAAAGCCCCCGTAATATGAAATCCGATACAATTGTCCTGATTCTTGGAACGCTTGATGGCAAGTGGCGAATTGCCATCGTTGTCATCTTCTTTCGGAAGTTGTTCCAGTTCTTCTTTTGTATACCAGCGTCTGTCGGCACAGCCGAACTCCAGTTTGTTGCGATATTCCTTTATCTTCTCAGAACCAAGTATGGTCCGGAACTCGGGGAGTTTGATCTTTCCTATTTTTGAGAGTTGGTCAAAAACTTGTTGCTGCTTAACCTTTAGTTGTTCTGTATACGGGAGGTTCTGCCATTTACATCCTCCACAGATCCCGAAGTGCTTGCAAAACGGCTTTTCGCGTATGGTGCTATAGTGTATAAATCTGATGATCCTTCCTTCACAAAAACTGTGTTTCTTTCTTGTAATTTGTACGTCTGCTACATCGCCTGGAACGCAAAATGGAACAAAAACCACCTTTTCATTATAATGAAACAAGCATTTACCTTCTGCTGCAACCTTTTCAATGGTAACCTCTTGTAAAAGAGGCAATACCTTCTTCTTTGTCATATTTGAAAGAATTTTGATGCAAAGGTAAGAAATAAACTGCAAATGAGCAAATCAGAATTTAAATATGGAGGTAAAATAAGGTGTCACTTTTTTGGTGACATCCTTTTTATTTTCTACCTTTGCACGACATGTATCGGAATCTTTTGAAATATAAAAGCGCATTACTGATCTTAGCTCTTGTCTTTTTCAGATCGGCTGTTCTGGCACAGGTGAAAGATCCTGTACTACGGAATAAAGCTAATGTAGACAATATCAGATTTGGAATATCGTATCATACAGTACTTCAAGACTTTCAACAACTATGGGGAAGCCCGGAAGCTAAGGATTCGGCCTCAATCTTATATGCAAATAAGATTTTCCAGGGGATGAAATTCGATAGAATTGAACTGGACTTCCAATATGTTGATAGTACGAGCTATTTCAACCAGGCCCGTTTTTACAGGATATGTTCAAGTAAGGTTCAGGCCGTCCGACAGATGAAGATACTGGCTGGTCGGTTGAGTAAGATTTATCCGGTAAGCTATGACGAGGAAGAGGGAGGTACACCTTTTTATAAAGGAGGATGTGCTCCTGTGGGGCTCGATGATTTGTTTACTGTATTCGTGGCTCCCAGGAAAGGACGATGGACTTGCCAACTTCGGTATGGCGCTTTTCACTATGGAGATGCCGGTGTATTGGAATAGCATCGGGAATTTTATTACTTATATCCGGTTCGCATCTGATCAATAGAGATGAATATTTTGAATAAAAACAGGTTGTGAAAATGAAAAAAATACTTTTAATTCTGTTCACAGTGTTGCTTTCACTGAATGCTTCAGCTCAGTCTTTGAGAAGAATGTGGCTGACGATGCCTGATTCCATTATGCCTTACCTGAATGCAAGTTCGCGTCAGGAGTTTGTTGATTTTGCTGATATGAAAGTGAAAGCTGATGTAAAGAACCTTCTTAACGGCAATAATAGAATGGATACGTTGACGAATGATTATCTTCATGTGACGTTGAATCGATCGGCGACTCTGGAAATGAAATTACTTCCTCAACAAAAAGGAGATACTATTCTTTGTTTTGTGAAAACATTTTATGGCCCTTCAAAAGAAAGTGAAGTTCGGTTTTATGATATGTTTTGGCATCTTCTTCCTTCTCAAGGCAAATTGCCGACAGTGACACCTGCAGATTTTATCTCTCGTCCTGATACGATGTCAATCGAACGATTTGATAATTTAAAGGCGATGATAGAACCTTATTTGATTTCTGCAAAACTTTCCCAGAGTGATAATTCCATAGTCCTGAGTTTGGCTGCTCCTCTTGTAGGATCGGAGGATAAAAAAGACATAAATACAATATTTATGCAAAAGAAACTTAATTGGGAGAATGGAAGTTTTAAGTAATATTAAAGTATAGCATTTTTTATACCAAATATTTGGACGTTATAGAATTTGTTGTACATTTGCACTGTGTTTTTCATGGTATTAGATTATTAAGGTTAATAAAAGATTGGTTGTCGTGAGACAATCAATTTTTTTTTGTCTTTATACCAATAGAAAAATATTCCGCAATTGTCTGAATTTACAGTAAAAGAGGTTTTTTCTTTTAAAAAAAATCTTTTATGATTTAGTCTGTTTTCGATAAAAGTCTTTATCTTTGCAATAATTATTAATTCTACGTCGAAATGAATTTAAAGATACGCTTAGCCGCGATGAATTTCCTGGAGTTTGCTGCCTGGGGAGCATATTTAACTTCAATGGGTACCTACTTAATGAATATCGGTTTAGGCTCTGAAATCGGCTGGTTTTATGCAGTACAGGGAATCGTTTCCATTTTTATGCCGGCACTTATGGGAATCATAGCAGATCGTTGGATACAAGCACAGCGTTTATTAGGCTTTTGTCATCTTTTTTCCGGACTATTCATGTTCGTAGCTGCTTATTATGCTTTGACCCAGCAGGCACATATTCAGTTTGGAATCTTATTCACCTTATACACGATTAGTGTTGCTTTTTATATGCCTACGTTAGCATTAAGCAATTCTGTTGCTTATAATGCTTTGACGAAAGCCGGTATGGATACCGTAAAGGATTTTCCACCTATACGTGTTTTTGGTACGATAGGATTTATATGTATGATGTGGATTGTCGACATTATGGGTTTTCAACCGAATCAAAATCAGTTTATTGTCTCCGGTATTTGCAGCATCATCTTGTTTTTTTATACCTTTACTTTACCGAAATGTGATACTCATGATGATGGTGAGAAAAAGTCAGTAATGGATATTTTCGGATTGCGTGCATTTGCATTGTTCCGTAAGAAAAAAATGGCCATATTTTTCATTTTCTCCATGCTTCTTGGTGTAAGTCTGCAAATTACGAACGGTTTTGCAAATCCTTTTATTACCAGTTTCAAGGATATTCCGGAATACGCGAATACCTTTGGCGTTAACCATGCAAACATCTTGATCTCTCTCTCTCAGATCAGTGAGACCTGTTGTATCCTTCTCATCCCTTTCTTCATGAAACGTTATGGTATTAAGAATGTGATGCTGATAGCCATGTTAGCATGGGTATTCCGCTTTGGCTTGTTTGGCTTCGGTAATCCAGGTACAGGCGTATGGATGTTTGTCCTTTCCATGATTGTATATGGTGTGGCTTTTGATTTCTTTAATATTTCCGGTTCGCTGTTTGTTGATCAGACTACAAATCCGGAACTTCGTTCAAGTGCACAAGGTCTGTTTATGTTGATGACCAATGGTATCGGGGCTACAGTGGGGACGTTATCTGCTCAGGCCATTGTGAATGCCCATACAGTAATGACAAGTGGGACGGCTGTTACTGACTGGAGGTCCTGCTGGTTTATATTCGCCGGTTATGCTTTAGTCGTTGCAGTATCTTTTGCTTTGATATTCCGTCCAAAAAAGGAGGATATAGCGGCATGAACAATAAGGTTCAGGTTCATTTCGGAGGAGTTTCGGAAATTGTAGGATCCAGTGATATCGGACTGTTGAATTTACTGAATGAGGATGAAACGCGTGAACTGGTTGTAACCTGTGACAAGCAGATGATGTATCAGTTTGCTTTGCGTACTCAGCCAGTAGCAGGTGTTGACCGGTTGCTTCCGGAAGTACTTTATGAAGTCATTCGAAATCAGGAAGGGATGCATCTTGAAATAGATATTAATGATATTGTCAGCGGTGAGTATAGTGCAGTGTTGATGAACCAGGACACACTTGAGGAGATTCCCATGCGTGCCAGTGATGCTATCTTGTTGTCTATAATAGGGAAGTTACCTGTTTATGCTGATGCAGAGTTGATGAGACGGCAAGGGGTGGCTTATCATCCCCAGTCTTCCGGGATGTCATTACCTGTCAATATTATCAGTGATCAGATGTTGCAGACTGCATTTGACAAAGCTATAAAGGATGAAAATTATGAACTGGCGTCTTTGTTACGTGATGAGATGAGACGTCGGGGGAATAGGCAACATCCTATGAAGGAACAGAAGTCATGAAGGAAGAACGCTTTTTTTATGTTCCGAATGCCGGTTCTCTGCGAGAGTTACCATTTGATGAAGCTATGCATGCCATGCGTGTGTTGCGTCTGAAAAGTGGTGACGAGATGTTTTTGATGGATGGTGTCGGGAATTTTTATCGAGCACAGATCACATTAGCAGCAACCAGGCGTTGCCTTTATGAAGTAAAAGAAAAACTTCCCCAAAGACATTCTTGGAAAGGACATATACATCTTGCAATCGCTCCCACAAAAGTGATGGACCGTATTGAATGGATGGCAGAAAAAGCCACGGAAGTAGGATTTGATGAACTTTCGTTTCTGAATTGTAGATTCTCTGACAGGAAGGTAATGCGTACGGTACGGTTGGATAAAATTATCATTTCAGCTATGAAACAGAGTCGGAAACCATGGAAGCCCGTTCTGAATCAGATCGTTCGTTTTCAGGATTTTGTTTCTACTCCACGGAATGGACGTAAGTTTATTTGTCATTGTTATCCGGAAATTCCCCAGAAAGATTTTTATACAGAACTACAGCGTTCTGTTTGTGGAACGGGAGATACTGATATTACTGTAATGATAGGACCGGAAGGTGATTTCTCCATAGATGAGGTGGAATTTGCTTTGAAAAATGGCTATGAGTCCGTGACCTTAGGATCAAGTCGTCTAAGGACTGAAACAGCAGGATTATATGCTGTGATGATATCTAATCTGGTCTGCAGATGTCAATAGAATTTCATAAAAAGATATCAGACCCTTAGTATTCCAATTTTAAATACTATATGATTAGGGTTGATGCAAAAAGGTGATTAAATGTTTACTTGAGTTATCTAATTATAAGAAAAATGCGTATATTCAAGAGTTTAGCATTGCATTCATGTCTGTTCTTTTCAGGTATTGTCCTGTTTTTTACTTCCTGTTCTGATAATAGTTATCTGAATGCCATACCTGGTGAGAGTACTGCTCTTATTTCTATGGATATGCAGAAGATGGAAAAGGGCTCTCCTGTAAGAAACGAGAATACAGTATTGAAGTCCATTCTTCATGTGAAGGATATTTCTGATTGTGGCATTGATGTGGGCCATAAGATGTACTTTTTTGAATCCCAGGATGGTAATCTCGGACTTTGTGCTAAGGTGAAAGATCATGATAATCTGCAAAACTGGCTTCATCAACTTTCACAGAAAGGGACTTGTCAGGAGCTCAGTGAGCACCGGGGATTACAATTTACTGTCTTGAAAAATGCGTGGGTATTAGGCTTCTCTCATCATGCAATGCTCATTATGGGACCTGTAACGGTGAGTGCACAGGCAGAAATGATACAACAGATGGCAACTTATCTGAAGGAAGATGAGGATGACGGAATCAAGAGTAGTCCTCTCTTTGACGCTTTGGATACCATTAGTTCTCCTATGGCGATGGTTGCTCAGGCTCAGGCATTACCTCAAAAGTTGGTTGCTCCCTTTACCATAGGAATCCCTCGTGGTGCGGATGCTTCTCAAGTGCTTATAGCGGCAGATATAGAAAAGGACGGAAAAGCTCTGCTTTTCCATGGTAAGACTTTCTCTTTTAACCATGATGTCGATGCTGCTTTGAAAAAGGCTGTGAAAGTATACAGACCTATAACCGGCCGGTATGCTTCGACTATGCCTTCTGATGCTGTAGTAGGTATATTCATGAATGTGGATGGTCGGAAATTCTTGCCTTTGATGCAAAATAATCGTGGATTGACAGCCTTACTGGCTGGCATTAATGAAGCTATTGATGTGAACAGTATCATGAATAGCGTGAATGGAGATATGAATATCATCCTTCCTACCATGGGCGATAACAGTTTAGAGATGATGTGGGGTGCTAAATTTGCTAATTGCAATTGGTTAGGGGATGTGGACTATTGGAAACAGAGTGTACCGAAAGGTGGAAAAATATTGGACAGTGGTAAAAATGCTTATTATTATACCGATAAGAAAACAACATTCTATTTCGGTGCGTCGGATGATTTGCAATTTTATAGTGGAAGTAGTGCTATACTGGCCAAAAATTCAATCTTGAAAAGCAAAGATGCGATTCCTTCTTCATTGCAAAAATTGATGATTGGAAAAAAGATGGTGATGATCATTAATCTTGGAAATACTAAAAGGGATAAAAAGCAAAATGCTCTTTCTCTGTTTACTGGTTTCCTGAGTCCATTGTTCGGACAAGTCAGTTCAATCGTTTATATCTTAAGGTAAGAAATGTCATTTTTTATAGCAAAAAACAGAGGGTTGTTTATACATTAATATAATGATAAATCAGTTGCATTCCTATATATGGAATACAGATGTATCATTTGAGAAGGGACACCTTTATCTTGTAGAAGCTGATAGTGGTAAGGGGAAAAGTACCTTTTGCAGTTATATCATCGGCTATCGTCATGACTATTCCGGAAGTGTCCTGTTTGATGGTGCCAATACTCTTTCCTATAAAGTTCAGGATTGGGTGAAGATAAGAACGGTTCATATCTCGCATCTTTTCCAGGAATTGCGCCTTTTCCCGGAACTTACTGCTCTGGAAAATGTGATGATCAAGAATAGTCTCACGGGTTTCAAGTCACGAGAGGAGATTGTGGAATGGTTTGAGGAGTTAGGTATTGGGGACAAATTGGATGCCAAGGTAGGTAGGATGTCCTTTGGTCAGCAACAGCGTGTGGCTATGATCCGTGCTCTGGTTCAACCTTTTGATTTTATACTGGCTGACGAACCTATATCTCACTTGGATGATCACAATTCCAGTATTATGGGTGAGATTATGATGAAAGAAGCAAAGAAGCAGGGAGCAGGGGTTATTGTGACGAGTATCGGCAAGCACATGGATTTGCCATACGAGAAGACTTTCTGTTTATGATTTTTTAATTCGATATTTAAATCGTTAGGACAATGAATTTAGTTTGGAAATTACTGAAACAGCATATTAGTGTATCCCAGTTTGTGGGATTTTTCTTTGCCAATTTATTTGGTATGCTCATCGTACTATTAGGTTTTCAGTTTTATCATGATGTAATCCCAGTCTTTACTTCTCAGGACAGTTTTATGAGTGCTGACTTTATGATTGTCAACAAGAAGATCAGTACGGCGAATACGATTAGTGGGAGTTCCAATACTTTCAGCCAGAGTGATATTGATGATATTTCAGCTCAGAAATTTGCCAGGAAAGTGGGTAAATTTACTCCGACGGGCTATAAGGTGAATGCTTCTATGGGTGTGAATGGCACTAATGTGCTGAATTCAGAGATTCCTATAGAGTCGGTTCCAGACAGTTTCGTAGATGTAGCCATGAAAGACTGGCAGTATCATCCCGGGTCAAAGGTCGTACCGGTTATCATCCCTCGTGCTTATATTACGATGTATAATTTTGGTTTTGCTCAGAGTCATGCCTTGCCGAAGATCAGTGATGGGCTTGCCGGAATGATAGAATTCAAAATGTTCATTCAGGGAAATGGACATAATGACCAGT
Source organism: Prevotella sp. (assembly GCA_036768895.1). Taxonomy (GTDB): domain Bacteria; phylum Bacteroidota; class Bacteroidia; order Bacteroidales; family Bacteroidaceae; genus Prevotella. Next base: position 2,554 of record DAIPMC010000038.1, on the reverse strand, counting down.
TTCAGGGCAAGGTTATCGGCTTTTCGAGTAGATTAAATACGATATTGGTTCCTCAGAGTTTTATGGATTGGAGCAATCCTAGATTTGCTCCGTATAATCACAGTGAACCCACTCGTTTGATCATGAAAGTAGGAAATCCTTCTGATGAGAGTATCGGAAAGTATTTGAATCATAAAGGGTATGAGATTGAAGATGACAAACTTAATGAGGAGAAGACTACTTATTTTCTGAGGATGATGGTTTCTATGGTCATGATAGTGGGACTTGTCATCTCTGTTCTGAGTTTCTATATCTTGATGTTGAGTATCTATTTACTGGTGCAGAAGAATTCTTCAAAATTGGAGAACTTACTGTTGATCGGGTATAGTCCGAATAATGTCGCAAAGCCTTACCAGATTCTGACGATTGGCCTGAACATAGGAGTGTTACTTATTGCCTGGATTGCGATCTTCTTTATTCGAAATTATTATATGAATATTTTAGAGACTCTTTTTCCGGAGTTGAATGATGGTAATATGGTACCTGCGATTATTGTAGGTCTGTGTCTGTTCGCTCTGGTTTCAATTCTTAATATTATTGCTATCCGCAGAAAGGTCATGAGTATCTGGAATAGAAAAGATTAGAATGTTAGGTTGGTCAAAAAGTGTCTTATCGGTAATAACTGGTATTTTAGAGTGAGGTTAAGAACATAACTTCCCGTGTTTTGAAAAGTCTCTCAAATTAGTGTTTGGGAGACTTTTTAGTCGGGTGAAATAGATAAGATCAGTGAGATGATCCGATCAATCAGTTGATGGCATTTATACAAATAACAATGTATTTTTATACATTTATTTTTTAGAAGTAGGGATTGCATTCATTCTTTTGCCTTAAGATTCAATATCAGATTTGTTCTGAATATACTATTTTAAATGATTAAATCAAAGTGTTACTTTTTTGATTGAGAAAGGCTTTGAAATCGCTAATAAATTTCTTTCTGTTGAATAACACCTATTTATATAGCAGTTTGTCAAAAAGGCTCTTGATTAACCTGTTTCCTTTTTTTTAAAAGTGATGTAAGCGCTGGTAAAGAAAATCTTGACAATACCATTATTTTGGATTTTTATTGTCTTTTTTTTAAGTTTTTCATCGTTTTGTAACATAGTTATGATTTTTTTTAATTAGATTTGCAGTGTATTTAGATGAAGGGAGATTTCCCTAAATATTATTAATCATTTTTAGTTAAAATTATGCAAAAAAGATTGCATTTTCTCGTAGCTCTTCTGTTGTTTTTCAGTGCAACAGTAATGGCTCAGGTAACAACTTCAAGTTTAGACGGGAAGGTTGTTTCAAATGGTGAAAATGTCGTTGGTGCTGTCGTGACTGCTATCCACGAACCTTCCGGAACGCGTTATAATGCAGTGACCAATGCCGATGGACGGTACACCATTCAGGGTATGCGTGTAGGTGGTCCTTACACTGTAACTATTAACTACATTGGTTACAAAAAAGAGACCAGGAAGAACATTAATCTGTCTCTTGGTGAGCCGGAAGTTCTCGATGTAGACTTAAAGGAAGATTCTCAGACCCTTGGTGAGGTTACTGTCTTAGGACGGATGGGAAAGGGTAGCTATGGTGCTTCTTCTAATTTCTCTCAGCAGCAAATCGAAAATGCACCGACTATTGATCGTAATATTTACGATATAGCCAAACTTTCTCCATTGGTTAATGTTAATAAAAATGGTGGTATTTCAATTGCCGGAACGAACAATCGTTACAACTCCTTCCAGATTGATGGTATGGTAGCCAATGATGTGTTTGGCCTTTCTTCTACGGGTACGAATGGCGGACAGACCAGTGCCAACCCAATCTCAATGGATGCCATAGAGCAGATTCAGGTCGTGGCTTCTCCTTTTGATATTCGTCAGAGTGGATTTACCGGTGGTGCAATCAATGCAATTACAAAATCCGGTACCAATAAACTTACGGGTACTGCTTTTAGTTATTATACAAATGAGAACATGTATAGTCACTGGAGTCCCTATTACGATATGACTCAAAAATTGACTGATGAGACTACTCAGACCCATGGTTTTACTCTTGGTGGTCCGATCATTAAGAATAAGTTGTTCTTCTTTACTTCTTTGGAATATCGGAAACATTCTTATCCATCACAGTTTTATGCCGGAGCTCCTGGTTATTTCATGACTACGGCAACTGCAAAGGAAATGGCTGATGAATATGAAAAGGTGACAGGTATTCGAGAATCTTATAATAAACGGAATATTAATCAGGAAGGGACATCTGTCTTGGGCCGTTTAGACTGGAATATCAACAGTAAGAATACTTTATCTTTCCGCTATCAAGGCAATTTCTCATACGATGATAATTTTGGCATTGGAGGCAGCTCTTTTGTATTCAATGGTTCTGGTTATCGGATGAAGAATACAACACATTCTTTTGTAGCTGAATTGAACTCTCATATTAATGATAATCTTTATAACGAACTCCGCTTTGGTGCGACTTTCGTACGTGATCATCGTGAAACCGGTTATAAAGGTCCTACTATTTATGTCAG
>DAIPMC010000037.1:0-22088 GCA_036768895.1 Prevotella sp. | reverse complement strand
CTTACCTGTCCTGTCATCCTCACTTCCCAGTCCTTGCTGATCTGTATGTTCAAGTTTCCTCCCAGACATCTGATGAGAACTTCGTCGTCAACCAGTCCTTTCTTATGCAATACACATGCTACTGCACATGATGAAGTACCTGAGGCCAACGTGAATCCAGCTCCCCGTTCCCAGATGAGTATGCGAGCCTCTCGGCGGTTAATCACTTGGGCAAATTGTACATTGATTCTGTTGGGGAACATGGGATAATGTTCTATCATCGGGCCAACTTTCTTGATTTCATCTACGTCCAGTTGTTCTCTGATAATCACACAGTGTGGATTGCCCATGGAGACACAATTTGCCAGATATTCTGTTCCATCTATGGTGATAGTTTGGTCATTTACTTCTGTTGTCGGGAATTTTGTCGGTATCAGTGCAGAGCGGAATTCTGCTTTCCCCATATCCACGGTAATCAGTGTGGCCTTATTGTCTTTAACCTCAACAATGTCAGCATTTACGATTCCACCTTTTGTCTCAACTGTGAATTGTCGTTGGTGGATAAAGCCGTAATCAAATATATATTTGCAGAAGATTCGTAATCCATTACCGCTTTTTTCCGCTTCAGATCCATCCGGGTTGAAAATCCGCAAACCGGCATCAGCCTTATCTGTTTCAACTTTGAGCAGGATGCCGTCGGAACCTATGCCATAGTTGACATTGCAAATCTTTTTTATTACATCCGGAGTTAATGGGAAAGTGATGTTCTTACTATCTAAAACGATATATTCATTGCCTAAGCCATGACTTTTAACAAAATAATTCTTTTCCATATCTGTATATTTGAGAAGACAAATTTACAATAAATATATGAATCGGAAGAAACTCATTATAAATATCTGTTGGCAGAATCAATTTTAAATGCTTACCACTTAGCTGTAATGTGCTTACAGCTTAGCTGTAATAAGTTTACCGCTTAGCTGTAATATAAAGGGGATGATGTATATAGGAATTAGCTGATAGTTTTTGTTGCTAAATTGCCTTTTAAGTTGATAAGATTATTTGTTAACCTCAAATTAAGTTGTCAGCAATTTCTGTAAAGTGCTTTTGGGTTGCCAGCAGTCTTCCAAGTGCAAAAGTAATGCTTCAAAGTTGTGTATCAAAATTTTCGCCTCTTTTTTTATATGATTATTAATATATTGATAACGTGGTAATGTAATTCTATCAATTGTCAGATAAATGTCAGTTCCCTTTTTGGGTCGTTGATGTGTATTTCTCTAATTTTGCATTAATAAAAGATTCTTATCGATTAATATAATGACAGGATAGGAGGCGATTAGAAACTTCTAAGACAGATGCAAATAAAAGTCTAGACATGCGACGATTTTTTATTATACTCATTAGTTTTGCCGTTATAGTAACGACAGTGATGCTTTCTTTCACAGAAAAAGACAACAGGCCATTTCCGGAGAAGTTGGAACAGATGATCAATGATGCGCCGATGAAAGAATACCAGGACAGTCTCTTCGGATATGTTGTCCGCTATCCGGCATGCTTTGAACAAACACCCGATTCTCTCATTAAAGAACCTGGTTTTTGCAGATTCAGCTATTGGGATAACTGGGTTCAGATCGTTCAGATGGCATTCATACAACCTAATCAAAAGGAACTTTCCGTTAAACAGGGTATGGATAGTATTGGTGTATTCCTTCATGCAACGAAAAAACGTATGGGGAGGGATTTCTTCATTTTGTCTGGTCCTTTGTATGTTGATGGCAGTCATATCAACGGTTACCGGTTTCATGTTAAATATGTGCAGCATCGAAAAATCTGGTTTGTCTTACAACTTACTTATCCGGAAAATTGCACAAAAGCTGTACAGCGCATTACAGAGGAGATCGATCAATGGCACGTCTGGGAAGATAGATTCCAAAATAATCAGGAGGGTCCCTTGATTATAACTGCAAGGAAGTAAGGAATAAACTTTTCCTGTTGCGGAATGTTGTAAAATGAATCCAATATTCTGTAACAGTTCCGGAAGAAATCATTGTACCTTTGCAAATGAAGATCAGATATATCTTCGGATAAATAAAGAACTTTTAAACTTACGGAAATGAAAAAGACTTTTACTGTAAATGGAATGAAATGTATACACTGTAAAGCTAAGGTTGAGAATGCCCTTCAATCCTTGAAGGGTGTCAATACCGTTAAAGTGAACCTTGAAGAGAAAAGTGCCTTCGTGGACTATGATGAGAATGCCGTTTCTGACGATGACTTGCGGAAAGCAGTAAGTGCAAGTGGAAGGTATGAACTTATCGGGTAATATCTCGGGGATTCTTTATCCGAAAGTACGAGGAGCAGAATGAGAAACTGTCGGATTTAAAATAAAAAAGAAAAGACAGAGAAGATTAAGCGATTCGTTATCAGTGAAGATGGTAACGTGTGATAAAGGATGTTTTGGGAAAGGATAAGCAATGAAAAAGACAATTCCTGTTGTAGGCATGGCCTGTGCAGCTTGTGCAGCAAATGTTGAGCGAAAACTAAGTTCCTTGGAGGGGGTCCAGAGTGCTTCGGTGAGTTTACCGGCCCGAAGTGCACTGGTTGATTATGATTCCAGTGTGGTTTCTCTTGAAACGATGAAAAAGAATGTCAATGATATCGGTTATGATCTGATTATTGATACTGGCCAGAGTGTAGAGATGATTGAGCATAATGCATACCGGATATTGAAACACAAGACCATTCTTTCCTGGATATTGGCAATTCTGCTGATGAGCATCTCAATGAAGTGGCTGCCTCTTGGTTCGACGAATTTCTCTAATCAGGTAAGCCTCTTGCTCTGTGCAGCAGACTTGTGGCTTTGTGGCCGTCAGTTTTATGTTACGGCTTGGAAACAACTGGTACATGCTTCGGCAAATATGGACACTTTGGTCGCCCTTTCCACGGCAATCAGTTTCCTGTTCAGTACCTATAATACTTTTTGGGGAGAACAGACATGGGGAGCAAGGGGCATTGAGTGGCATACCTATTTTGATGCTGCAGTAATGATTATTACCTTTGTATTAACGGGCAGGTTATTGGAAGAGAAAGCCCGTGAGAGTACAGCTTCCAGCATCCGTCAACTGATGGGGATGGCTTCGAAGACTGCCCGTATCGTCGAAACGGACGAGGATGGAAAAGAGGTTATCCGTGAAGTTCCGGTCTCTACCATTTCTCCGGGAGATATCCTGGAAGTCCGTCCCGGAGAGAAAGTCCCTGTAGATGGAGAGGTAATGAGTGCTGAAAGTTTTATGACGGCAGATGCCGCATACGTCGATGAGTCCATGATCACCGGAGAACCGACTCCGGCTGAGAAGAAAAAAGGTTCTTCTGTTCTTGCAGGGACTATTCCCAGCCAGGGTAAGTTTCGTATGCAGGCTCGTCAGATCGGTGCCGATACTGCCTTGGCACACATTATCCAGATGGTCCAGGAAGCCCAGAGCTCCAAAGCACCCGTGCAGCGGATTGTAGATAAGGTATCCCTGGTCTTTGTGCCGGTAGTAGCCATTCTGGCACTTCTTACTTTCATTCTATGGTGGATTATCGGAGGTTCTGGTGTCTTGCCACAGGCCATTCTTTCAGCTGTGGCTGTTCTGGTAATAGCCTGTCCTTGTGCGATGGGCTTAGCTACGCCGACTGCTCTGATGGTCGGTATCGGCAAAGCTGCCCAGCAGCAGGTATTGATCAAGGACGCAACTGCTCTGGAGGAATTGAAGAATGTAGATGTACTGGTTACGGACAAGACTGGAACGCTGACAATTCCCAATCGGAACATAGATTTCACCAAAGCAGATGATCTTTCTCTGGAAAAGCGGGAGACCATGAAGCCTCATGCCCGGGAAGCCATGAAGACTCTGCAGGATATGGGCATTGAGGTTTATATGATGAGTGGTGATAAAGAAGAGGCAGCCCGGTATTGGGTGGAGAAAGTTGGGATAACCCATTATCAAAGTAAGGTGTTGCCTCTGGATAAAGAGAATCTTGTCAGAAAACTTCAGGCTGAAGGTAAGAAGGTGGCGATGGTTGGTGATGGCATCAACGATACACAGGCATTGGCTCTTGCGGATGTCAGTATAGCTATGGCCAAAGGAGCTGATGTAGCCATGGATGTGGCTCAAGTGACACTGATGGGGGATGACCTGCGTCATATTCCCGATGCAATTCACTTAAGTAAGAAAACAGTAAAGATGATCTGGGAGAACCTCTTCTGGGCTTTTATCTATAACATTGTATGTATTCCTCTTGCTGCCGGTGTCTTATATCTTTTTGGAATAGACTTTCAGATTACCCCGATGTGGGCCAGTGCGCTGATGGCTTTTTCCAGTATATCTGTAGTGCTGAACTCATTGCGGTTGAAATTTGTAAAATAGAAACATTTTTGAAGGGGTAAGTACCAGATAATACGTAGATGCATTTAACATTCATTATGGATTTTACTTAAAAATTATTATTTTATATCCGTAATTTTTTGTAATTTTCCAAAATGAAGCAGAAACTTTATATTGTATCTAATCGCTTACCCGTAAAGGCTACTGTGGATGGAGAGGGACATTTTTCTTTTGTTCGCAGTGAAGGTGGACTGGCTACCGGGCTGGATTCTTTGAAGACAGATTATGAGAAGCACTGGATCGGTTGGCCCGGAATGTGTTTCCCCCGGAAGAAGGATCGGTGTGAAGTTAGAAGTAGTTTAGAGGCGATGAATTTTCATCCGATTTTTCTTTCTCAGGCACAGTACAAAAGCTATTATGAGGGCTATTGTAACAGTATGTTGTGGCCGCTTTGTCATTATTTTTACGGTTCGGCCCAGTATAAGAAAACATATTGGGAATCTTACAAAGAAGTGAATCAGCTATTTGCTGACGAGGTTTGTCGGCTTGTTGGCTTGGGGTGTTGGGTCTGGGTGCAGGATTATCAGTTGATGCTTGTTCCTGCTATGCTGAGAGAAAAAAGACCAGACCTGCATATTGGTTTTTTTCTGCATATTCCATTTCCCAGTTATGAGTTGTTTCGGGTGTTACCAGAGCGTGATGACCTGCTTAAGGGACTGTTGGGAGCTGATTTTATAGGTTTTCATACTCATGATTATCTCCGTCACTTTATGAGTAGTGTGGAGCGTGCTCTGCACCTCGAATTTCACCTGGAGGAGGTAATGGTTAATGGTCGGGCTGTGCATGTTGATGCTCTGCCTATGGGCATCAATTATAACCTATATCATCGAGCCGGACGGAAACCGGGGGTGCAGGCTTTTGTGCAGGAAGTTAAAAAATCGACGATAGGTTGCAAGCTTATTCTCAGTTGTGACCGGTTGGATTATAGTAAGGGTATCCTGCACCGTCTTATGGCTTTTGATTTGTTTCTAAAATCTCATCCTGAATATCACTGCAAAGTGTCAATGATGATGGTAGTAGTACCCTCACGGGATAAGGTTGAAAAATATGCTGAGCTCAAGCGCAAGATTGATGAGAAGATTGGGCAAATCAATGGAGCTTATTCCAGATTGGGTTGGCTACCTATTCGTTATATCTATCGCGCGTTGCCTTTTGAACAGTTGATGGCCCTATACAAACTTTGTGACATTGCTTTGATTACGCCGCTTAGAGACGGAATGAACCTGGTTTCTAAGGAATATGTGGCATCGAAGTCAGTTGATGATCCGGCAGTCTTGATCTTGAGTGAGATGGCTGGTGCTTCTGTGGAACTTAAAGATGCTTTAATTGTCAATCCAAATGACTTGAACCAGATTGAGAATGCTCTTGAGACGGCATTGAAGATGCCGCGTGAAGAGCAACGCCGTCGTCTTCTGTCCATGCAGCATATCGTTTCTACATTTGATATCAGGCAATGGGCAACAGACTTTATGAAGGAATGGTCAAATGTCATTGAGCGTAATCGTCAGTTGACTTCAAAGGTGGTAACGACAGAGCGATTAGATGCATTCCATACTCTTTACCGAAAGGCAAATCACCGTCTCTTTTTTCTGGATTATGACGGAACACTAGTGGGTTTTCAGGATGATCCATTGAAGGCTGTTCCTACTCCGGAACTGATAAGCCTTTTGAAGAAGATATCAGAAGAAACAGGAAATACTGTTGTTATCAACAGTGGTCGTGAACATCGGATCCTAGAACACTGGTTTGGTGATCTCCCGGTTGATATTGCGGCTGAGCACGGAGCGTTTCTTAAAAGAAATGGTGTATGGACCAAGCGCTTCATCCGGTATGGAGTGAGTGAAAAAATCCGGAAGGTATTGAACCTCTTTGTATGCAAGACTCCTGGGTCTCGCTTGGAAGTCAAGGAAACTTCCTTGGCTTGGCATTACAGAGAAGTGGATAGTTGGCTGGGGGATTTCCGCTCCAGACAATTGGTCAATGCACTGATGCCTGAATGTGCGAAATATAATATGCAAATTATGACGGGAAATAAAGTTGTGGAATTAAAGTCTTCAACTTATAACAAGGGGACAGCAGTAACAGAATATCTTTCAGGAGCTCCTTATGATTTTATCTTCGCTATAGGAGATGACACGACAGATGAAGATATGTATCGTGCGCTGCCGGATGCGGGAATCAGTGTTAATGTAGGACAAACTGTGAGTCGGGCTCGTTATAGTTTGAAGAGCCAGAAAGAAGTGTTGCCGTTTCTTAACCGAATGATACAATAAAAAATTATAAAAATAGAAGATGAATCTAAATTATGGTCTTATAGGTAACAGTTGTACAGCTGCCTTAATTTCTGATCGGGGAGATATAGACTGGCTCTGTATGCCTTATTTTGACTCTCCGTCTATCTTTGCCTCTCTCCTTGATAAGGAGAAGGGAGGTAAATTCGGCATAAGGGTAGGTGCAGACTATGTAATCACACAGCAGTATATACCTCATACCAATTTATTGAGGACACATTTCACGGGAAAGGAAGGGGAATTTGAGATTACGGATTTTATGCCCTATTATAGTGTCCAGGGCACAAGTGAATATTACCATCCCTCTGAGGTATATCGCTATCTGCATTTTATCCAGGGGAGTCCGAAGTTCTGTGTGGACTATAATCCGAAGCCTGACTATGCCCGGGGGAAGTGCATTATCAGGATTGAAGGCAATCATATAGAGTCACGTTCTGACACAAATGACAAGGATCGCCAGTATCTGTACTCTTCGCTGCCATTGGTGGAAGTGCTTAGCGGTGAATCATTTACGCTTCAGAAAGATGAGCTTTTCTTGTTATCCTATAATGAAAAAATAGGTGATGTCGATATGGACAAGGAGAAACTGGAGTATTGCCGTACACTGGTGTTCTGGCTCAACTGGTCTGAAGCTACCCGGAAATTTCCTGCTTATAATGATGTAATAGAACGGTCATTGCTCACGCTCAAGATGATGCAGTTTTATAATGGAGCAGTTTTAGCTGCTATTACGACCAGTTTACCTGAAGTTCCCGGAGGCAAAAGAAACTGGGATTATCGTTTCTGTTGGTTGCGGGATGCTTCCATGACTATAGAAACTCTCGTCAAGTGCGGGCATACCAAGGCTGCGAGAAGATTCGTGAAATTTGTAGAATCAACTTTCATCGGCAATCACAGTCGTTTCCAGATTGTGTATGGTATACATGGAGAGCGTCAGTTGACAGAGAAAACTCTTGATCATCTTTCTGGATATGCCGGTTCTCGTCCGGTACGAATAGGAAATAAGGCCTATCTGCAGAAGCAGAATGACTCATTCGGATATTTGATGAATATGATTTACCAGTATTATACACTTGTGCCAGGTTCTACGGAGGATTTGGAAAATATGTGGGATATGGTAAAGAGCATTGAAGAGATGGTTATGAAGAATTGGTGTAAACCTGATAGGGGAATCTGGGAACTTCGAGGGAAGTCCGCGCACTTCCTGTCATCTAAGGTGATGTGCTGGGTAGCTTTGGACCGCGGAGCAAAAATAGCTAAACATTTGGGAAAGGGTAGTTATGAGAGACAGTGGAACTTGGAGGCTGATGCTGTGAAGAGTGATGTCTTCCTGCATGGTTGGAATGAAGAGCTTCATGCGTTTACTCAGACTTATGATAATAATTATCTTGACTCTTCAGTTTTACTGATGGAACTATACGGATTTATCAGTGCAGATGATCCTAAATATCGTTCAACCGTAGAGGTTATTGAAAAATGCCTTCTTAATAAGGGTCTGATGTACCGTTATAATTCACCTGATGATTTCGGTTGTCCTAAATCGGCATTTGTTATCTGTACATTCTGGCTTATCCGGGCTTTCTTTATGACAGGGCAACGGGAAAAAGCACGAAATCTATTTGAGAATATTTTGAGACATACAAATCATCTGGGAATATTAAGCGAGGATATCAGTTTTGAAACAGGAGAACTCTTGGGGAATTTCCCACAGGCTTATTCCCATCTGGCACTGATTAATACAGCTATGTTGTTTTCAGACTGAATCCGGTGCATAATAAATGGACTTTTTGTCATCAGATGTAAAGTGTGTAAATGTCATAAAAATACGTTTATCATAAATGTGAACTCAAATAGCTAAATTTCTTTCAATTTGTTTGGCAGAACCAAATAAAAGTTTTACTTTTGCTCCCAACAACAATAAGAAATAGGAAAATGATGAAATCTTACGCAGCTTTTTATTATTACTTTTACTTTACAGGCATCCGTAGAGCGGGAAGTTGCGTATTCATTTCAACTAAAATATACATAAAGAAATCACGAAACGGTCCCGCTCGAAAGAGTGAGACCGTTTTTTTTATTTTATTATGAAACGAATAGCTATACAAGGAGACATCGGATCTTTTCATGACATTGCAGCTCATGAATATTTTAAGGGGGAACAGATAGAACTGATCTGCTGTGAGACCTTTGAGGAAATTTTCAAGCAGATGAAACGTGATCCTACAGTGATAGGAATGATGGCCATCGAAAATACTATAGCGGGGTCGCTCTTGCATAATTATGAATTATTGCAAGCATCAGGAGCTGTTATCGTGGGAGAAGCGAAACTTCATATTCAACATTGTATCTGTTGTCTGCCGGAAGATGACTGGACAACATTGAAAGAGGTTCATTCTCATCCTGTGGCTTTGGCACAATGTCGTCATTTCCTGGAGGCTCATCCTGATTTGAAGGCTGTCGAAGCTGCAGATACTGCGGGGTCGGCTGAATATATCGCCAACCATCATCTGACAGGTATGTCTGCTATCTGTTCTTCTTATGCAGCTCGTCTCTATCATCTGAAGGTGTTGCAGAATGACATCCATGACAACAAACATAATTTTACCCGTTTCCTGATTATCTCACCTTCTGCGAAAGCCGATGACCTTCGGTCTATAGCTGACAGTAATAAGTCGAGTGTGGTATTCAGTCTTCCTCACGAAGAAGGTTCTCTGAGCAGGGTCCTGGCTATTCTGAGTTTTTATGACATTAATCTGACCAAGATACAATCCCTTCCGATTATCGGTCATGAATGGGAGTATTTGTTCTATATAGATGTGACCTATGACAGTGTCATGCGATACCGTCAGTCTATAGATGCAATTACACCTCTGGTGAGGAATATTAAAATATTAGGAGAATATCAAGAAGCAGAATCATGAATATACAACCAGCGAATCGAGTCAATCAGATACAGGAGTACTACTTCAGCAGAAAACTGAAAGAGGTAGCCAAGTTGAATGTTCAGGGACAGGATATCATCTCCCTGGCTATCGGAAGTCCGGATATGCCGCCGTCATCACAAACCATAGACAGACTTTGTGAGGTAGCCCGTCAGCCGGACGCTCATGGGTATCAGCCCACGGTGGGAGTACCCGAACTTCGTAAGGCTATGGCTGGATTCTATAAGAGATGGTATAATGTGGATTTGGACCCCAAGACAGAAATCCAACCGCTTATCGGTTCAAAAGAGGGAATATTGCATGTGACCCTGACCTTCTGCAATCCCGGTGATGAAGTTCTTATCCCGGATCCCGGTTATCCTACTTATACGGCTCTGAACAAGATCCTGGGACAGAAAATTACCTATTATAATCTGTTGGAAAAAAACGGCTGGCAACCTGATTTTGACGAACTAGAACGGATGGACCTCAGTCATGTAAAGTTGATGTGGACCAACTATCCCAATATGCCCACTGGCGGTGATGCACGTATGGAGACGTATGAGAAACTGGTGGCTTTTGCAAAGCGACATGATATTATCATTGTCAATGACAATCCCTATTCTCTTATCCTAAATGAGCATCCTAAAAGTATTCTGCAGGTGCAAGGGGCCAAGGACTGTTGTATTGAATTCAACTCCATGTCGAAGAGCCATAACATGCCGGGCTGGCGTGTGGCTATGGCTGTTTCCAATCCTACATTTATCTCCTGGATTCTGAAGATCAAGAGTAATGTGGACAATGGAACTTTCAAGGGAATACAACTGGCTGCTGCTGAGGCTTATAATACGAATACTGAGGAGTGGCATCATCAGAATAATATCGAAAACTATCGCCGTCGCCGGAATATCGCCGAGAAAATCATGACTACGTTGGGTTGTACCTTTGACAGACAGCAGGTTGGGATGTTCCTATGGGGGAGAATACCTGACCGTTATGAAAATGTGGAAGACCTTACAGAACGTGTGTTGCATGAGGCACGCGTATTCATTACTCCGGGATTTATCTTCGGTAATAACGGAAAACGCTATATCCGCATTTCGCTTTGTGCTAAGGATGAAAAGATTCAAGAGGCACTCAAGCGTATAAAAATGTTGCAATGGTAAAAATAAGAAAATAATAAAAGATACGATTATGGAATTAGATCTCGAACCATTAAATTTGCCGAGTGATCAGGAGCGCCCTTCATGTATTATAGCCGGCCCTTGTTCGGCTGAAACGGAAGAGCAGGTGATGACAACTGCCAGACAACTGGCTGCCAAGGGCTGTCACATGTTTCGTGCAGGGGTATGGAAACCACGTACTAAACCGGGTTGCTTCGAGGGTAATGGAGAAAAGGCTCTGCCTTGGCTTCAAGAAGTGAAACGGGAAACAGGAATGCTGGTGGCTACAGAAGTGGCTACGCCTGAACATGTAGAACTTTGCAAGAAATATAGCATAGATATCCTTTGGGTTGGTGCCCGCACATCGACGAACCCTTTTGCCATGCAGGCTTTGGCAGATTCCCTTGAAGGATTCAACGGACCTGTATTCGTCAAGAACCCGGTTAATCCTGATCTGGAACTTTGGATTGGTGCACTGGAACGCTTGAACCGGGCAGGTATCAAACGTATGGGAGCTATCCTGAGAGGCTTCTCAAGTTATGATGATCAAATCTTCCGCAACCAACCGATGTGGCAGATTCCTATCGAGTTGCGTCGTCGGATTCCGAATCTTCCCATCATCGTTGATCCCAGTCATATCGGTGGCCGTCGTGACTTGATTGCACCGTTGAGCCAACAGGCAATGGACCTTGGCTTTGACGGACTGCTTATTGAAAGCCACTGTGATCCGGATAATGCGTGGAGTGATGCCAAGCAACAGGTAACACCGGATATTTTGAATTATATTATTAATACATTGGTCGTGCGTGATGAGCATAGTAATACGGAGGGCTTACGCCAACTCCGCAGTGAAATTGATGATATAGATAATCACCTTATGGATTTGCTGACGAAGCGCTTCAGGATTTGCCGGGAAATCGGTACCTTCAAGAAAGAGCATAATATGACAGTACTTCAGTCTAAACGGTATAATGAGATTCTTGAAAAACGGGGGGCCGAAGCCGCACGTTGTCTCATGGATCCAGAATTTGTCGGACATGTCTTCGAACTGATCCATGAGGAAAGTGTACGTCAGCAATTGGAAATTGTGAAATAAGACTATGAAAATTTTAATATTGGGTGCAGGCAAGATGGGGTCTTTCTTCATTGATCTACTGAGTTTTGACCATGAAGTAGCTGTTTATGAAAAAGATCCGAAACGATTGCGTTTTACTTATAACTGTCAGCGTTTTCAGTATCCTGAGGAGATCAGAACCTTTAAGCCGGAGATCGTCATCAATGCTGTCACGGTGAAGTATACACTTCCTGCATTCAAGGAGGTGCTGCCTTTAATACCGGAAGACTGCATCATTTCTGACATCGCTTCTGTCAAGACGGGACTGGAAAATTTTTACCGGAAGAGTGGGCACCCTTTCGTGAGTACTCACCCTATGTTTGGTCCAACGTTTGCAAATCTGGATCAGTTGTCAGAAGAGAATGCCATCATTATTAAAGAAGGTGATGAGCGTGGACGGAATTTCTTCCGCAAACTGTATGCTTCTCTGGGATTGAATATTTATGATTATACCTTCAAGGAACATGACAGAACCGTTGCTTATTCACTGTCTATTCCATTTGTCAGTACTTTCGTCTTTGCGGCTGTTATGAAGCATCAGGATGCACCGGGTACTACGTTCAAACGTCACATGATGATAGCCAAGGGGGTTCTCAATGAGGATGATTATCTGTTGCAGGAAATCCTCTTTAACCCATATACGAAGGGGCAGGTCAGTAAGATTCGTGAGGAACTTACTGCACTTATCAATATTATAGATAGTAAGGATGAGAAGGGCATGAAAGCTTATCTGACAAAGATTCGGAAAAATGTGGCCGAAGATATAGATATCAAACAGATATAGCTTCCTGTAATCTTTGTTATGAATCAGAATTTCGCTGTTCGGAGATATTATAAGTAATCGTCAATATCTGTTTCCTAAATCATCAGTCAGGGCGGGGTGGACTGGATATTTCCCTTGATAAGATGCGGACATTTTCCTTGGCACTTTGAAAATTAATATTTATCTTTGCAGACATAGGAGAGGAAAGGCGGTGATGGTGATTTGCCTTTTATCTCTATGAATATCAATTAAAAAGAATAGTGAAATGAAGAAAAAATTGTTTATCCTCTTGGGAGCTCTTTTGCTGACGATGACGGCAAATGCTCAGTTTGAAGCCAATAAAACGTATGTAAACGGTTCTCTCTCTGGACTGAATATAGGTTATAATGGCAAGGAGAAACTTCATTTTGGAGTTCAAGCACAAGTAGGACGCTTGGTCGTTGACAATCTGATGATCCTGGGTCAGGTGGGGTATCAGCATACAGGAGGAGACAATGACATTCCCGATAATGTTATGGTGGGAGCTGGCTTCCGTTATTATATTATTCAGAATGGTCTCTATATGGGTGCCGGTGCCAAACTTATTCATGCCAATCATAATTATAATGATCTGATGCCGGAATTGGAAGTAGGCTATGCCTTTTTCTTAAGTAAAACCGTGACGATAGAACCGGCTGTTTATTATGATCAGAGTTTCAAAAATCATAGTGATTATTCAACGATAGGATTTAAGATCGGCGTTGGATTTTATCTTTGATAACGAGTTGATATCAATAAAAGGATAACTTATTGGGATTTCAAGAAAGACAGAGGACCCCTCTAGGCAACAGATCGTAATTTAAGTATATGGAAAGCCATCTTTTACTCAGATAAGGAGTAAGATGGCTTTCTTTTTTTGTTCGTTTTCATCAGATGCGCAAAGCATTTTTCTATCCTTGTTTTTTGCTCATTATAGGGGGTAATGTGCATAATTGCTTCATTAGTCAATTAATAAAGGTTAAAAAGTCAATCTGTTCATTCTTTGTATTTATTATTAACTGTACTTTTGTAAAGTAGAGATAGCAATATTTCTTCTCTTGTTTTACGAATTGAAGTTTAAAGGTAAAGGACATAAGAGCAGAGGGAATGATAGCATGATAGGGTGATGAGTAACCATATATTCTACTAAAAAGAATCACAAACAAACTATACTACTAAAAAAGGAATCAGAAAATGAAAAGCGAAGAGTTGGATAAGAACGCAGACAGGGAGGAAACTGCCCGATATTTTCAGGAATCAAGTGGCGGTTTTACGATGCGTGAAGCAATAGTTGAGGCTCAGCGGTGTTTACATTGCAAGGTTCCACAATGTAGAAAAGGATGTCCCATAGAGAATGATATTCCCGATTTTGTTCATGAAGTTTCAATGGGGAATTTTGGTTCTGCCATGAAAATCATCAATGCCAAAAGTAATCTTCCGGCTATCTGTGGACGAGTTTGTCCGCATGAAAAGCAGTGTCAGGGACATTGCATTCTGGGTAAGAAAGGCAAACCTGTACAAATAGGAAAGATCGAACAGTTTGTTGCAGACTTTGATACGAAAATGCCCCTTACCAGCGAGAAGATTTCCCAGAAGACACGTGGAAAGGTAGCTGTGATCGGTTCTGGTCCTGCAGGTCTGACAGTAGCCGGTGATCTGGCCAGGCAAGGATTTTCGGTAACGATTTTTGAAGGTTTGCCGGAGCCTGGCGGTGTATTGATGTATGGCATTCCTGAATACCGTCTGTCGAAAGTAGTGGTCAGGGCTGAAATTAAGAAAATAGAGGCTTTGGGTGTCAATTTTGTCTGTAATTGTATGGTAGGAGAGAATGGAGTGACTGTAGACAGTATTTTTAAAGAGGGCTATGACGCCATCTTCATGGGTACCGGAACGGATGTCCCCAAAGATATGATGGATACACCCCGGTCAACCATGCGTGGTGTAAGTCAGAGTACTTATCTGCTTCACAACTTCAATGCTTATCATGAAGGCGCCATGAGCCGTGATATGGTTCCTCTGCAAGCAGGACAGAAAGTTGGAGTAATCGGCGGCGGAAATGTAGCCATGGATGCAGCTCGGACATGTATCCGGTTGGGTGCTGATGTAACTGTTCTCTATCGTCGTACGGAGGAAGAAATGCCTTCTAATAAGGAGGAATACGGACTGGCCGTGAAAGAAGGCGTGAAGTTTCAGTGGAAAACGGCAGTTGAAGAATTTATTCCCGGCAAGAACGGACGACTGGCTGCCTGCAGGTTGAATAACCCGGAAGGCGAGAAGATAGAAAAGTTCGATAGGATCTTCCTTGCCATCGGGAATAAACCAGCGAAGCGTATTGTCAGTACTACGGATGGGATAGAAGTAGATGACAAAGGCTATGTGAAAATCTCAGAACGGCCATACGGAATGACAACACGACGAGGGGTTTTCGCGGGGGGTGATGTGGTTCACCGTCCACAGACCGTTGTCATGGCCATGAAAGCAGCCAAGAAAGTGGCTCAGGGAATAGAACAATATGTGGATGCTATCAAACTTATGGAGGATGTCGGGTTGGATATTCCTGATGCCTGAATAAATTTTCATAACTAATTGTACAATAGATGACAATATAAAAGATAATTTTGAATTTATTAGTTTAAAACTCCTTTAATTATTTGCATGTTGAGTTCCTATCCTTTACCTTTGCATATATGAATCGATACATCACTTTGATTCTCTGCCTCATTACCGGAATGGTCGCTCGTGCCCAGCGCACGTGTGTCGTAGCGGATATGGAAACTCATGTGCCCGTACGTGATGCTATCATCCATACGAATACGAACCATTGGGCGAGAACGGATTATCGTGGATATTTCGCCATGCGCTATTCTTTTGATTCTGCTTCAGTCTATAAGGTGGGGTATGTGAAGACTTTTATCTATAGCAAGAATCTTCCTGATACGGTTTTCCTGCTCCCTAAATCCCATCAACTTAATGAAGTGGAAGTTTATGGAAAAGATATGGGTAAGAGCAATGCAGGCTTTTTCAGTAATGCAGCCAAACAGGCTGCTAAAGAAGCGCCTGCTCCTGGGGGACTGCAATTTAATGCTCTCGGTTGGATGGATCGTCGGGGAATTCGTGACAGAAAGCATTTGAAGAAAGCGCAAAGCGTCATATCTGGTTTGGATTCGAAAGATAACAACGATGATCCGGTGCTGGAAGCATTTCATCAGGAACAGGCTAAAAAGGCAGCTGAACAGAAAGCCAAACTGGATGCTTTGAATAAGGTACGTGCCAAACAGGCGGCGGAATTGGACAAGAAAAAGAAAGAAGCTGAAAAAGGAATTGCCAACCAATAGTCTTTCTTCCTTTTTATCGATAAAAAAAGTGTAATGATTGTCATTTCTTTTCCTCTCTGGAAACGTTCTTTTAATTTACAATTTCGAACACTTAATTTTTAAATGATTGTTTGGATTTTCCATATAATTATTATATCTTTGCAACAAATTACTTATTATGTTTGAAAATCTTAGCGACAGACTTGAACGTAGCTTTAAAATATTAAAGGGTGAAGGAAAAATCACCGAAATAAATGTTGCTGAAACGATGAAGGACATTCGCCGGGCCTTATTGGATGCGGATGTCAATTATCGGGTGGCCAAGGACTTTACTAAACATGTCAAGGAAAAGGCTCTTGGCATGAATGTGCTGACGGCTGTGAAACCAGGGCAACTTATGGTGAAACTGGTTCATGATGAACTGGTAACACTTATGGGTGGTGAGGATGCACCTTTTGTCTTGAAAAGTCATCCGGCAGTGGTCTTGATGAGTGGTCTGCAAGGTTCTGGTAAAACTACTTTCAGTGGAAAGCTGGCTCAGTATTTAAAAACTAAGCAAGGAAAGAAACCATTATTGGTGGCTTGTGACGTGTATCGTCCTGCTGCTATTGATCAGTTGAAGGTAGTAGGCGGACAGATCGAAGTACCGGTTTATGCTGAACCGGATAATAAAAATGTGAATACGATCGCGGATCATGCCATCCAACAGGCGAAGACTGATGGGAATGATGTCGTGATTATCGATACCGCCGGTCGTCTGGCTGTAGATGAGCAGATGATGCAGGAAATTTCCAGTCTGAAAGATCATGTACGTCCTGATGAAACATTGTTTGTCGTGGATGCCATGACCGGTCAGGATGCTGTCAATACAGCGAAGGAATTTAATGACCGATTGAATTTTGACGGTGTCGTACTGACCAAATTAGATGGCGATACACGTGGTGGTGCAGCTCTTTCTATCCGAACTGTAGTCAGTAAACCGATCAAGTTTATCGGAACGGGAGAAAAGTTGGAAGCTATGGATGTCTTCCATCCTTCCCGTATGGCTGACCGAATTCTGGGAATGGGTGATGTGGTCAGTTTGGTAGAGCGTGCTCAGGAACAATTTGATGAAGATGAAGCTCGAAAACTTCAGAAAAAGATACAGAAGAACCAATTTGATTTCAATGATTTTCTCAAACAGATCGGACAAATCAAAAAGATGGGGAATCTGAAGGATCTGGCAAGTATGATTCCTGGTGTGGGTAAAGCTATTCGTGATGTAGATATTGACGACAATGCTTTTAAAGGTGTTGAAGCGATTATCAGAAGTATGACTCCTACGGAGCGTACACATCCTGAAATACTGGATTCGAGCAGGCGTCGCCGTATAGCAGGCGGATCTGGAACGGATATCCAGCAGGTTAACCGGTTGATCAAGCAGTTTGATCAGACACGTAAGATGATGAAGATGGTTACCGGTGCAAATATGGCTGGTATGGCAAGGAAAATGAAGGGTATGAAAATGCCGAATGTGGCAGAATAACTAAGTATATATGACTCTAATTGACGGAAAAGCTACAGCGACGGCTATCAAAGAGGAGATCGCAGAAGAAGTTAAAGGAATCGTTGACAATGGAAAAAAGCAGCCTCATCTGGTAGCTGTGCTCGTGGGGCATGATGGTGGTTCCGAGACTTATGTCAAGAATAAGATGATAGCCTGTAAGGTGTGTGGCATCAAGTCTACGCTGATTCGTTATGAGGACGATGTTACAGAGGATGAGCTTCTTGCTTGTGTCGATCGCTTGAACAAGGATGAGGATGTGGATGGTTTTATTGTTCAGTTGCCTTTGCCGAAGCAGATTGATGAGCAGAAGATTATCATGGCTATTGACTACCGTAAGGATGTGGACGGTTTCCATCCGGTTAATGCCGGTCGTCTGGCTATTGGCCTTCCTTGTTTTATTTCTGCTACGCCGTTAGGGATCTTGACCTTGTTGCAACATTATCATATCCATACGAGTGGGAAGAAATGTGTAATCATCGGGCGCAGTAATATCGTAGGGAAGCCTATGGCGCAGTTGATGATGAATAAAAAATATGGGGATTGTACGGTGACGGTGTGTCACAGTCATACTCAGGATATTGCAAGGGAAACCCGTGAAGCAGATATTCTTATTTCGGCAATTGGCAGACCGGATTTTGTCACTGCTGAAATGGTTAAAGAGGGAGCCGTAGTGATCGATGTTGGTACTACGCGCGTTCCTGATCCTACTAAGAAGAAGGGATTTCATCTCAATGGTGATGTGAAGTTTGATGAGGTTGCTCCCAAATGTTCTTTTATTACTCCTGTTCCGGGTGGAGTTGGCCCGATGACCATTTGTTCTCTGATGAAGAATACATTGGCAGCTGCAAAAAAAGAATATTATCGTTAAAATAGAAACAATAAACACTTGATTTTTTATAACTCTCTAATTTGTTCGGGGTTGGATGCAGTGATGCCTCCAGCCTCTTTTTTATTATAAGAGGTAAGTAGGAAAAACACAATATAAGTTGGACAGATTTTATCTTATTTGCACAAGTTGATGGAGCAACAACTATTCCTGCTTCCTGAGATTTTGTGGACAGGAAATGCAAAATCCAAAATCTCCCTTTATATGTTCAGATAAAAAATAGATAACCCAGATTCAGATATTGATTACTTCAATACCCCCATAGGGTGTTTCATGTTCGAAAGCATGCTTAGCAGTAAAGAGTCCCCCATAGATACCTGCACAGATGAGTACACCACCGTGAGCGAACAGAGCGGTATTATGATATGGTTTTTTCTTTAATTCATCCAGAAAGGAACTGATGCGGGCATAGAGTTACGGAAAACCTTCACCGTTCGTGCAGGCAAGATGCATGTAATCATTATACCATTTGAGGATAAATGAGTCCGTGTTGGCAATATCATCAAAACGCTTCATTTCCCAATCACCCATGTTCATTTCCTTGAGTCGGTTATCAATGGTGGCTATTCCTAATTCTTTCCCGGATGATACCGGAAAACCACTTGTGGAATAACCACAAAAAGCAGCTAGTTTTCGGGCACGGCTTAAAGGAGAAGTGAATACTGCATCAAAATGGGATACAATTCCTTCTTCTTTCATGATCTGTTCCAAGTTGTTTTCAGTTATAGCAGCTTCCTTGAGGAATGTATCTGCCAAAGGTACATCAGTCCATCCATAACATGTTCCTTTAGGTACGTCTACTCGTGTATGCCTGATCAGTATGACTTTCATGATTATAATATATTTTCAGTGATATAAAGACTGAGTTCAACAAGTAGGAACAAGGCTCCACAACAGTCACCTGTATATCCGCCGATCTTTTTATAGAGGAGTAGGTACAGGAAGTACATTACGAAGCATGGGACAAACAACAGAAGTTCCCATCCTGAAAAATGAATATAATAGAGGAAGATGATCATGGGTATAGCCCCCTGTGCGAAAAGGCTAAGCCCCGTTTTGATAGAAAATTTACGATAAATGACTTGATTCTTAGCTTGTTCAACAGGTCTTGCATAGGGAAGCATCTGAATGATCTGTCCAGCTATCATTTTAGAGAAAGAATCTGCAGCAATAATAAATAAGAAGGTATAAAGATCATCTCTGCTTCCTGCAATATTGAGCAGCATAAAGAAAAAGAGTAGTTCATAAAAAATGATCCCCAGTACACCATAGGTACCAATCTTGGAATCCTTCATGATTTCAAGAATCCGTAATTTGCCAGTTCCTCCTCCGAATCCGTCAAAGAAATCAGTCAGGCCGTCTTCATGTAAAGCTCCTGTAGCCAGGATACGGACAATCATAGCAATAAGGACACTTACTGTAATCGGAAAGAACTGTTTACATCCGATAAGTGCTCCTCCCATCATCGCGCCTGTCAGCCAACCGACAAGAGGCCAGTGCTCTACTACTGTTTCGTATGCAGCCTTTGGTGGCTGGTGAATTCTCCAAAAAGGCAAACGTGTAAAAAAGATGAAGGCAGCTAAAATGCGATCAGTCCATTTGATGTTACTATCTATTGCTATTTTCATAAATTGTTGTTTTCAATATCTAAGGTTGAAAGTATCGTTTTCTTATTTTATAAGTAGCGTGATGATTTTTTGAGAATCAGAAATATTTTGTAATATGGCCTTCATTGAAGGAATTCATTTCATTGATCATACGTACAGCCGAATCGATGATTGGGAAAGCACATATTGCTCCTGTTCCTTCACCTAATCGAAGTCCTAATGAAAGAATGGGACGGGCATGTAAAAGGTGAAGCATTTTCCGGTGCCCCTTTTCATCTCCACAATGCCCGAACAATGCGTAAGGAAGAATATCCGGCTCGAGTTTAGAAGCTCCCAGAATGCAAGCCGTCATGATGAAGCCATCTATTATGATGATCATCTTCAGTTCTGCAGCCCGCAGCATCGCTCCAATAGCACCGATCATTTCATAACCTCCGAAATAACGCAGGATTGAGCGTACTTTTTCCAGTCCTGTTTCATGATGAGTATTAAGAAAACGGATGACAGCTTGTTGTAGTACCTCTTTTTTATGTTTTAATTTCTTTGAATTAAGTCCTGAACCAGCTCCGATGCATTCTGATAGAGGAAGATGGCCAAACAAAGACATCCAGATAGAGGAAGGGGAGGTGTTTCCGATTCCCATTTCTCCAATGCTGATTACATTACAACCTTTCGCGTAACAGCTATCAACGAGTTGTGCTCCCTTTTCAATGGCTTCATCAAATTGTTCTTCGGTCATAGCCGGGCCATCAAGAAAGTCCTTTGTACCAAAGTCAATCTTGTCGTTGATAATCTCAGGAATTGCAGATAAATCATGATCTACTCCCATGTCTGCGATTATCAGATGGAAATGATGCTGTCTGCAAAACAGGTTAACACCGCCACCACCACGTGTGAAATTGATCATTTGTTGCCATGTGATCTCGCGTGGAGAAGCACTTACTCCTTCACGTTCAATGCCATGGTCGCCACCTAAGAGTAAATGGCAGGGATAGCTGAGACACGGAGACAGAGTATGTTGCGCAAGACCTATCTGTAGAGCAATATCTTCAAGTAAGCCCATAGAGCCTTTAGGCTTGTTTAAATTGTCAATTTTTTTCTGAAGAGATTGTCGTAAACTTTCATCAGGGTGTTTAATATGAAAAGTACGCATGTTTTTCAGGGGTTTTATAAAATATTTGTCATTAAATCTATTTTTTTTTCTTTTATAGTTACAGGAATTCCAGAAATCATCAAGATGACTTTGTCAGCTTTGGAAGCAACATATTGGTTAAACCATCCTAACAGGTCTGTGAATCTGCGTTGCACAAGGTTGCTGCTGGTTCCGCCACTTCCAATTTCATTTGTAACAAAGATAAATGTGGCATCCTGATTAGTAAAGTCATCGAATTCCGATTCTATTTCTTTCAGAACTTTATCTACAGAAGGCTGTTCCTTAGCGTTTTTCTCGCTGTTAAAGAAGAAATTAGTACACCATAAGGTAAGGCAGTCAATGACGGCCACCTTATTGGTTATAGAAAGAAGAGAAAGGCGTTTTTCTTCTTCGATGTTGGTCCACTCAGGACCTCTTCGTTCCTGATGCCGTTTGATCCGTGTTCTGAATTCATCATCCCAGATATGTGCAGTGGCTATATAGACAGGATTAGGGGAAAGGCTTAGAGCCAGATGCTCTGCAAATTCACTTTTCCCCGAACGTTGTCCACCAGTAATTAAAATTACTTTTTTCATCAGACATCAAAAGTACAAAATAAATTCGAATACAAGTTGTTTATTGAATAAAAAAAGGAAGAAAGGAGGAGTTTCTACATTTATTATTATAAAGCATAAAATATTGTCAAAAAAATTTGGAAGTTAAACATTTTTTTTGTTACTTTGTAGTAGGAAGTCCTAATTAAAGTACATGTGTATATAATCGTAAAGAAAGATTAAGAAATAATTAATAAATTTAGAGAGGTATGAAAAAGTTAGTTTTATTGTTTATTGCTGCTACAATGGCAGTTTCTGTATCAGCTCAGACTGTTACAGAGAGCAAGACATTCGACAATTGGTACTTAGGTAT
>DAIPMC010000036.1:0-22130 GCA_036768895.1 Prevotella sp. | reverse complement strand
AGGTGAAAGGCTCTCCTGACCAACTGGCCATGTTCTATACTTCGTATTACCATACCATGATCAATCCTTCGGTTTATATGGATGTAGACCGGAAGTATAGAGGAATTGATCAGGAAATCCATCAGGCAAAAGATTTTACTGACTATACGATCTTCTCTTTGTGGGACACCTATCGTGCTGAGCACCCCTTACTGAATCTGATGAAACCCGTTGAAGGGTTGGATATGGCCAAAACAATGCTGAAGTTACAGGAGCAGAATCCGATGCACCTTCTGCCAATATGGAGTCTCATGGCAAATGAAGGCTGGTGTATGAGCGGTTACCATTCGGCAGCTGTCCTTGCAGATGTGGTAACTAAAATTGGAAAGTTGGATGTGAAGGAGGTCCTGAAGGCTATGGTTGCTACAGCTACTTCTCCATGGATGGAAGGGATGAAAGAGTATATGAAACTTGGTTATGTACCCTATGATCATTGCAGTACTTCTGCATCGAATACTTTGGAATATGCGTTTGATGACTGGACCGTTTACCGTGTGGCTCAGGCAGCCGGCGACAAGGCAATGGCTGAACAGTTTAGGAAACGGGCTCTGAATTACAGGAATGTCTATTCCCCATCCTTAAAAATGGCCTGCCCTCGGTATGCAGATGGTTCCTTTAAGAAGCCGTTCAGTGTCTTACAGACCTATGGGGAGGGATTTATAGAGGGGAATTCTGCCAACTATTCCTTCCATGTACCCCAGGATGTTTTTGGCATGATCCATTGCATGGGTGGGGACAAGAATTTTATCCGCCAACTGGATCATCTTTTTTCTTCTCATCTTCCGAAAGTATATTATGAGAAAAATGAGGATATTACTGAGGAAGGGCTGTTGGGGGGCTATGATCATGGCAATGAGCCCAGCCACCATATCGCCTATCTGTATGCCTGGACTTCCCAGCCCTGGAAAACTCAGTACTGGATCCGTGAGATCATGAACCGTATGTACAAGAATAATATCAATGGCTTGAGCGGAAATGATGACTGTGGACAGATGTCTGCATGGTACGTTTTCTCGGCATTGGGATTCTATCCGGTATGTCCGGGGACAGATCAGTATGTGCTGGGTGCACCGTATGTTCCTTATGCCCGGTTGAGTCTTCCGGATGGGAAGACTTTTGTCATTAAGGCGCCTGGGGTGAGTGATTCCAAAAGATATGTGAAGGCTGTCAGACTGAATGGAAAAAAATATGAAAAAATATATATCACTCATGAAGACATCCTCAGAGGCGGAACTCTGGAATTTATCATGGCTTCTCAACCTGATAAGAAGCGTGGGCTGGCCTTGTCGGACAAGCCTTATTCATTAACATTACCTGATCGGTAATATCACTTTTATAATTATCTTATTATTATGAAGAAATATTCTTTCTTGTTTATCCTTTTGTGGTCTGTTCCCTTGCTGGTGTCTGCCCATTCTCATAAAGATGCCTTATCCCTGTGGAAAAATTATCCGGTAGGGAGGATTAATTTTGTCGATAAGGCGCCTGATACGGAAGGCTCTCGGATTTACCATGCTATTATCCCTGATCCTGTCGCTTTTATCCAGGATAAGGCACGGCGGGTGCTCTGTACTTTGTATGATTCTCCTAAAGACAGCATTCCTCCGGTTGACCAGATTGACTATATCCTGGAAGACAGTAAGGGAATATCTGCAAAGGGAGGTGGCCATGGCCATATCAATATATGGTTTAGTACGCGTCATGTGGAGCAGTCCTTCGCAAACAGAGATACGGCCAAGGTACTGTATGAGACGGCCGGTGTGCTGTTTCATGAACTTACCCATGCTTATCAACTTGAACCTCAGGGGATCGGAGATTATGGAAGCAGTAAGGTCTTCTGGGCGTTTATTGAGGGGATGGCTGATGCTGTACGGGTGGCAAATGGTTATTTTACTCCTCAGGACCGTCCCAGAGGAGGCTCTTATATGGATGGTTATCGCCGTCTGGGGTTCTTCCTGGTCTGGATTAGGGATCATTATGACCGGAATTTCTTACGGGAGTTTAACCGGAGTACCTTGAAGGTGATCCCCTGGTCGTTTGACGGGGCGATCAAACAGGTACTGGGCAAGCAATATTCTATAGATGGCTTATGGCGTCAGTATGAGGTTGCCGTGGGAGATATTCAGCCATGAGTAAAAAACGATTTGTGTTCTTGCTCCTGGCGGGCATGTCTTCCATTTGTATGTCCGGAAAGTCTGTGGAGCCAGTCCGACTGACCGATTATGTGAATCCTTTTGTCGGGACAGATGGCTATGGGAATACTTATCCCGGTCCTCAGGTTCCGTTTGGAGGGATTCAGATAGGACCGGATACGGATGAACATTTTTATGATGCGGCTTCCGGGTATAAATATGATCGTCATTCCATACAGGGATTCAGCTTGAACCATTTAAGCGGAACGGGTATCCCTGATCTGGGTGATTTCCTGTTTATGCCCGGGACCGGTAAGGTGAAGTTATCCCCTGGAACAGAGGAATACCCTGATTCTGGCTACCGTTCTCGTTTTTCTCATTCCGAGGAGTGGGCCTCGCCTGATTACTATGGGGTGGTGCTGAAAGATTATGGCGTCAAGGCTGAAATGACTTCAGGAAGGAGAAGCGGCATCTTCCGTTTTACTTATCCTGAATCCAAAGAGTCTTTTATCCTGATCGACATGAATCATACGTTATGGCAGACTTGTGTGTGGTCTGATCTCCGGATGGTTAATGACTCGACGATTGTGGGATATAAATTGGTAAAAGGATGGGGACCTGAGCGACATACGTATTTTGCAGCAGTATTCTCAAAGAAACTGACGGATTTTGCCATCTACCAGGATAAGAAACGGATATACTATGATAAATCCGGCCGGTTTCGTTCCAGTCGTGAGGCATGGGGTACGAATCTGATGGCTTGCATCCGGTTTTCTACCCAATCCGGTGAGCCGGTATATGTGAAGACCGCTATTTCATCTGTAAGTACAGAAGGTGCACTGAATAATCTGAGAGAACTTGACGGAGAGTCATTCGATTCTCTCCGGGCAGAAGGGGTGTCATTGTGGGAGAAAGAACTTGGCAAATATCAAATTGTTGCTGACCGGAAAGATAAAACGACTTTTTATACTTCTGTTTATCATGCTTCCTTATGTCCTTTTGTCTTCCAGGATGCTGATGGGCGGTATCGTGCTTTGGACAAGAACATTAGCCAGGCAGACGGTTTCACTAACTATACCGTATTTTCGTTATGGGATACCTATAGGGCTTTGCATCCTTTGTTTAATCTGGTACAACAGGATAAGGCAAGGGATATTTCCTGTTCTCTTCTGGCTCATTATGACAGGAGTGTGGAGCACATGCTTCCTGTCTGGTCTTTTTACGGGAATGAAACCTGGTGCATGATCGGCTATCATGCCGTTTCTGTGTTGGCTGACATGATTGTCAAAAAGATGCCTGGCGTAGACTATGAGCGGGCTTATCAAGCGATGAAAGCTACGGCGACAAATCCTCACTATGATTGTCTGCCGGAATATGATCGTTTGGGATATGTCCCGTTTGATCTCGAGAATGAATCTGTTTCAAAGACTCTGGAATATGCATACGATGACTACTGTATAGCCCGGGCTGCACAGGCTCTTGGGAAAGGGAAGGATTATGCCTATTTCTTCAATCGCGCCTTATCTTACCAGAATCTCTATGACTGTTCTACTCATTATATGCGAGGGAAGGACTCTCATGGAAACTGGCGTACACCTTTTACTCCGGTGGCTTATCAGGGGCCCGGTTCTGCCGCTGGCTGGGGGGATATTACAGAAGGCTTTACAGTGCAGTATACTTGGTATGTGCCTCATGACGTCCAAGGGCTTATTGATTTGATGGGACCGAAATGGTTCAAGGCTCGTCTGGATTCTTTATTCTCAATCCCTTTACCTGAAAATATTCCCGGTGCCCATGATATTCAGGGCCGTATCGGTGCATACTGGCATGGCAATGAACCTTGTCATCATATCGCCTATTTGTATAATTATATAAAGGAACCCTGGATGTGCCAGAAATGGGTGCGTACGATAGTCAGCCGTTTCTATGGTGATCAGCCGGGGGCCTTGTCCGGTAATGATGATTGTGGCCAGATGTCTGCGTGGTATATCTTTAACTGTATGGGCTTTTATCCGGTCGCTCCTTCGAGCAATATTTATAACATAGGTTCTCCTGCCTTGAGTCAAATAAAGGTCCGGATGAGTAATGGGAGGTATATTGATGTCCAGACAGAGAACTGGAGTAAAAAGAATTTGTATGTGAAAAAACTGTTTATGAATGGAAAACTTTATACTAAGTCTTATATCACATGGAATGATATCAGGGATGGTGTTCGCTTGAAATTCGTGATGAGCAGAACTCCTGACTATAAACGGGGAATACTGGATTCGGATGTTCCTCCATCCATATCTTCTTCCTCGCATCTTGTAAAATATGCCCTTCCTATTCATGGAGAGTGACCGTAGTTTCATAAGGAGCTTGAATAAAAAATAGAATAATATTTTCAGTTATGAGAAATAACATAAAACTTTTAGGATTAATGATGGCTTTGCCTCTGTTCTCGGTCAACGTATATGCTGTTCCAAATCTTCATATAGAAAAATGTGAGAATCATAGTACGATGACAGCATCCGTTCCTGGTGTAAGTCTGGTCACCCATCGCCCGCCGGTGGCACAGCGTCTGTTCCGTTCCAAAGTGATTGACCGGAGAATAGCAGAGGTAAAGAAAATCCTGAAGGGGAATCCCTATCTGGCATGGCTGTTTGAAAACTGTTATCCGAATACGCTGGATACGACTGTCCATTATGGTAAGGATGCGAATGGTAATGACGATACCGTTGTCTATACGGGAGATATCCATGCG
The DNA here is from genome assembly GCA_036768895.1 of Prevotella sp. Taxonomy (GTDB): domain Bacteria; phylum Bacteroidota; class Bacteroidia; order Bacteroidales; family Bacteroidaceae; genus Prevotella. Next base: position 17,216 of record DAIPMC010000036.1, on the reverse strand, counting down.
ATGTGGCTCCGCGACTCAGGAGCCCAGGTATGGCCCTACGTCCAGTTCGCCAACAAGGATCCCCGGTTGAAAGCCATGCTTCGCGGAGTGATCAACCGTCAGATGAAATGTATCAATATTGACCCGTATGCAAATGCCTTCAATGACGGTCCTACCGGGAGTGAATGGGACAGTGACGAGACAGCTATGAAACCGGAACTGCACGAACGTAAATATGAGATTGATTCCCTGTGCTATCCGATCCGCCTGGCCTACTATTACTGGCAGGTGACCGGTGATACATCCGTGTTCGGTCCGGAATGGCTGTCAGCCATACAGAACGTACTGAAAACCTTCCGTGAACAGCAGCGTAAGAGCGGACTGGGCTCCTATCATTTTATGCGTAAGACGGACCGTGCCCTGGATACGGTACAGAATGACGGCTATGGAGCGCCTGTAAAACCGGTAGGCCTGATTGCCTCGGTCTTCCGTCCCTCTGATGACGCGACGACATTCCTGTTTCTGGTGCCTTCAAATTTTATGGCAGTGAGTTCCCTTCGTAAGGCATCTGAAATATTGAAGAGGGTGAACGGCCGTGATGACCTGGCCTCACAGTGTACCTCTCTGGCAGATGAAGTGGAAACGGCCTTGCACAAGTATGCCGTATACAATCATCCCAAGTATGGCAGGATCTATGCCTATGAAGTGGACGGCTTCGGGAATCACCTGCTGATGGATGATGCGAATGCTCCGAGCCTTCTGGCTATGGGCTATCTGGATCCGTCAGAGATGAAGGATCCCATCTATCAGAACACGCGCCGTTTCGTCTGGAGTGAGGATAATCCTTATTTCTTCCGTGGAAGTGCAGCTGAAGGAATCGGAGGCCCTCATATCGGATATGATATGATCTGGCCGATGTCCATCATGATGAGAGCCTTCACGAGTACGGATGATGCGGAAATCAAATGGTGCATCGAGACTTTGGAGCATACGGATGCAGGTACAGGGTTCATGCATGAATCGTTCAACAAGAATGATCCGAAGAAGTTTACCCGTCCCTGGTTTGCCTGGTCGAACACTTTGTTCGGGGAACTGGTTCTGAAACTCATTGATGAAGGGAAGGCGGATTTGCTGAATAGTGCGAATAAATAGAAGAGTAAGGTCAAGGCATGAAAAAAGGTTGGCAATCTGTGTTGCCAACCTCTTTCTATTATGACTATCGTAACGATTTGCACTTTTGTATGCATTTCGTCAGGGCACTAATGATTTATTTAATGGAAGCCTGGTAGATCTTCTCGATGGAGCTCTTCAGCGTCTTATCGAAGTCTGCATCAGATTGCTTTGCATTTAAGTTCTGTAATAGAGCCCGGGAGAAACTGGCAATCATTCCGTGGTTATGTGCCAGTTTTTTGCAAGCTTCATCTTGTGTATAACCACCTGACAGAGCTACTACACGTACTACACGACTATCTGCTATTAAGTCTGAATAGAAGTTGGTCACGGTAGGAATAGTAAGTTTAAAGATCACTTTCTGATCTTTGCCCAACTTCTCCAAATTCTCTTTCAGATATTTCTTCAGAAGTTCTTCACATTTAGCCTTTTCAGGAGCGTGGATATCGACTTCAGGTTCAATGATAGGAACCAGATCGTAGGCAATGATCCTCTTGGCAATCTCAAACTGCTGATCGGCAATCTTCTTGATGCCGGCTTCATTGGCTTCCTTGATTACAGAGCGCATCTTTGTGCCGAAGATATGACGTTTCTGGGCCTGTTTGAGTAAATCATCCAAGGCAGGTATAGGCTTCATGACCTGAACGCCATTCTCCAGAGGAGCAAGACCCTTGTCAACTTTCAGAATAGGTACAACGTGCTTCTTTTCCCACAGATAATCAGCGGTATATATATCGTCGATCTTGCGGTTCATCGTGTTTTCAAACAAGATAGCAGCGATGATCCTATCACCCTTGAATGCAGGAGCCTTGATGACCCTGGTACGCATCTGATGAACGAGATCAAACATCTCCTCATCGGTTTTCCAAGCGTCTTCATTGATGCCATAATTCTTCAACGCTTTCGGTGTACTGCCACCACTCTGATCCAGTGCTGCAATGAATCCTTTACCGGATTTCATTTGCTCTAATTGAATTGCATTCATAATTTTCTTTTTTTATGTTATTATTTTATGCTTCCAAACAAATATATACAAAATTTCAATAGGTTGTATCTCTTTTCCTGAAATTCTTTTTCTTTAATGTAAAAAATGATTAAATATCAAGAATGAAAATCTTTGAAAAATACGATGTATCTAATACTTGTCCGTTTTTTATACTTGATTTCTCTTCGTTTATTTTGCCAATCCTTGTTTTGCTACAGCCTCTTGTTTGCGTTTGATTTCTTCCGGATCACCCAGGTAAAAATCCTTGGTAAGTTTCAGTTTGTCATCAAACTCGAAGACGTAGGGGACGGCGGTCGGGATATTCAGATTGCTGATATCATTATCCGAAATTCCCTTCAGGTGTTTCACGATACCACGTAAACTGTTACCGTGGGCTACGACCAGTATATTGTCAACCTTCATCAGGCGAGGGAAGATCTCACATTCCCAATAGGGCATTACCCGTGCAATTGTGTCTTTGAGTGATTCCGTATCGGGAATATATTCCGGCGGAAGGGCGGCATAACGCGCATCATGCCGGGGATTGTCGGGATTGTCTTCTGGTATAGGCTTCGGAGCAACATCAAAACTGCGACGCCAGATGTGCACCTGTTCGTTGCCATATTTTTCAGCAGTCTCACTCTTGTTCAGACCTTGAAGAAATCCATAATGTTTCTCATTCAGTCGCCAGGATTTGAGGACGGGAATCCAGTCTTCATCCATTTTATCCAGAATACAATTGAGTGTCTTGACTGCTCTTTTTAAATAAGAAGTGTAGGCTATATCGAAAGTATAGCCTTCTTCTTTCAGGAGTTTTCCGGCATTTTCTGCTTCTATGATTCCTTGCGAAGAAAGGTCTACGTTTGTCCAGCCTGTAAATCGATTTTCTTTGTTCCACTGACTCTGGCCATGTCTGACTAATACTATTCTTTTCATTTCTTCATGAATTTATACAATGACTGTAATTATTTAGAACCAGTCAGAGAAATTATCTTCTTTATTTGGTAAGTGGTGGCCAAAAAAAGAAGATATCTCCAGCTTTTTGACAAAGATAATATTAAATCTGAAATAGGATTACTTCTAAGATGATTTTCAACCATAAAGGGGTTGAAAATCATCACTTTTAGGTATAGTATGCATGTTCAAGTGAACATGATCCCCTCATTCACTTTTCATGGTAATGATGTTTCCATCCTTATCATAGTTGAGTGGCATTACTTTCAGCGACCGTAACCATGTCTTGTCTCCACTTGGTACGGTGTCATGATGGAAAAGATACCATTGACCTTTATATTCTATAATGCTATGATGTGTGGTCCAGCCAGTAACTGGTTCAAGAATTACACCTTTGTAAGTAAACGGACCGTAAGGATTGTCTCCTATTGCATAACAGAGCAAGTGAGTATCTCCTGTACTATAACTGAAGTAGTATTTGCCCTGATATTTGTGCATCCAACTGGCTTCGAAGAAGCGATGTGGGTCATCAGCGGTTAAAGGCTGTCCCTGAGCATCAACGACGATTACGGGTTTAGGCATCTCGTCGAATTGCCGGGGGGTATCAGTTAAGCGTGCTACACGTGAAGGCATTGCCTGTTCTTTACCAGAAGGGAGGTATTCTGCTTTCAAAGCTTTATTGTCTTTATACCATTGCAGTTGACCGCCCCATAACCCCCCGAAATAGACATAAATCTTTCCGTCGTCATCTTTGAATGCACAGGGATCAATGCTATAACTGGCTCGTATGGGGTCAGCTTCCGGGCGGAAAGGACCTTCCGGACGATCGGCTACAGCTACGCCCAGACGAAATACTCCATTATAGTCCTTGGCGGAAAAGATGAGATAGTATCGGCCGTCTTTTTCTACTACATCATTATCCCACATCTGTTTTTCTGCCCAGGGGACATCCTTAACATCAAGGATCAGGCCACAATCAGTAACCGGAGCAGACATTGGATCACCATTGATGGAAAGGACATGGTAGTCTTTCATCTGAAAATGACCGCCGTCATCATCGAAGGCGACACCGCTGTCCCAGTCATGGGAGGGATATATATAAATCTTACTATTGAATACATGGGCAGCAGGGTCTGCCATATAATCTTTCGGAAATAAATAACGTGCTTTCATATTACCTTTCTATTTAAATAAATCAAGAATATCTTTTACTACAGGCTTAGCTTGGTATTTGCGGTTGAATAGCAGAGAATAGTTAGTCCTGCCCGGAACCGGCCAGTTATTCAGCCAACTGTTATTGTCAGAGACGCCCCAGAGTGTCACACGGTTGATATGACTTGCATATTTCCTGTATAGACGGAAGAACGCAAGGTACTGACTGTCAAATACTTTCTGAGCTTCTTTCGTGAGACCTTTTGTATAAGGATTCAGGGATTTATCATACTGAAATCTCTGACCGACATCGGCTCCTCCGAAACGTTTTGGATTGGGGAGCATGTTTATATCGAGTTCCGTAAATTGTACTTTTACACCGGCAGCAATGAATGCCTGGATACTTTTTTCATATTCTGTGAGGTCCGGATAGTCGTATCCGTTATGGCTTTGCATGCCTACAGCATCAATACGGCAGCCTGCTGCTTTCAACTCATGAATGAGTTTGACAACTGCTGCCCGTTTGTTGGGATTAGACATGGAATAATCATTATAATAAAGTTCTGCATTTGGATCTGCTTCGTGGGCAAACTTGAAAGCCAGTTCAAAATACTCCGGTCCAATAGCCCTGTACCAGGGACTCTGGCGATAGGAACCGTCATCAAGTATAGCTTCATTGATGACATCCCATCCGAATATTTTTCCCTTGAAATGGCTTACTACGGTAGTGATATAATCATGTAAACGTTTAATCATCTCCTCCCGGTCAGGCATTTCTCCGTAACTGTTTCGGAACATCCATGGAGCTGTCTGACTGTGCCAGGCAAGAACGTGCCCCATGACTTTCATTCCATGCTGTAGACCGAATTGTACGAGACTGTCAGCCTGAGCCCAGTGAAATTGTCCCTCTTTTGGCTCAAGGTACATAGGTTTCATGCAGTTTTCTGCCACGATAGAGTTAAATTGATTGGTTATAATGGCGGCTGCTTTGGGATCCCTGCCTTCAACCTGATCGACGGTTACGGCTGTTCCGATAAGAAAATATTTTCCGATTACATCCTTCAGTGCCGGGATTTGTTTTTTAGCCTGAGCCGAGAACGGCAGAAACAATAGAACGGCAAGAATACAAATAGTGATTTTTTTTAGTTTTGTTTCCATAAGTATAATATTTTTCTTTGTTCAAAATTTTTCGCAAAGGAGTAATTATTTAGTTTCTGGACAGTGCCGGGATTCGATAGCTTTATTGATTTTGTCTATCTTCTCATCACTTAAGTCATATTTAGAAATGATGAACATAGCAAGAATCAGAAGAATAGCCGGAATGATGCAGACCAACCAAAGTATTCCTTGTTGGGCAAAGGCTGTTTGTGTAGTCGCATTGTCTTTATTAAAGTCTACAAAGCTGAGTACTAAACCAGGAATAACACCTCCAAGTGCCATGCCGGCTTTATAGAAAATACCGGTCAGGGCATTGACTATCCCGGAAATGCGGCGTCCTGTAGTATATTCTCCGTACGATATTACTTCGGGAACCAAGGCCCACATATAACCTGTAGCAACTATCACACCTGTTGACTTGATGAATTGTGCGATATAAACCATCCAGATCTGACTCTTCAAGGCAGGTATGACGGAGACAATGTAGAGAATGGCCATGCCGATAATAGCAATACTCAGAAAAACATAAAACATCCGTTTTTTGCCGATTTTTCTCTTGATTGCCGGAACCATAGGCATGAAGATAAAGGCAGGAATCGAGCCAAGAGCCATAAAATCAGCCATCTGACTGCTTGTGCCGTTTACGTTATAGATCATATAATAGGAACCTGCCGAATTCCCGATTGCAGTCATAGCAAATGCTGTTATAAAGAAGAATGCTAAAATGCGGAGAGGACGGTTTCGCATAAATTCTACCCAAAGATCACTGACTTTTACATTAGCTGTCTCTTTTTTGTCCATCACGACCCGTTCACGTGTCTGGGAAAAACAGAAGATCAATAAGATAAAGCCGGCAACGGCATAGATAGCCATAGTCATAAACCAGGCATGAGCATCTGCTTTTGTATTCGTAAGTCCATCAGGTGACATTTTAGCTACAATCTTTGGAATACCGTAGGCTACAGCCAGTCCGCCAAGATTGGCCATAAACATTCTGACGGAGGTAAGAACCGTAATCTCATTCGTATCACGTGTAAGACTGGCATTTAAGGCCCCGTATGGTACATTGATCAGGGTATAGCACATAGACATTCCTACATAAGTGATATAGGCATAGAGAAGGGAGCCGGAGAAACCGTTCCAGAAACAGAGTACAGCAAATCCGGATAGGGGAATACCTCCCAGAACTAGGTAAGAACGATATTTTCCCCATCGTGGGTTATGCTTATCAACGAATGTCCCTACTACAGGATCCCAAAGTAGATCCACAAGGCGCACAACAAGAAACATTACGGCAGCAGAAGCTGGGGAAAGTCCGAAAACATTGGTGTAGAAGAGCAACAAGTACATACCAATAGTCTGGTAGATAAGATTTTGAGCCAAATCCCCTGAACCAAATCCAATACGCTGGATCCAGCTGAGTTTGCAGAATCCATTGGATTCTCGATTTGTAGTTACATTCGTGTCCATTATTTTTTATTTGATAGTATTTATTATTTTTTTATGAATTGTTTTTTGTACTTCCTTTTTACGAAGTAGGGTCACTGAATTACCCTCGTCAGATGGTTACGAGAACAGGAGTTTCCTCGACTATCTAACTCTGGTTTCTGAGATTTTCTGTATTCTCTGAGATTCTTTGAGGATCTTTACATTTCATTAAGGATATAAAGAAATTCTCGGAAGGACTTCATTACACTCTTCATGAAGTATCATGTACCTTTGTGTTTATTATTTAAGTAACTATTGTTGATTTATTTATTTTTTCTCATGGCAGGGGATTTCCTATTTTTACTCAGCGGTTAGCCTTGGGAAATCCTTCAAGAGATGACTTGAAGGTATCTGGTGTTAGCTCAAGGTTTGTAAAATGAATTTCATGTTTACTTGCGTTATAACACTCAAATTTACTGATTTCCTGTTAATTGACCAAATGTTATATCATGTATCTTATTGATAATCAATGAAATAAATGTTAAAACAGCTTGTATGAAAGCTCCTGTTTTGTAGTCTCTGTGCAGATTGATAAGAAATTTATGGGTAAACAATTGTACAGTATACGACAAATGGTCTCTGTCTTTGTTTTTTTCTATTCATTCCCGCTTATGATTCCACTTGTGATATCAGCTGCAAATTTTCCCATAACTTCATATCCTTTCGGGTTCATGTGAAGTCCGTCGAAGGAATATTCTGGTCGGATTCTTTGTGGATCCTTTTCATCGCGAACCAGTTGATCGAAGTCGATAACTTCGTCGAAGGCTTTGCTGTTCCGAATCCATTCATTAACGGTCTGACGGGCAGCTTCGTGGAAAAAAGAATACCACCCATTGCCCTTGAAAGGTGTAATGGTTGCACCGTAAACTTTTATACCTTTGGCCCGTGCTTTGGCAATCATAGTCTGGTAGGCTTCTATTAGTTTCTGGGCTATCTCTTCGGAATTTCCTCTACTACAACCTATATCATTGGTTCCTTCGAAAATAATCAACTGGTTTACACCTTTCTGCCCTAGAATATCACGGTCAAAGCGTTTTAGAGCTGGATCACTGATTCCTCCTGATAGGATACAGTTGCCACCGATCCCTAAGTTTAATATACCCGTATTTCCGTTTAAGGCCTTTGCCATGAAATCTGTCCAGCGATTCTGATGATCAGTAGTACTTCCGCGACCGTCTGTGATCGAATTGCCCAATATGGCTATAGCATGTGCTTCAGACAACACATTGATCTTTGCCAGATTGTACCAGTGAACGGGTTTATCTATGACAATGAATTGCTTCCCGGGTTTTATCATACCCCTGGCAATATAGGACGTAGTTCGTGAGCCTCGATGAGAAGTAGCATTTTCAGGAACCTGAGAACCATAACAGATGGTAACTGCAAGTCGTTGCAGTGGCCGTAGCCGATAATTCAATTCCTCAGAATAGATAGCCTTTCCTGCTGGTATAATTACAGAACGCTTGCCATTGAATTTCAGCCATTTAGCAGTATGAATGTCAATGTTGCATGAGTCCAGCGCATCAGCTATGTAGACAGCCTTGATTTCGACTGGTTGCTGGCTCTGTTCATTAGAGAGTTGCACCTGGAGGTGTGTGCCTCCCAGAGAAATCGGAACGATTTCTCGTAGTGTGGTATTTGCCAGACTTGTCTTTTGTGGCATATCCCCTTGCCCTGTATATTCTACTGCTGTAGCAAAAGTCCCCACCCATGTCGGAGATTGAGCAAATGCACTTATCCAGAGTGAGAAAAGAGCGCATAAAGTGATGATTTTTCTTCTCATGATATTTCCGAATTTAGATGGTGCAAATATAAACATATCTTCTTTAAGATAATGTTAAATTCGTAGCGGTAACGTTTCAAATTGTTTCATAAGAACGTTTTTTAATAGAAATTTTAGGTAGAAACGGAAACATTCATTATTTTTGGGGAAATAAGTTAAAAACCATGAAGACAGTACATCAACTTTTTCTTATCTGTTTATTATTGCTATGGTATATTCCATGCTGTAATGCAACGGATCGGTTTGTTGATTTCTCAAAAGGGGATTTCTTGCTCAATCATTCTGCGAAGATGAGCATTTATCTTGATAAAAATGATCAGAAAGGTGTAGCACATGCTGCAGATGATCTCTGTGAGGATATTTGTAAAGTGTGTGGAAGTAAGGTGACTGTTTCTGAGGATGGGAATGCCGATATTCTTGTGGGAACCTTTGGACATTCCAGGGAGATTGACCGGGTTATCGGTAAAAAGGCTTTAGACCTGAAAGGAAAGAGGGAGAAATATATTATCCTGACTATCGGTAACCGGTTGGTCATTGCCGGGAGTGACCGGCGAGGAACAATCTATGGTATATATGAACTTTCCCGACAGATCGGAGTTTCTCCATGGTATTATTGGGCTGATGTTCCGGTGGAACACCACGACCATATATATATACGGCGTGGAATCTATACAGATGGAGAACCTGCTGTACGTTATCGGGGAATCTTCCTTAATGATGAAGCACCTTGTCTCACAACATGGGTTACCAAAACGTTTCATACCCGATATGGAAAACATCAATTTTATGAAAAGGTTTTTGATTTGATTCTCCGGCTGAAAGGAAATTTTCTCTGGCCGGCTATGTGGAACTATGCTTTTTATGCTGACGATCCGGAGAATAGCAGACTTGCTGATGAGATGGGTGTTATCATCGGGACTTCGCACCATGAGCCGATGGCTAGAAATCATGAGGAGTGGTCCCGGGCTCATGGCAGTTATGGGCCATGGAATTATCAGACTAATCAAAAAAATCTGGATGAGTTTTTCCGTAAAGGCATTAAACGGATTGAAGGCACGGAAGATGTCGTGACTATTGGTATGCGTGGAGATGGAGATGAGGCAATGAGCTCTCATACGGATACGAAACTATTGGAAAAGATTATAACTGATCAGCGGAAAATCATAGCTGGCATTACTGGTAAACCCGCTCGCAAGACCCCTCAGGTATGGGCCTTATATAAAGAGGTGCAAGACTATTATGATAAAGGATTGCGAGTACCTGATGATGTGACAATCTTATTGAGTGATGACAATTGGGGGGATGTGAGACGTGTGCCTGATTCTAAAGAGCGGAAACGCAAGGGAGGATGGGGACTCTACTATCATGTGGATTATGTCGGAGCTCCAAGAAACAGTAAGTGGCTCAATGTGACACCTATACAGAATATATGGGAACAACTTAACCTGGCATACGATTATGGTGTAGACCGGATGTGGATTCTTAATGTCGGCGATCTGAAACCGATGGAGTTCCCGATAGATTTCTTTATGCACATGGCTTGGAATCCCCGTAAATATACAGCTTCGAATATCATGCAGTACACACGGGATTTCTGTGCACAGCAATTTGGTGAGGACCAGGCTGGCGAAGCTGCAAAAATATTGAACCTTCAAGGTAAATATTCAGGCAGAAGTACAGTGGAAATGCTGGACAAGGATACCTATAATCTGAAAGCAGGTGAATGGCGGTTTGTTGCCAATCAGTATATGCAGCTGGAGACTGAAGCATTGAGACAGTTTATTTCTTTGAAACCTGAATATAGGGATGCTTATAGGGAACTTATCCTTTTTCCTGTGCAGGCTGTATGCAATATCTATCAAATGTATTATGCCCAGGCCATGAACCATTATCTGTATTCTATCGGTGATCCTTCCTGTAATTACTGGGCTCAGAACACGAAAGAGGCTTTTCTTCGTGACAGTTTGCTTTGCCGGCAGTACAACAAAGAGATTGCAGGTGGAAAATGGGATGGGATGATGATTCAGAAACATATTGGATATACCGGTTGGAATGATAATTTTCCTCGTGATATATTACCAAAAGTTTATTACATATCGGATTCAGATCCGGCAGATTTTATCTTTAAGGACACTTCGGGATATGTTGTCATGGAAGCAGAGCATGCGCAATATCGAAAAAATGCTCAGGATGCCCGTTGGACGGTTATTCCCTATATGGGGCGTACGCTCAGTGGTATCTCCCTGCAACCCTATACAGCGGCTACGGATAGTGCTTTACTTACTTATGTGTTCTGCATGAACAGTAATGGAAAGGATTCTGTAGATGTTCATGTGATTACGAAATGTACACTTGATTTCCTGCATAAGGGAGGACTGGTCTTTACAGTATCTCTAGACGGTGGTATACCGGTAGAAGTAAACTTTAACAGAAATCTTAATGAAGATCCGAAAAACATTTATACCTTTTATTATCCAACTGTGGCAAGAAGGGTCGTGGAGAGTATTATCCGGATTCCTTTACCGAGAACATCAGACGGAAGTCATACACTGACTATCCATCCTGTAGATCCGGGGATTGTCTTTGAAAAACTGATTGTCAACAGACATGGATATCAACCCCAATTCCTTTTCGGAAGAGAATCACCTCGGGTAATGAGAAAATAGAGTAGACCTTTTCCTTTTATTAAATTCATATATCATGTTCCTTATCAAGAAAAACATAAAAAATAAGTTATTAATAGTTGTCTGTCTGGCTATGGTCCTTTTAGCAAAGGCCGACAGTGGACAATTATATACTTCAGACCGACTTCCAAGTAGTCTTATAAATTGCATCATACAGGATCATAAGGGTTTTGTATGGGTGGGGACAGATTATGGCCTGAGCCGCTTTGACGGTTATAGATTTATCAATTATCTTCATGATGATAAGGATACCACATCAATTACAGATAATACGATTTCAACTTTTCTTGTTGATAAAAGTGGTAAATTATGGATTGGCAGTGCAAAGGGACTGATGAGTTATGATTATAGTCATAATCATTTCATGCGCTATCCTTTTCCGGATAAACGGAATCCTCGTATATATTCCCTTATTCAGAATCATAAGGGTGATGTTCTTATCGGTACGGCGGGCTTCGGGCTCTATGCCGTTCCGAGAGATAAAAATAGAATAGTAAATAGGATGGGGACAGCACGGAAGGATTCTGATATATTCTTCACTCATATTTATGAGGATAACCGTGGAACATTGTGGCAAGCAAGTCATCTGTCAACGATTAACAGATATATGCAAAATGGATGTTATCTAAGTGCACAGCATTATAAATCACTCTTTGGTGCTCCTGTTGATTTTTTCCAATCTCATAGAAATCAATTGTTTATCGTTTGCATGTATGGTATAGAGATCTATGATTACAGGACAGGAAAACTTTACGATGCAGGCTATGATTTCGGTCCTTATAAGGGTAATATTACGATTAACAGTGCAACATTTGACCATAAAGGAAATTTATATATTGGCACTTCTGAATGTGGAGTATTAATGGCACGGAAAGGAGAGCATATATTCAAGCCGTTTTCTGTTCCTAATAAAGACCGATTCGATTTAAGAACCTCCTATGTAACGGACCTGATGGAGGACAAGGATCAGAATATCTGGATAGGCTGTTATAAGAAGGGATTATATCTGGTCAACAATGAACGAACATCCTTCCACAGTTGGAGTTTTTCGGATCAGAACCATTCTATAGGAAGCAGTGTTTCTTCTTTGGCAGTTGGGGATCATGGTATGACTTGGTGTACGGTGCAAAACAGTGGCATCTATTGTTTTGACAGGAAGGGGAAAATCATTAGTCATCCTAAATCACCGACTGGCACAACTATCATTTACCGTGATCGGAAAGGAACATACTGGTTAGGAACCGGTAATGCCTTGTATCGCTATAATCCTATGACAGGAGTTTCCAAGCGGGAATTGACTTTTGCCAGTGCGGGTATTTATTGTATTGCGGATGACGGAGATGGGCGGCTTTATATCTCTGTCTACAGTAAGGGATTGTATATCTATGACAGTAATACAGGAAAAGTGAAGGTCCTGAATATGACTCAGCACTTTCCCCATGGGCATTTATGTAATGACTGGATCAGGGCCATGAGTTTCGATCATCGTGGATTGTTGTGGATCGGAACTTCTAATGGTGTTTGTTGTCTGGATCCGAATAGTTATCGGTTTGATCACTTTGGCTGGTCAAGGATTATGGCAGATGTGCAGGCTGATTATCTCTGTGAAGATAAGAATGGAGATATCATTATCGGAACTGATGGAGGACTTTATCTCTATTCTGTAAAGAACCGGAAAGTGAGTTTGTTCCCACACTCTGAAGTTCTTCGCAATAAGCAGATCTGTGGAATCATAAGAGATCGGAAAAATGATATATGGGTAAGTACGACGATGGGTATCTGGCAATATATCAGAAAGAAGAACCGGTTCATTGGCCATATCAATGGTAATGGATTGACAGCTCATGAGTATGTCCAGGGAGCTGTGCTTCATTGTACTGATGATTTCTCGGGTTTTGGAATCGGTGATGGAATAACAACCTTTTACCCTGCTGAAGTCAACAAGAACAGAATGAAATTGGGAAATGTCTATCTTACCAATTTTATCGTGGACGGGCAATCCTTGGATTGTCAGAAAGATAAATTTAAAGTTCCGTATTCCCAGAATTCTTTCACACTGGAATTTTCTTTGCTGACTTATAAGAATATTGATGATATTAGTTTCCAATACCGCATAAATGATGGAAAGTGGTTGTCGACGAGAGAAGGTGTAAACGCTATACCGTTCAACCATCTGGAACCTGGTAAGTATGTTATTGAGGTAAGGGCTTTCAGTGACAGTATGTGTTTTTCAGCCTCCAAGACTATAACAGTTATCATTAAGAATCCATGGTATAGTACGCCTCTGGCTTGGCTTATTTATCTGGCAATCATTGCAGAACTGTTTCTGCTCTTGTTTCGTACTTATAAAAGAAGAGGACGGGCCAGACTTGATGAGCAGAAGATGCGTTTTCTTATAGATGCTACACATGATATCCGCTCGCCGTTGACCCTTATCCTCGGGCCACTTAAAAAACTGGAGAAGCGGTTGACAAACAAGGAGGATCAGCATGATCTGAATATCATTGACCGTAATGCACAACGTCTGTTGTTATTGGTTAATCAGATTCTGGATGAACGGAAGATTGATAAGGAGCAGATGCGCCTTCAATGCCAGAAAACGGATATGGTAGATTTTGTACAGAAAATCTGTTCTCTTTATCAATATAACGCTAATGACAGGAAAATCAAATTTCGTATGGTTAGTGAACAATCTGATATTGAAGCCTGGATAGACCGTATCAATTTTGATAAAGTGGTATCCAATTTACTGTCAAATGCGTTCAAATATACCTTTAATGGTGGAGAAATTAATGTCATCTTGAGTAAGGATGATAAGAATATGTACATGCGGGTAATGGATAATGGTCTGGGATTCAAAGAGAAAAAAACAGAAAAACTCTTTGAACGATTTTATGAGGGATCTAATGCGCGTAGCTTGCATATAGCAGGAACAGGCATTGGACTGAACCTCTGCAGGGCTATTGTCAAAATGCACGGTGGTTCAATATCGGCGTATGATCGTACTGACGGGCAGCGTGGAGCTTGTCTTGATGTATCCATACCTTTGGGGAATGCTCATCTGAAACCCGAGGAGATCATGACTGATGTGATGGATAAAACAGATACGAAGGTATTAAAGAAGTTACAGGCTCGTAAGAATTTTAATGTTCTTATCGTGGATGATGATCCGGAAATCGCGGGTTATATTACCAGTGAACTTGGGGAATGGTATCACTTTGATTCTGCTCGTAATGGAAAAGATGCTCTTAAGAAACTGCTGGTGGGTAATTTTGATCTGGTCATCAGTGATATTATTATGCCGGAAATGGATGGCATAGAACTTCTCAAGAGTATTAAGACAAATACGAATATCAGTGATATACCTGTTATCTTGCTTACCTCAAAAAGTGAGGTAAGTGACAGACTTGAAGGATTTAAGAAGGGGGCTGATGCTTTTCTGGCTAAACCTTTCAGTATGGAAGAACTTCATATTCTTATTGACAATCTGGTGAGTAATGTCCGTAGGTTAAGAGGTAAATTCTCTGGTGCCCAGGATCAGACTGGTAAAGTGGAGAAAGTGGAAGTGATGGGGAATAATGATCTGCTTATGGACCGTATCATGAAATGTGTAAACCAGAACTTGAGTAATCCTGATTTCAACGTGGAAAAACTTACGGTAGATGTCGGAATCAGCCGGGCGCAACTTCACCGTAAAATGAAGGAGATTACCGGTATTTCTACTGGAGAATTCATCCGTAACCTTCGAATGGAACAGGCTGCCCGACTGATAGTAAAAGGGGATGTGAATATTACTCAGGTGGCGTATGCTGTGGGATTTAACAACCAGACGCATTTCTCTACAGCATTTAAAAAACACTTTGGGGTCACTCCTAAGGAATATTATGTAAATCATCATGAAAATATTTGATCATGAAGAAAGGTATCTTGTTTTGTCTTTTATTGGTTTTCAGCCTTTGGATTAATGCAGAGGATGGACATCAACTGTGGCTGAGATATGATCGTATTGGTACAGCTGAGGTCATTATGCCTCGGAAGATGTCGGCTACGTTAAGCATTGCAAAGGAGGAACTGCGGAAGTATTATAAAGGTAGGAAAATATACTTGAAATATACTAATGATCATTCAAGCCTATTTCATTTTAGAAAAGATACCTTGTTTGCCAAGGCGGATATAGGATTTCTGTATGGGGCGTATGCTTTATTGCGTGATCAGGCTATCGGAAACTTTTCAGATAAACGGGAGTTATGGGGGAGGCCGGCTCTAAAGTATCGTATTCTCGACCACTGGGATAATCTGGATGGGAGCGTTGAGAGGGGATATGCAGGGAAAAGTATTTTCTTCCCTCACTTTAACCCAGTGATTATCCGTGAATATGCCCGGGCTAATGCTTCGATAGGTATCAATGGTTCTGTATTGAACAATGTCAATGCTTCTCCTCAGATCTTGACAATGCCGTGGTTGAAGCAGGTAAAGAAAATCGCAGATATCCTCCGGCCGTATGGCATCCGTGTCTATCTGTCTGTGAACTTTGGTTCGCCGAAGGCTCTCGGTGCTACAGATACAGCAGATCCATTGGATCCGAATGTGATTGACTGGTGGAAGGGAAAAATAAAGGAGATTTATTCCCTGATTCCTGATTTCGGAGGTTTTCTGGTAAAGGCCAGTTCTGAGGGGCAACCTGGACCTTCTGATTATGGTAGAACTCATGCTGATGGAGCTAATATGCTGGCTGATGCCCTTGCTCCTCATGGCGGAATAGTTATATGGAGAAGTTTTGTTTATGGAGCTAACCATAAAGGCGAGGATCGTGTGATGCAGGCTGTAAGTGAATTCAAGGATCTGGATGGCAAGTTTGACTCAAATGTCTTTCTACAGAGCAAGAATGGTCCGCTTGATTTCCAGCCCCGTGAGCCGTATGCTCCGATTTTTGATTGTATGAAGCATACCCGTCAGATGGCAGAGTTGCAGATTACCCAGGAGTATACCGGGCAGAGCAAGCATTTAGTTTATCTGGGGACGATGTGGAAAGAGTTCTTCTCTTTTGTCAATCCGGATAGACTGGAAGGAATTGCCGGTGTATCGAATATTGGCAATGATACAAACTGGTGTGGCCATCCTTTTTCTCAAGCTAATTGGTATGCGTTTGGCCGGATGGCTTGGGAGGGTGAAAAAGCTGATCCGAAAGAGATCGCGCAAGAATGGCTGGCTCAAACGTTCAGTGATAATCCTAAGTTCATGAAATCAATGACGGCCGTAATGATGACAAGTCGTGAGGCTTGTGTTAATTACATGATGCCGCTCGGTCTGCATCATATTTTCAGATTTGATAATCATTACGGACCGGAACCTGATGGCTTCCGCCCAAATTATCCGATAGAATGGTGTCCTGTATATTATGATAAGGCTGATAGTCTGGGTATTGGTTTTAACCGTTCTTCTACAGGTACAGGAGCGGTGAAACAGTATCGAGAACCATACCGTTCGATGTATGATCATCTTGAAAGTTGTCCGGAAAGGTATCTTCTTTGGTTTCACCACGTACCTTGGACTTACCGGATGAAAGATGGGCTGACCTTATGGGCAGAGCTTAAGAGTAAATACAGAGATGGGGTAATGCAGGTTATCAGATACAGGCATATCTGGCAAATGATGAGAAAATACGTGGATCCACAGCGTTGGGAGCACGTTGATAAACTGCTGTATCTGCAGATACAGAATGCGGAAGAATGGTATGATACATGTATTCATTATTTTGGATCTTTCGCTCGCCGGGAACCTTTTAAACCTATTGAAGAAGAACTTGCCTACCTGATTTTACAAGCACTAAAGTTAAATTGAATTCACGTGCATCGGGTAGGGA